>NZ_JAELTU010000015.1 GCF_016429015.1 Rhizobium sp. ASV20
CGACGGGCCTTACCGAGCCTAGACATGCCTGCCTTACCTCAAGCATGATTCGTTTCTTCAGCACGTGAGCGAATTCAGCCGACCAGACTACAAGCGCATCCTCGATCGCGTCTGCAAGCTTGAAATCGAAAAGGCTGATGGTCGCAAATCCCGTGTCGGGGATGCGAAGATCGCGAACATCGCGGTCAGCACTGCCGAGAAAATCTATCACGGTTTTGCCGGCGAAAAGGGAAATCGGACTGGCGAAAAGGTTATCATGTATTGCGCCACCATGTGGCGCCGCATGAAGCCACATCATCCTGAACTCTTCCGATCAGACACGCCAAACCCATGGGAAGGCGTGACTCGCAAGAAGCGAGACAAGAAGATCAAAGGCCACGTCGACCGGGCAACGGTCTATAGTTTTGCGGAGAAAGCCATATCGGAAGGAAGGGGGGAGTTAGCGGTGGCCGCTGTTCTGGCCTTCGAATGGCTTATGCGGCCATCGGCCATAGGTGCGGGCTATGCCGCCTGGAACGGCTACCGGGGCGAAAGCGCGCCGGATAAGATCATCATCGGCCACCGGAAAAACAAGCAGCGGGCAGAGCATCCGCTTGAATACGTCGAAGACGATGGGACAGTCGTAAAGCTTTACGAGGACGCGGAGAAGATTCTTGCCGCCGCGCCCCACTATGGTTTGTCGATCGTGTGCCAGCGGTCCGGAAAGCTATTTGGCGACGGGACGCGGTTATCTCAGGAGATCCGCGCTTTCGCCGACGTGAATGGGTTCACGGGATTTACCCTCGACCAGGCGCGGCACGGCGGCATGACAGAACTGGAAGAGATGGGCTTGACCGAAGGACAAGGTCGCGTGCTGTCGAAGCATAAGACGTCCTCGGCCTACCGTGGGTATGCCAAGGAAACGGAAAAGCGTGTGCTCGAAGCTACGAAACAGCGTCGACTCGGCAAGAACGGCTCGTGAACCGTTATTCAGAATAAGAAAAGGACATTATTCAGAATGAACCCTCTTGCGCTTTCCTTCGGATCATTCTAAATCCCCGCCACCACACCGAAATTACCTTTTGGATGGCCTCGTGGCGGAGTGGTTACGCAGAGGACTGCAAATCCTTGCACCCCGGTTCGATTCCGGGCGAGGCCTCCATACCTTCCTTTATACGCTAGTAACTCATTGACATCGCTCCGAAATATTTTCGGCGCGACAATTCGGGCTTGAAGCTTTCCGCCACACCAGACGAGATTTGGCAATCCGCTCCGGCTTCGAGCGCTCAGCCTCCCGGAACTCGCCTTCCCTGTCATCTGCCATGTAGACCGCCAAGCCGCAAACGGCGGCGGGGTATGTGCTGTGCGCCGCTTTCGTCCAAAACCAAAACGCGCAAGCCACGGAACCAAATTGCGCTCGCGCCGTTCCTGAGAGGCGAATTTACACCACTCGTCAGGAGAATATCATGGCAGACATCGGGCTCGACAAGGATATCAACTCTCAGATCGAAGAGCTTCGGAGCCAGATCGACAAGCTTTCGAGCGATCTGGCGAAGAGGATCGATAGCGCTTCCGAGCGAGCTGACGAGGCCCTTTCTTCGGCAAAAGCCAAGGTTACGAATATCGCCGACCACGCGCGGGCAGAGGGTCGTAATGTCGTGCAGGCTGCAAGGGATAATCCAACCGCAACAAGCTCGATCCTGGTTGCGACCGCTCTCCTCGGGCTTTTTGCAGGTCTGGTGATCGGCAAGCTAGCGGATTAGCATCGGCAACCTAATGCCGTTGAGAAAAGATGGTCCGATCGGCAACAGTGCCGGTCGGGCTGGCAAGAGTCTGGCGATGCAATTCACGTTCGTTCGTGCGCAGGCTGCCCAGATCCGAATTCCCGTTTGATCGCCCGGCAATCTGGCAAACGTCTGTCGTACGAAAACCCAGCATGGATAGGCAGCCGTAACAGCGCAAGCACCTGAAACGGCCGATATCGCGTGTTCACTTTCCCGCGTTCGCGTCAGTGGCGCTCATCAGGAACTTGCGTTGCCAAATACTCCCTGGGGACATCAAGAATGCCGGCGCCAATTGCAAGGCAACGCGGATCGGAATAATTAGTGCCGATACACGCCAGGGGTACGAATGCAGATGAACGACACATTTCGGTTGAATCACCAGCAACCTGTCTTTTCCGCGACGGTGACGGCATTTTGGCGGAAACATTTCCTGACCGGCACCACCCTTCATCGCGACGGCAGCTTTTCCCTCGCCGTCAGCCCGGATCTCGACGACGACAATCGGGTGATGATGCTGCATCGGCCCGACACTCCGGTTCAAGCCGTTGTGACGATGGCAGTCGCCGGCAAACTGGGTTTCCAAGAAGGAGAAGTCCTTTCCGAGACTGAATTTCGCCATGCGCTGGATGCCGCCCAAATTCTTCTCAACGACGCCGATGCGGTTTTCTACTACCTTGAGCCGGCGAAACAATCGCTTTTGCAGGAGATCTCCGTTGGGCAAGTACGCCAATTAACGGAGCTGGATAGGGTTGCATTTGAGGCGTTTCAGGCAGCGGCATCGGAAGAAGACCTGGACGCTGCTTATGTAGAACTGGATCATTGGCTGGTATTCGGTGCTTTTGAAGGAGCACGCCTGGTTTGTGCCGCAAGCATGTACTCTTGGGACGATGCACTTATCGCCGATGTCGGCGTGCTGACACTGCCCACCTTCAGGGGAAAGGGACATGCGAGGAATGTAGTACGGGCAATAAGCCGTCAAGCCTACGCGCAAGGGTACGAGCCGCAATATCGATGCCAGGTCGACAATCACGCCTCGCTGGCTTTAGCGACGGCCACAGGCCTGACGGAGTTCGGCAAATGGGAGGTGGTTTCACCCGATTCGCCCAACTGATCGATGGGCCTTCCAGCCTCCTGAGGCGACGGGGCCGGCAATCCCTCTCGGCTGAATTTTAAGTGCATTTTCGTGGCCTCTCTCAACGCCGGAACAATCAGCGGCATCTTTCCCATTGAGATTGCAGCCGGAAGATGATTCTATGCGATCTGCGTAGCCGAATGTCCGCGTCTCCACCCGATTTTTGACCCGAGCGGCCCATGTCGATTTCAGACGCGATCTACCGTCCCTTCGAGAAGCTCATCCGGCCGCTCGATATCCCCTATCGACCACTGCCGTCGAAGGGGCCGGTTGCTGTTCTCCTACACTTCATCCGGATGTTTCGCGGCATCCTTATCACGCTTGCCCTCTGCACCATGGCGATCGAGGCCATGAGCCTGACGACCGTTTGGGGGCTGTCGATCATCGTCGATGGCGTAACACAGCAGGGCGCTCGCGCATTCTTGCACAATGACCGGATGCTGTTAATTTTCCTTGGCCTAATGCTTTTCCCATGCATCCCGATCGGCTCCTTCCTCGTCAATACACTGAATTCGCATACACTCGGCATCGGCATGCCGGCCGCCATTCAATGGCAGGGCCACAAGGCGGTGGAGCGCCAGGACCTCGCCTTCTTCCATGATCTCTATGCCGGCCAGGTCGCCTCGCGCCTGCAGCAAGTGGCATCAGCCGTGCAGCAGCAGGTCATCTCGGCTTTCCAGTCCATGCCGCGCTTCGTTATGCAGATGGTTGGCTCCGTCATTCTCCTGAGCGCGCTCTCCTGGCAGCTCGCCCTGCCGACCATCGCCTGGATCACGCTTAACGTCCTGCTCGCCGTCAGGCTGGCGCCTGTCTTCACCGAGCGCGCGCGCCGCTCCGCCAAGCGCCGCAGTCTGATTTCCGGCGCTATCACTGATGTTTACGCCAATATGCAGATGGTGAAACAATTTGTCGCCGAAGACAGCGAGGCGGGCGCTATCCGCGACATAATCGGCAAGGCCATCGAAGCGCAGCAAAGTGAGCAGCGCATCTATCGCACCTCTGAGGTCATCGTCGTTGTTCTCAACATGATGCACTGGCTGGCAATCCTGTCGATCGGCTTCATCGGGCTCGTCAATGGCTTCGTCACGATCGGCGAGTTCACTGCCGCCGTTTATGTCCTCACCCGGCTGTCCGGCCACACCTTCACGTTCCTGCAGATGGGCCAGCAGATCTTCCAGGCAATCGGCACGATCAAGGACGCCATGCCTGTCATGACGACAGCGCCGACGATCACCGACCAACCGGATGCGGCCGAACTTGTTGTGCGGCGGGGCGAGATCCGGTTCGACAATGTCCGCTTCGCCTACAAGTCGGGCAAACCGGTGATCGACGCTCTGTCATTGACGGTGCGGCCCGGTGAGAAGCTGGGCCTTGTTGGCGTTTCCGGAGCCGGCAAGACGACGCTCGCAAACCTGCTGTTGCGATTCTACGATATCAAGAACGGTGCAATCCTCGTCGATGGACAGGATATCCGTGAGGTCACGCAGGCAAGCCTTCGCCGCAACATCGGTGTCATCGCCCAGGACGTTGCGCTGCTGCACCGCTCGGTCGGCGACAATATCCGCTACGGCCGGCCGGATGCGACGCAGCGCGAGATCGAACATGCGGCAAAGATGGCAAATGCGGAAGAATTCATTGCCAGTCTCGCGGATGGCGAGGGCCGCAAAGGTTACGATGCCTTCGTCGGCGACCGTGGCATCCGGCTTTCCGGAGGTCAACGCCAACGCATTGCCATCGCTCGCGTGTTGCTGAAGGATGCGCCGATCCTCATTCTCGATGAGGCCACCTCTGCCCTCGACAGCGAATCGGAGGCGGCCATTCAGGAAAAGCTCAATCTGATGATGGAACGAAAGACGGTGATCGCCATAGCGCATCGCCTGTCCACCATCGCCAAGATGGACAGGATCATCGTGCTCGATCACGGGCGCATCGTCGAACAAGGCATGCCGGATGAGTTGGTCGAGCAGGACGGCCTTTTCGCCCGCCTCTGGAGACGTCAGACCGATGGATTCATCGCCAAGGAGATCAGCTAGCTCCAACGCGCACCACATCGATCCCTTGCGGATCGTAGCGCGATGGACGATATCCCCAAATCCCCATGCGACGCGTTCGATGAAACGCATGAAGCGCAGCCGCAGGCCGCTCTTACCCGCTGGCTCTGAAACCCAGATGACTATCTTCAAACGATAGAGACACCCGAGGATATGACATGTTCCGACTACGCCAAGCGAAACCGACCGACGTAGCGCGCAATTTCGAGATATGGCGGACCGCGGTTGAAGCCACCCACCATTTCCTCGATGCAGCGAATCTCGAAGCGATCGGCAAGATGGTTGCTGAGGAATATCTGCCGAATGCGGAGTTCACGGTTGCGGTCGATAGCCATGACCTGCCCCATGCCTTCCTTGGCACAAGCGGCGACCATGTCGATGCACTTTTCGTGCACGCCGACAGCCGGGGAATGGGTTTGGGTCGCCTGCTTCTCAACGACTTTCGCGCTGGAAAGAGTATCGTGACTGTCGACGTCAACGAGCAAAATCCGGATGCGACAGGCTTCTATCAACGTCTCGGTTTCAAAGTGACAAGCCGCTCGGAACTGGACGATCAGGGCCGCCCCTACCCGATCCTCCATCTGCGATGGGAAAGATCGGCGATCTGAACCATTATCCGTGATGCTCAGGTAGTTTTTCGAATCATCCGCACGCATCTCCTGCTGCGCGCCTCAGAGGCGATCCGGGTACTGAGACCGGTGCATGCCTGTGCTCGATCGATGGTTCATCCAACGCGCCGACCCATGCCGGAATGACGCATCCTGCCAGCCCATTCAGGTAGGTTATAGAAACCTATGGTAGATGCTAGGTTTGCTACTACCGGTTTGGATGCCACCCCCGAACCGGGCAGTGCCGCGTCCGACGAGACTACGCCCCCAGTAGTGTCGTCGGACGCACCCTGCTCATTGTGGGGCGCCACAGGACCGCTGCTATGCGGTCGCTTGAGCCACATCCCCGCCATAGTTGATGAGAGTTGCTGGCGCTTGCGAAATGCGGCGGTTGTCGAACGCAAACGAGCGCGACGCCACGCCATTGCCCTGTGACACACATCGTTTTTGCCTGCTTTCGTCCCACATTGCCGGCATTTCCCGGAACTTTCGGCTCAGGAGGTTTCGTGGCCTGGCCATGCCGAATTGAGCACGAAATGGGGCGCGTCGATGGCTCAGCCGGCGAATTGCGTCATTTTTGCAACAAACATTTTTTTCGAATAGCGCGCATATAGTTCGCTCCGCTTAGTATCTTGCCAAATCAGTGAAGCAGGTTCAGGAAATAGTTCGCGAAGCTTATTACTTCGCACCTACTGACTAGGGAACATGAACGGGATGGGGTTGGGCACGTCGTTTTACGGCGCGATATCTCACGCCCAATCAAGAGAGATTGGAGTTATTATGAACATCAAGAGCCTTCTTCTCGGCTCCGCTGCTGCACTGGCAGCAGTATCCGGTGCTCACGCGGCGGACGCGATCGTTGCTGCTGAGCCTGAGCCACTGGAATACGTTCGCATTTGCGACGCATACGGTGCAGGCTACTTCTTCATCCCGGGTACGGAAACCTGCCTCAAGATCGGCGGCAAGGTTCGTACGGAAGGTGAGTGGTACAACGCTTACAACCGCGACAGCCATCAGGGCACGCTGTGGCACACCCGTGCTGAGTTGAACGTCGACACCGCGACCGACACCGAATACGGTCCGCTGAAGACCGAGACCATCGTTCGTTGGGATTGGAACGATGGCGGCTCCACCAGCACCAACCTGCTGTGGTCCTACATCAGCCTCGGTGGCTTCACCGTTGGTAAGAAGGACTCTCAGTACAACCTTTACATGGGTTATGCTGGCGACGTCATCAACGACGACGTGATCTATGACGGTCCGTACGAACTGAACCAGTTGACCTATGAATATGACGCTGGCAACGGCTTCTCGGCGGTTATCTCGCTCGAAGACAGCAACTCTGCTTCGGATTCCACGACCTACAACGGTGCATGGGTACAGTCTGAAGGTAACCACTACGCTCCGAACGTCGTTGCCGGTGCTGGCTTCAAGTCTGGCGCATGGGGCTTCAAGGTTGTCGGCGGTTACGACTCGATCGTCGAAGAAGGCGCTATCAAGGCTCGTATCGATGCCGACTTCGGCGCATTCTCGGCCTTCTTGATGGGCGGCTACAACACCGACGGCAAGAAGCTGAACCAGTATGCCGGTTCGAACCAGGACATCTCCGCTTGCACGGCGCCGAACGGCACTGTGAACGGCGCGAAGTGCGGCTGGGGTGACTGGGCTGTTTGGGGTGGCGTTGGCGTTCCGGTCAACGACAAGCTGAAGTGGAACGTCCAGCTCGCTTACACCGACTCGAAGATGTTCGAAGCAACGACGAACCTGAAGTTCAACCCGGTCAAGAACCTCCTGGTCGAGCCGGAACTGACTTACGTTCACTATGATTATGCCCACGACGACACCGTCTCCGGCATTCTCCGCTTCGAGCGTAACTTCTAACCTGATCAGATTTGACCTCCGATCAGAGAAGGAAGGGGGCCGGCTTTCCCTGCCGGCCCCCTTTTTTCTTGCCGGTAAACTCCTGAAATCGAAGGCGTCCCTCCCTATTGGCGCGCATCACGAAGCCCTCTGATCAACCAGAAGGGGGAACCTTGTCGTGATCGTCGCGTTTTCCATTGAAAGGGACGTGATCGAATAAAGGAGTTACCGCCTTGAAATATGTTGCTACATTTGCTTTGACAGCCGCGCTGGCCGTGGGCTCTTTGCTATCAGCCACCCTGCCGACGACGGCAGCCCCGCTTGGCGCTTCACCTACGACCACGTCAGATATCATTCTCGTCCAGGATCATGGCACCCGCTGGCATCCGGACGTCGACAATGGTCGGAGAGCGTACTGGCGTGACCGCGATCGTCGCCATTGGCGTGACGACCGAGACTGGGACCGCCATCATTGGCGTGGCGGCTGGCACGACGACCGTCGCTACTATCATCGACATCATAGTGGCGTAACGTTCGAAATTCGCCCCTGAGGCCCCTATGGGGCCGTACGCGGCATGGCAGCCTCATAGCGACCCACTGCTGTCATCGCCGCAACGCAGCCAGCATGCCACCCGAAAAGCCAACGGCCGCTGCCGAAAATATCGGAAGCGGCCGAATTGCATTGAAGGGTAATTTAAATCAGTTCGAAGCTTCTACCGATTATCGGCAGACGCGGACATTGCGGACGACCCAATGGCCGTGAACCTTATGCTTTACCTTCTTCATATGGCAGTGGTGATGATGGTGATGGTGGTGACGATGATGCATCGGAGCCGCCTCGGACGGTGCGCTGACGGCGAAGACCGATGCCAGTGCGAGTGCGGAAGCAAGAAGCAGATTTTTCATGTCGAACCTCTAAAGCATTGGGGGACTATGCTGCGTATTTCACGCACCCAACTAGATGCGCCTGCTCAGATTAATACTACATGAACATTCGCTCACATTCGCGAGAGCAACCATGCCTTGAGCGAATTTTTATCGAAACGCCACACGCACCTACCGCAGTATCGCGGGTGTATCGTCTTGATACACTCGATTGCCGGCGCAACGAGGTTGTGTGCAGGCGCAAATGCAAGAGCCTGTTGTTGCACGACAAAAAGCTCTGCAGGAGCGATTCTTCAAGCTTCAGCCAATAGGGGTTCGGATGGGCAGCAGAACTCGAACACGCTGATCGCGAAGATACAGGCCGCCCCAGGCCAGCATACCCAAAAACAAACTTATAAGTTGCGGCGGAGAGCCGAGTTCCCCGAGGCGAAAATGCGTGCAGATGGCGCCGCCCAGAAAGCCCGTCGTCAGGATCGCCCCGAGAACCGCCGTGCGCGGAATCGCGTAAAGGATCGCACATACGAGGATGATCATCCCGAGCAAGCCTGCATGGTCCACCGCAAAACCTGTCGCCTCCATCTCTGCCTTGATCAAAGACGGAAAAAACAGATCGACCGCCGCGTCAGCCGCCAATGCCAGAATCACGACAGCGCTGAAAACCCACCCCAGCAGCGCTCCTTTGTGGGAACTCCCATTCTCACTCATTTCATCCCCCTTTTTTGCCAGCCCGGCTTGCAGCGCACGTCGCCCATGGGCACATGCCCCTAGAGACTGGGGCAAACTGACACCGACAAAAGAGAAAGGTCAACGAGGATAAGACACCGGCATCGTTACAACGTTGCCAGCCGGGGCTCTGATAGAGAGAGGATCGAAGAGCTGTAGCGATATCAGCGTCGGCATAATGGAAGAGGGCAATGACGCCCAACCAATGCAATGATATTAGAAAACTCTCTGAAGAAGAGTGGCTCCCCGGGCCGGATTCGAACCGGCGACCTGTCGATTAACAGTCGAATGCTCTACCGCTGAGCTACCAGGGAATGCGCTTGGCGCGGTGTGAGTGGGCTTCTACAAATGCTTTCCCGATTTGCCAAGCGGTTTTTTCAAAAAAATGTATTTCTCTTGCATTATTTCGTCGCCTCACCATTTTCTGTGGATGACTGATCAAAGCGGAACGACAGCCAACACCGACCAAAAGGCCCGGAAAACAAGGCGTTTTGGCATAGATCCATCCACTCGCGAGCTGGTTTTCGGCTCTGTGAGAATTCCACTGCCCCAATCACGCCTTGCGCGCGTCGGCCTGGGGATAGCGCTCGTTTTTGGTGGCCTGCTCGGTTTCCTGCCCGTGCTCGGCTTCTGGATGTTGCCATTAGGCCTCATCGTGCTGTCACATGATATGCCGGCCGTGCGGCGATGGCGTCGCCGCTTTTCCGTGTGGTGGGCAAGAAAGCGTCGCCCGGCGAACTGACATCGTCTATCTGGAGCCAATCGGGCGAGCGGGATTGCCGACGACGGTTGTGCCCGCCGCGACACTCTTCGTGACAACCGCTCCCGCTCCTATGATGGCACCGTCGCCGATCGCCACGCCGCCGACGAGGATCGCTCCGCCACCGATCCATACATTCGCGCCGATCGTGACCGGCCGCGCGATCTCAATGCCCGCTCCGCGCAGCTCTGGGTCCTTGTGGTGCTCGGCGCAATATATATGCACGCCCGGCCCCAGCATGCTGCCCTCGCCGATGCGCACGCTGCCGCTGTCGAGAATGGTGCAACCGGCGTTGAGATAGACCCGGCGACCAAGCGAGATGTTGATCCCGTAGGCACAGTGGAACGGCGCTTCGACAAAGGCTGTCTCCGCAACATCGCCAAAGAGCCCGGCCAAGGCGGGACCGAGATTGCCGCGCTGGGCGGGCTGCATCGTATTATGCTCGTGGACCGCTTCCCGTGCCCGCCAGCGCAGAGCATCCAGTTCGGGATCGAAGCAGCAGTACCATTCTCCACCCGCCATCTTCTGACGCTCGCTCAGACCCATATTCTCATTCCTCCGATGCCTTCGGGATTCGCTGGGCCTCATCTTGCAACATCACTCTAGGCGCCAGCAAGGAAGCCTGTCGGCCGCAGCTCGCGGCACTCGCAAGCGGGCCGCGGGTCAATGTTGCCCGCACGTCTTTTTTAGCAACATCTCAACTGCACGATCCTGCGAAGAGCGATTGTCCGCAAGTCGCTTCCCTGAGTGGAAAAACCCGCCAATACGGGGATTTTTGCCCACAACAAACTGTCACACAGCTTGTCTATAACGCCGCTACCGCGGACTTGCGCAAGACCACCGGTTCCGAGCTTTCAAAAAGGAAATAGGGATTATGTCTAAACTTAAGAACTGCATTTCGGCTGCAGCAGCCGGTGTCATGAGCGTAGCGCTGGCCCTGCCTGCTGCTGCTGCTCCGACCAAGTTCGATTTCTGGTTTGGCCTGTCGGGCGACCTGGAACGTGTCGTCCAGACGCTCTGCAAGAACTTCAACGATTCCCAGAAAGACTACGAAGTGTCGTGCGTAAGCCAGGGCAACTACGATGCCGCCCTGCAGAACACGATTGCCGCTTTCCGCGCCGGCAAGCAGCCGACCATCGTTCAGGTCTATGACGTCGGCACCGCGACGATGATGCTTTCGGGTGCCTACCATCCGGTCAGCAAGCTGATGTCCGAGAACGGCTACAAGGTCGACTGGAACGACTACTTCCCCGGCATTGCCCGCTACTACGCAACGTCGAAGGGCGAGCTGCTCTCCTTCCCGTTCAACTCCTCGACCGCCCTGCTCTACTGGAACAAGGACGCGTTCGCCAAGATCGGCAAGACCGCCGCTCCGAAGACCTGGGAAGAAGCCGCCGAAGACATGAAGGCGCTGAAGGGCGCCGGCTACGAATGCCCAATGGCTATTAACATCTCCGCCAACGAAAGCTGGCAGCTGATGGAACAGTTCTCCGCTATTCACGACCAGCCGGTCGCGACGAAGAACAATGGCTATGACGGCCTCGACGCCCGTCTGACGGTCAACAAGACCAAGTTCGTCAAATACGTTACCGACCTCAAGAGCTGGTACGATCAGGGCTTCGTCAAGATCAAGTCCAAGGATCTCGGCCAGGATATGGTGCAGGCCTTTGCTTCCGGCGATTGCCAGATGATCATGACGTCCGTTGGCGACCACGGCACGGTTACCAAGACCCAGAAGGCAGGCATGAACTGGGATGTGGCCGAACTTCCGGTCTACGCCGGCACGGAGCGCAAGAATTCGCTCGTCGGTGGCGCATCGCTCTGGGTCCTCTCCGGCAAGTCGGCTGGCGAATACAAGGGTGCAGCGGCATTCCTCGACTTCATCGGCAAGCCTGAAACCGCCCTCTTCTGGTCGACCAACACCGGCTACATCCCGGTGAAGAAGTCCGGCTTCGACTTCATGAAGTCCTCCGGCTTCTACGACAAGGCTCCCTATAAGGGCCGCGAAGTCGCTATCGCCAGCTTGACCGCTTCCGAGCCGACCCCGATCACCCGCGGCGTCCGCCTCGGCAACTTCACGCAGATCCGCGCTGAATTCGGCAACCAGATGCAGGCCATTTTCGCCAACAAGGTCGGCGTCCAGGAAGGCCTCGATAACCTCGTCAAGAATGGCGACGTCGTTCTTGAACGCTTTGAAGCCACCTACAAGGGCAAGCAGCTGCCATAAGCAGCGCAAGCTCAAGACAAACAGCGTCCGCCGGGGTTTCCCGGCGGACGTTCGTTATGTGACCGTTGTGGCATCGGGATACCAAGCCGGAAGAGACCATGGAAAAGCGTATAACTTTCAATAAATGGGGCGTTGGCATTCTGTTCGCAGTGCCGCAGTTGCTCCTCATCTTCACCTTTTTCTATTGGCCTGCCGGTCAAGCGGTCTTCTGGTCCTTGACGCTGCAGCAGCCCTGGGGCGGCGGCAATATCTGGGTCGGGCTCGATAATTTCAAAGCCATTCTCGCGAGTGCCGATTACTGGAACTCGGTGACGATCAGCATCGTTTTCGCCGCCATCAGCACCAGCATTTCGATGGGAGGCGGCCTCTTACTCGCGGCCTTGACCGATCGACAGCTGCGCGGTTCGAAAATCTACCGTGTGGTGTTGATCTGGCCCTATGGCATCGCGGCTCCCGCCGCAGCGATGGCCTTCCGCTTCATTCTGGCGCCGGAAGCCGGCCTCATCGCCGTGGTCAATCAGTGGTGGCCGGGAATCTGGGATCCAGGCCTTGATGGCAACGCCGCCATGGCTTGCATCATCGCCGCCTTCTCGTGGAAATATATCGGCTACAGCTTCATCTTTTTCCTTGCGGCCTTTCAGGGCATCCCGCGTTCGCTGATAGAAGCCGCTGCCATGGACGGTTCCAGCGTCCTGCGCCGCTTCTGGGATATCCAGTTCCCGTTGATCACGCCGACGATCTTCTTCCTGCTTGTCATCAACATTACCGAGAGCTTCCAGGATTCCTTCGGTATCGTCGACATCATGACGTCAGGCGGGCCGCACAACTCGACCAATCTCATGGTCTACAAAATCTATTCCGACGGTTTCAAAGGCCTCGATTTTTCCGGTGCGGCGGCACAGAGCATCGTTCTGATGCTGCTGATCATCGTGCTTACCATCTTCCAGTTCCGCTTCATCGAGCGGCGCGTGCATTACCGTTGAGGCTGACATGGTCGAGCGCACACCCATCCTTAATTTCTTCACCCATCTCATCCTGTTCATAGGCTTCGTGATGGCGGTCGGGCCGCTGGCAATCGTGGCCGTAGCCGCATCGCACAATCTGGCCGACGTCAACAAAGTGCCGATGTCGTTGATCCCGGGCTCGGACTTCTGGATCAACATGCAGACGGCGTGGAACACCGCCAATCTCGGCCCCAAGCTGCTGAACAGCCTGATCTTCGCCAGCGGCGTGGCAGCGGGAAAGGTGATCATTTCGGCGATAACAGCCTTTTCCCTGGTCTATTTCCGCTTTCCCGGTCGCCATTTCATCTTCTGGCTGATTTTCATTACGCTGATGCTGCCGCTGGAAGTCCGTATCGTGCCGACCTATGCGGTCGCAGCGAACGTTCTGTCGCCTTATCAGGGGATTCTCGATGTCACAGGCATCAGCTGGCTCATCGAGAAGGTTACAGGTATTGAAGTCGCGCTGAACCTCGGGCTGCTCAACTCCTCCATCGGCCTGATCCTGCCATTGATCGCGACAGCGACAGGGACCTTCCTCTATCGTCAGTTCTTCCTGACGATCCCCGACGAGCTGACCGAGGCCGCGCGCATGGATGGCGCCGGAGCGCTACGCTTCTTCATCGACATCCTGCTGCCGCTGTCGCGCACCAATATGGCGGCACTTGGCACCATCATGTTCCTCTGGGCATGGAACCAATACCTCTGGCCGTTGCTGGTCACCACCGATCCGGCTCACGTGACGGCGGTGCACGAACTGAAGTCACTCATCCCCAACTTCGGTGGCCTTCCGGAATGGCACATCGCCATGGCCGGCACGCTGATCATCATGCTGCCTCCGCTCGCTGTCGTTGTACTGATGCAGCGTTGGGTCGTTCGCGGCATGATCGCTACTGAAAAGTGATTGAATAGCCTGCCGCTCCTATCGAACGGAGCGGCAGGCATCTTGCATCCATATCTCGGCAAGTGCACACCATGGCTCGTGGCTCCAGCATCCCCCGAAGGGATAGCGGCCCGGAAGCAAAGCCGACCAGGCTTCGTGCCCAAACGACGGTCGGCCTTCAGCAAGATTTCGTTTTTCAAACTTATAGCCGCCACACACGCCGCATGAGGCCGAGCGTCCGTGCCGATCGGATCGGCATCAGACCTTCAACGACGGGCCCCGTCGTGCATACAAAAAAACCCGGAAATCGTGAGATTTCCGGGCGCACCTGCTGAAAATTGATGTTTGAAATTCTAGTGTGCCAACACCTTGAGCGGCACGACGGTTGCAACGGCGTCAAGCCGCAAACCTGTATCCTGGGCAAAAAGATGCGTGTGCTGCTGCGGCAGCTCCAGCCCGACCGATTGACCGGTCTGGCCTGTGGTGTGATCCGATACGGCAACGGCGAAGCTCGATCCGTTGATATCGCAGTGAATGACGCGGCCGGCACCGAGTTCTTCGACAAAATCGACCGTGGCCGGAATGGAGCCGGGCGTTCCTGCCGGAACGAGGCGCACATGCTCCGGACGGATGCCGAGAGCGACCGGGTTGCCGCCGTGACGTCTGCCGATGTTTGCGTCGATGCCGATCGGCAGACCATCGAAGATGACCTGTTCGCCCGTGGCCGAGAATGTGCCTTCGAGGAAATTCATCGCCGGAGAGCCGATGAAGGAGCCGACAAAGCGGGTGCGCGGTGTGTTATAGATTTCAAGCGGCGTGCCGACCTGCTCGACATTGCCCTTGTACATGACGACAAGCTTGTCAGCGAGCGTCATGGCCTCGACCTGATCATGCGTCACGAAGACCGAGGTGGCCGACAGGCGCTTGTGCAGGCGGCGGATTTCGACGCGCATCTGCACGCGCAGCTTGGCATCGAGGTTGGAAAGCGGCTCGTCGAAGAGGAAGACCTTCGGTTCGCGGATAATGGCGCGGCCCATGGCGACGCGCTGGCGCTGACCGCCGGAAAGCTCTGCCGGCTTGCGGGCGAGATAATCTTCAAGGCCGACGATCTTGGCGGTTTCCTTGATGCGGCGATCCCGCTCCTCGCGCGGCACGCCGGCGACCTTCAAGGCATAGCCCATGTTCGCGGCGACATTCATGTGCGGGTAAAGCGCATAGTTCTGGAAAACCATGGCGCAGCCGCGCTCGCGCGGCTCGAGCTGGTTGACCACCTTGCCGTCGATGACAATCTCACCGGAGGAAATGTCCTCTAGGCCGGCGATCATGCGCAGCAACGTGGACTTGCCGCAGCCGGACGGTCCGAGAATGACGACGAATTCTCCCGAGCGGAAGTTCAGGTCAACGCCGTGGACGACCTGATTGCGTCCATACGCCTTGCGAACTTGTTCGATCCGAATTTCGGCCATTTCAATCTTCCCCGTCTGTCAATTCTGGGCATGTCAATCGGGTGGACTGCTAGCGAATTTGCATTACAGAACAGTGACAAGGATGCCTTATATCACAAGCGACATTCAGATTGCCTCACGAGAGTTGCGTCTAGAATTTCCTTATAAAACGCTCGGTAGTGGAACCATTTGGAGGCCGCCGCCGTATAAGGGTTCCGATACTGACAGAGCATTTTGAAAAGCAATGAAAAGGCGAACGGCCAGAGCCATGACGACATCAAAGGAAGAGCCTCCCCCCATTCTGCTTTGGTTTCGCAAGGATTTGCGCCTGGATGACAATCACGCCCTGCATGCTGCGGCAGCATCGGGTCGCCCGGTCATCCCCATCTACATTCGCGAGCCGGAAGCGAAAGGCTGCGGACCGCTCGGTGCTGCACAGGAGTGGTGGCTGCATCATTCGCTCGTTGCATTGCAGACGTCGCTCGACAGGCTGGGCAGCAAGCTCATCCTTCGAAAAGGCGATGCGCTAACCGCGCTCGAAGCGCTTCTTGCAGAGACCGATGCGGAAGCCGTGGTCTGGAACCGGCGCTACGATCCCGCCGGCATCGCGGTGGACACAGAGATCAAGACAGCATTGCGGGACAAGGGCATCGAGGCCAACAGCTTTGCCGGACAGCTGCTGCATGAGCCGTCACGCCTGCGCACCGGCTCCGGCACACCCTACAAGACCTACACGCCGTTCTGGCGGGCGCTGGAGCAATCCGGCGAGCCGCCCTTCCCCATCGATGCACCTGCGAAGCTCGAAACGCCCAGTCGATGGCCGCAATCGGACAAGCTGGACTCGTGGTCGCTGCTGCCGACCAAGCCAAACTGGGCATCGGGCTTCCCCGATATGTGGACACCGGGGGAAGGCGCCGCACATGAAAAGCTCGCGGATTTCATCGATGACGCAATCGATGGCTATGCGGTCGATCGCGATTTTCCCGACAAGCCGGCCACTTCCCTGCTGTCGCCTCACCTGGCCCTCGGCGAGATTTCCCCGGCGCGTATATGGCATGCGACGCGCGGTCTCTCGGGCAAGATCCCGACAGACAATATCGTTCGTTTCCGCAAAGAGCTTGCCTGGCGCGAATTCTGCTACCACCAGCTCTTCCAATTCCCAAAACTCCGTACCACGAACTGGAGCGGCCGCTATGACGATTTTCCATGGCGCGAGGATGCCAAGCTCTTCGACAGCTGGCGACGCGGCCAGACCGGCTATCCAATCGTCGATGCCGGCATGCGGCAGCTCTGGCGTCACGGCTGGATGCACAATCGCGTCCGCATGATCGTCGCCTCGTTCCTGATCAAGGATCTGTTGATCGACTGGCGCGAGGGCGAAGCCTGGTTTCGCGATACGCTCGTCGATGCCGATCCGGCGGCGAATGCAGCCAACTGGCAATGGGTGGCGGGATCCGGCGCCGATGCCTCGCCCTTCTTTCGCATCTTCAATCCGGTATTGCAGGGAGAGAAATTCGATCGGGACGGCGGCTATGTCCGAACCTTCGTGCCGGAACTCGCCGCGCTCGACAGAAAGTACATCCATCGACCATTCGAGGCGCCGGGCGATGTGTTGAAACGCGCAGGCATAGAACTCGGCACGCACTATCCGCGCCCTATCGTCGATCACGCCGTCGCACGGCTACGCGCGCTTGATGCGCACGCGTCGCTGAAGCGTGATGAATAGTCCTATTCCGCCGGATGCGGGGTCACTCGCGTTCCGACCGTACGGCGCTTGCGGCCGCTGCCGAGAAAATATCTGAGCACTCGGAAATAGAGACTATAGGGCAAGAACTTCATCAACTTCGCCCGATAGACCATCCGCTTCGGGAAACTGATGTCGAAGGCTGACGATTTCAGTCCTGCGGCGATCGCGTCGGCCGCCTGCTGCGCCGATACCATATCCGGCATCTTGAACGTGTTCTGCGCCGTCAGCGGCGTATCGACATAACCTGGCGTGACGAGCTGGACATGGATACCCATGCGGTCGAGTTCGAATTTCAGGCTCTCGGCCATATTGATGAGGGCAGCCTTGCTGGCCCCGTAGGCCGCCGTACCCGGCAGGCCGCAATAACCAGCCAAGGAGGATACGAACGCGATCTGGCCGTAGCCTCTTGCCCGCATATGACGCACTGCCGGAATGAGACAGTTGACCACGCCATGAAGATTGACAGCGAAACTGCGTTCGAACACTTCGTGATTGAGATCCTCCCCCCGCGCCGGCAGATAGATGCCGGCATTCAGAACCACCAGAGCAACAGGGCCGTGCTGATACTCTATGGCGGCAACGGTGTGTTCCATATCCTCGGGATTGGTGACATCTCCGTCGAGAACGACGATGCTGCCGGCAAATGCGCTCGCCTCGGCTTGCAGCGCCAGGAGCTTGTCATGACTGCGCGCCGTAACCGCAACCTTGTAGCCTTCTTCGGCCAGCTTCAGCGCGAGCGCGCGGCCGATACCGGAACTGGCGCCGGTGATCCAGACGACTCCGTGTTCAGGGCGTGCGATGAACGGGCTCATGGCTCTTCTCCTTGGCTGGCGGCCGCCTCCATCAAACGCTTAAACCGCGGCCGTCCGTGGCACTTTAGAACTAACGCATCATTGTGGCCGCTTTCGGCCAGTTTGGTGGCTTGGCGAGGAAAACAATGTCACCGATCAGAGACGGAGCTATCCCGGAAAAACTAAGGGCGATGATCGCTGCCAAGTCGAATTTTGCGGCGCGAACAAAGAGTGAGGAACAGAATTTCTTGCCTATGCAGCCTTGTGAAGGGAAAAGACCGTTCTTACAGTAGTTGCGAACAGAAGGCAGATTCCATGAGCGTCCATCCGTCCGTCCTCGAAGCAATTGGCAATACGCCGTTGATCAAGCTCAAGGGCGCCTCCGAGGCGACGGGCTCGACCATTCTCGGGAAGGCTGAGTTTTTGAATCCAGGCCAATCGGTCAAGGACCGAGCTGCGCTTTACATCATCCGCGATGCCGAGAAGAAAGGCCTGCTGAGGCCCGGCGGCGTTATCGTCGAAGGTACGGCTGGCAATACCGGCATTGGCCTGACGCTGGTTGCCAAGGCGCTCGGCTATCGCACTGTCATCGTCATTCCAGAGACCCAGAGCCAGGAAAAGAAGGACGCGCTGAAGCTGCTCGGCGCCGAACTGGTTGAGGTTCCGGCCGTTCCCTACAAGAACCCGAACAACTATGTGAAGGTTTCCGGCCGTCTTGCCGAACAGCTGGCAAAGACCGAGCCGAACGGCGCGATCTGGGCCAATCAGTTCGATAATGTCGCCAACCGTCAAGCGCATATCGAGACGACGGCCAGGGAAATCTGGGCCGACACGAACGGCAAGGTCGACGGCTTCATCTGCTCGGTGGGCTCCGGCGGCACGCTGGCAGGCGTCGCAATGGGCCTGCATGCCTTCAACAAGGACATCAAGATCGGCATTGCCGATCCGGAAGGCGCCGCGCTCTACGAGTTCTATAAGAACGGCGAGCTGAAATCCTCCGGCTCCTCGATCACCGAGGGCATCGGCCAGGGCCGCATCACGGCGAACCTGGAAGGCTTTACGCCCGATTACACCTATCAGATCACCGATGCGGAAGCGCTTCCCTATGTCTTCGATCTGGTTGAGCATGAGGGGCTATGCCTGGGCGGCTCGACAGCCATCAATATCGCCGGCGCCGTCCGCCTCGCCAGGGATCTCGGTCCTGGACATACCATCGTGACCATCCTGTGCGATTACGGCAATCGCTATCAGTCCAAGCTATTCAACCGCGACTTCCTGAAGTCCAAGGGCTTGCCGTTGCCGGCCTATCTCGAAAAGCGGACGGACATAGCCGTCCCATACGAAACAACAGCGTGATCAAATGACCGTCAATGCCCTCTATCGTGACGATTTCTATCTCTCGACCGCCGAAGCAGTCGTAACCGCGATCCACGAAGACGGGGGCATCGAGCTCGATCAGACCTGTTTCTACGCCACCTCGGGCGGGCAGCCGGGCGACACCGGTTTTCTGGAGCGTGGTGACGGCTCCAGGATCATGCTCGGCCAGACGAAGCACGGCCCGATCAAGGACATCATCATCCATGTGCCACTCGAGGGCCAACCATTGCCCATCGTCGGCGAGAAGTTGGTGCTGCACGTCGATTGGCCGCGCCGCTACAAGCTGATGCGCATGCACACCGCCTGCCACCTGCTCTCGGTGGTTTGCTCCTATCCGATTACCGGTGCGGCGGTCGGCGAAGAGGAAAGCCGCGTCGATTTTGACATGAGCGAGACGATCGACAAGGACGAAGTGACCGAAAAGATGATGGCGCTGGTCAACGAGAACCACCCCATTTTCGTTCGCTGGATCACCGACGAGGAACTGATTGCCAATCCGGGCATTGTCAAATCCAAGAATGTGCGCCCGCCGATGGGCCTCGGCCGCGTGAGCCTCGTCTGCATCGGCGAGGATTCGGCCGTCGACAGCCAGCCCTGCGGCGGCACGCATGTGTCCGAGACGCAGGAGGTCGGCGCGATCTACATCGCCAAGATCGAGAAGAAGGGCAAGGAAAACCGCCGCTTCCGCATTCGCTTCGGCGCGCCGGCCGACGAAAGCTAGGCGAGCGAACGCCTATATCCATACCCCCGATAACAACACCAAGAGACATAGCAGGGAGATCATCATGGCAGCGGACAAGAGCCGTTTCGTCGTATCCGCCGACTGGCTGCAAGGCGAGCTGGGTGCAAAGGACCTGCGCATCCTCGACGCGTCCTTCTATCTTCCGGCGCAGAAGCGCAATGCCGACGCCGAATATGCCAGTGGCCATATTCCAGGCGCCATCCGCTTCGATCAGGATAAGATAGCCGATCATTCGACCAATCTCGCGCATATGGTTCCCTCGCCCGAATTCTTCGCGGCGGAGGTCGGCAAGCTCGGTATCAGCGAAACGGACCGCATCGTCGTCTATGATGGTCCGGGCTTGTTTGCCTCGCCGCGCGTCTGGTGGCTGTTTCACATCGTCATGGGTGCACCGAACGTCTACGTCCTCGATGGTGGCCTGGATGGCTGGAAGGCCGAAGGACGACCGCTGGAAACGGCGCTCCCAGCCTTCGAAGCCGCAACATTCAAGCCGAAGTTCAACGGCAGCCGCGTCGTCGCTCTCGATGAGATGCGCGGCATTGTCGACAGCAGCTCATCGCAGATCGCCGATGCCCGCGGCGCCGGCCGCTTTGCTGCAACCGAACCGGAGCCGCGCGAAGGCATGCGTTCCGGCCATATGCCGGGTGCAAGGAGCCTGCCATCGGGCGTCTTCGCGACGAACGGCAAATTCAAGTCCCTGCCTGAGCTGCGCGAGACGATCGAAAAAGCGGGTATCGATCTCGAAAAGCCTGTCGTGACGACCTGCGGCTCCGGGATTACCGCCGCGATCATCACGCTGGCGCTCGAATCTCTCGGCCATGGCAGCAACAGGCTGTATGATGGCTCCTGGTCGGAATGGGGTAGCCGCGCGGATACCCCCATCGTCACCGGTCAAGATTGAGCATCAAGATCGTGAAAACACCTTCGTCGATCAAGGTTCACATCACCCGTCTGGAAATGACCGCACCGCCCAAGGCCAGCCTGGCGGTGCCAGTCAATATCCAGACGGCCATCATGCGTTCGCCCGGCATTCCGCTGCCGTTCTATCGCTATCTGTATCGTCAGGTCGGCGCTCGCTGGCATTGGGTGGATCGCCTTCGCCTCTCTGATGAGGAGCTGGCGGCGGTGCTTCACGACCAGCGCAACGATATCAGCGTGCTCTACGTCAACGGCGCTCCCGCGGGCTTCTTCGAATATTTCCGCCAGGATGAGGAGACGATCGAGCTCAGCCATTTCGGCCTTATCGAGCATGCGCTCGGCCTTGGCATCGGCAAGTGGTTCCTGCTCCAGTCGCTCTATGCCATATGGTCGCTGAACCCACAGCGCATCGTGACGACAACAAACGATCTCGATCACCCGCGAGCGCTTCAGCTCTATCAGATGTTCGGTTTTTCGCCGATTTCCACCGGCAAGGGCATCGTCCGCCCGTTGAGCGACAAAGAGCTCCTGGAACTCGCCAAGAACGGCTAGAAGCAAGAAACGGGTGGTTTCTCACCTTGCGCCGATGCATGCCATGGCATATCTCGAAAGGAGTTTTGCCATGTCTTCCATCGCCTTTGCCGCCATGCCGACAGCCGATGCCGAGATCCTGTGGGGCGGCGGAGTTGATGCCTATGGCCATCAACCCGAAACCATGATCTCGGACGGCCCGGGCCATCCCTGCCGGCATTGCCTGCACAACATCAATGCCGGCGAGGAGATGTTCGTCCTTGCCTATCGTCCCTTCCCGGAACTGCAGCCCTATGCGGAGACAGGTCCGATCTTCCTGCACAAGACGCCCTGCAAGCGCTATGCAACGGAAGAAGTCCTGCCGCCGGTATTGGCGAGCAGCCGGGATTTCATCGTGCGCGGTTACGGAAAGAACGATCGCATCGTCTATGGTACGGGTGCGGTGACACCGACCGGAGACATTCCCGCCTATGCTGCTTCGCTACTGGAACGGCAAGATATTGCCTATGTCCACGTCCGTTCGGCACGCAACAATTGCTATCAGTGCCGGATCGACAAAGTCGAGACGCCGGCACTTGCGGATGCCGGCGCCTTTATCTGACTGGTATCAGGCTACATTGAGGATGCTTTCGGGCGCGACGGCCTCGTAACCCAACGCTTCCGCCACCGGTTTGTTGGTGACGCGACCCTTATGAACATTCAGGCCGTTGCGGAGGTGCTTGTCTTCCGCAATGGCACGCAGGCCACGATCCGCGAGCGCGAGGCCGTAATAGATGGTGGCGTTGTTCAGCGCATGTGCCGAGGTGACGGGCACCGCGCCCGGCATGTTGGCGACACAGTAATGCACGACCCCATCGACCACATAGGTGGGGTCGGAATGCGTCGTTGCATGTGAAGTCTCGAAACAGCCGCCCTGGTCGATGGCCACGTCGACGATGACAGAGCCGTTCTTCATGCCAGACAGCATTTCGCGCGTGACCAGCTTCGGCGCGGCGGCGCCGGGGATCAGCACTGCACCGATGACGAGATCGGCGGAGAAAACTTCCTCCTCCAACGCCTGGATGCTGGAGTAACGCGTATGAACGCGGCCGTTGAAGATATCGTCGAGCTGGCGCAGGCGCGGCAACGAGCGATCGAGGATGCTGACATCGGCGCCGAGCCCTGCCGCCATCTTGGCCGCATGCAAGCCGACAACGCCGCCGCCGATGATCGTCACCTTGGCCGGCAGCACGCCAGGCACGCCGCCAAGCAGGATACCGAGGCCGCCATTGGCCTTCTGCAACGCCGTGGCGCCCGCCTGGATGGACAAGCGACCGGCAACCTCGGACATCGGCGCCAGAAGCGGCAAGCCGCCGCGCTCGTCAGTCACCGTTTCGTAGGCGACGGCGGTCACACCGGAGGCAAGCAGGCCCTTGGTCTGTTCCGGATCGGGTGCGAGATGCAGGTAGGTGTAGAGAAGCTGGCCTTCACGGAGCTGCGCCCACTCCGAGGGCTGCGGCTCCTTGACTTTCACGATCATGTCGCACTTCTCGAAAATATCCTTGGCGCTCGCGGCGATCTTAGCGCCGGCAGCGGCATAGGCGTGATCGTCGGCGCCGATGCCGGCACCGGCTTTCGTTTCCACCCAGACCTCGTGGCCATGGGCGACATATTCACGAACAGACGCCGGTGTCAGGCCGACGCGATATTCATGGTTCTTGATTTCCTTGGGGCAACCAACGCGCATTTCACTCCTCCTCGAATGCTTCTGCGTCTTATCTTCTCCGATGGAAATGAGACCACCACAGCCCCGCAATGTCCTTGCAAAGACAATTTGCACTGCAGTCATTTTTCGTGATTTATTGCGCAAACAGGAGTTTTTTCGAAAGTTCTTCGAATGTCCGACCTCGACGCCATAGATCATTCGATTCTGCGGATGCTGCAGCAGAATGCGAGGATCACCAATGCGGAACTGGCCGAAAAAGTCGGCCTATCTCCCTCGGCCTGCTCGCGAAGGCTCGATATCCTCGAAAAGAGCGGCGTCATCGCCGGCTACCACGCGCATCTCTCGCAGAAGGCGCTGGACTACAAGATGATCGCCATCGTGCATATCTCGCTGTCCGGCCAGTTTGCAAAGACGCTCTCGGAATTCGAGACGGCGGTGAAACGCTGTCCGAACGTGCTTGCCTGCTACCTCATGTCCGGCGAGTACGACTACATCCTGCGCGTCGCCGCGCGGGACCTTGAGGATTACGAGCGCATTCATCGCGACTGGCTCTCCGCCCTGCCCCATGTGGTGAAGATCAATTCGAGCTTTGCATTGCGCGAAGTCATCGAGCGGCCGAATGTCGGCCTCTGACCTGCGCTAGCGAATATCCAGCAGCAACGCACGATGATCGGAAACTTCGGGCTCGGCAACGGGATCGAAGTCGATGACCTCGATATCAGGCGTCACCAGCATGTAATCGGCAAAACGCGGCTGCTTGCGATAGTGAGACGTGCGCGTGTCGCCATGTCCCCGTGAGGTGACGAGATCGGTCAATCCCAGCTTGCCCAGTACTTCGAAGGTTTCACTGCCCGGCAGCAGGTTGAAATCGCCGCAGACGACCAGTCGGTCGCCCTCCTGTTTCACTTGTCCGATCAGATCCACCAACGCATTGGCCTGATGGTGTCGCGCTGGCGTGTCACCCTTACCTATGACGTCCCGCAGGCCGTGCATATGGGCGATGGTGATTGGATAGCCGCGATTATAGTCGAACAGGCGGATGCAATGAGCGTTGCGCGAGCGCGGATGCTCTCCCCAACCATCGGTCGAGAATTCACCATGAACGAAACCTGCCGCTTGGCCGATGACGGGATAGGTTCTGCGGACGAAGGTCGCCAGCCCGAATTCGGAGAAGAGCCGCCGGTCGCCGTCGAAGAGGTCGCCGCGCGCAAACGGGAGAAACCACCCATCATGCGCCGGCAAGGCAGCCTTCAATTCCTCGAAGAGATTAATCCGCTGCATAAGTTCGACGCCGTGATCTCTGTAGGTCAGCCAGTCTCCTTGTACACCCGGTGTCCGCCCTACTTCCTGAAGGCACAGAACATCTGCGTCGATATCGACCAAGTACCGCATCAGCGGTTCGTGCAGCAGGCCGCCCCACGCATTCAGCGAAACGATACGCATGTCCTGCCCTTTCGAAATTCAGATTGCGGGCCGCGATCAGACACCAAAGTCCGGTCCGAATCGGGACGGCTCGCTACAATCTTAGCGATTATCCTAAGCATCTCTCAATGCACACCTGCTATCCAGGATGTGAAAAGATGTACGGGCTGGGATAACATCATGCAGTTCTCTTCGAAATCTCTCGTGCAAGGCAATCTCAAAATCAAGACACGAGGTTCGCCGCGCCATCACGCCCGGTTGATGGGTCAGGTTCGCTACTTCACGAAGCTTGTCGCCGGTCGTGTCGTCGATATTTCCACAAACGGGATCGCTCTCGATCTGCAATCGCCGCTCTATGCCGCAGCCGGCAGCAAGGTTCGTGTCGAGTGCGATGATATCGGCTTGCTGGATGGCTTCGTGCGCTGGACCCACAATGGCCGCATCGGTATTGAATTCGACCGCTCGTCCAATGCATCGGCAAAGGTTGCTTCCTATTTTCGCTTTTTTCACAAGGACATAAAGCCGGTTCTGAAACGCTGACCAAAAGTTCGCGCTTGCGGACTCACATCCACAATAAGCCTGTCACATTCCTGGTGCACACCTTCACAAATCGTCCTAATCTCCGCTTTCCCGAGAGATGATCGACGGACAATAGCCCTATCGTTGAAGGAGTGTTCCATGTCTTCCATTCTGGATTTGCCCAGCATGTCGCGCCGTTCCCTGCTGCAAGGCCTCAGCGCCACGGCGGCGCTGATCGTGCTGCATCCTTTCGCCGCGCGCGCTGCCGGCAACCAGGCGCATCTGCGCCTCATGGAAACGACCGACATCCACGTCAACGTCTTCCCCTACGACTATTACGCCGACAAGCCGAACGACACGATGGGCCTGACGCGTACGGCGACGATCGTCGACAATATCCGCGCCGAAGCCACCAACTCGCTCCTCATCGACAATGGCGACGTGCTGCAGGGCAATCCGATGGGCGACTACATGGCCTATCAGCACGGCATGAAGGACGGCGACGTTCACCCGGTCATCAAGGCAATGAACACGCTGGGTTATTCCGTCGGCACGCTCGGCAACCATGAATTCAACTATGGCCTCGACTTCATGTTCAAGGTCTTGGCCGGCGCGAACTTCCCCTTCGTCTGCGCCAACCTGACCAAGGGCCAGCTCGCTTCCGACCCGACGAAGGACGACCTGTTCTTCAAGCCGTACCTGATCCAGGAAAAGAAGATCAAGGACGGCGCCGGCAATGAAAGCCCGATCAAGATCGGCTTCATCGGCTTCGTGCCGCCGCAGATCATGCTCTGGGACATCAAGAATCTCGAAGGCAAGGCGCAGACGCGCGATATCGTCGAGGCTGCCAAGGCCTGGGTGCCGGTCATGAAGGCCGAAGGCGCCGACATCATCATCGCCCTCTCGCATTCCGGCATCGACGGCAGCGGCCCGAGCGACAAGATGGAAAACGCCTCGCTCTACGTAGCAGCGGTCGATGGCATCGATGCCGTCTTCACCGGCCACCAGCATCTCGTCTTCCCCGGCCCGAAGACCTGGGACGGTATCAAGGATGCCGATCCGGTCAAGGGCACGCTGCACGGCAAGCCCGCTGTCATGGCCGGCTTCTGGGGCTCGCATCTCGGCCTCATCGACTTGTTGCTCGAAAAGGACGGCAAGAGTTGGAAGATCGTCGACTTCACCTCCGAAGCGCGGCCGATCTACCATCGCGACGACAAGAAGAAGGTCATCGCCGATGTCGCCGACAAGAAGGAAGTCGTCGAAGCCGCTAAGACCGAACATGAGGCAACGCTGGCCTATGTCCGGACGCCCGTCGGCAAGACCTCGGCGCCGCTCTACTCCTACTTCGCGCTGGTCGCCGACGATCCGTCGGTGCAGATCGTCAGCCAGGCGCAGGTCTGGTACATCAAGGAGATGCTGAAGGAGACGCAGTACAAGGATCTACCGATCCTTTCGGCTGCAGCGCCTTTCAAATGCGGCGGTCGCAACGGCGCCGACTACTATACCGACGTTCCCGCTGGCAACATCGCCATCAAGAACGTCGCCGACCTCTATCTCTACCCGAATACGGTGCAGGCGGTCGTCATCAACGGCGCACAGGTCAAGAACTGGCTGGAAATGTCGGCTGCGATGTTCAATCAGGTCAAGCCAGGCGCCAAGGATGCCGACATCATCAACAACAGCTTCCCATCCTACAACTTCGACGTCATCGACGGCGTAACGTATCAGATCGACGTCTCTCAGCCGCGCCGGTTTAGCGATGACGGCAAGCTCTTGAATGCCGATTCAAACCGCATTCAGAACCTGCAGTTCGACGGCAAGCCGATCGACCCCACGCAGAAGTTCGTCGTTGTCACCAACAATTACCGTGCCGGCGGCGGCGGCAACTTCCCGGAAATCGGCGCCGACAAGGTGATCTACCAGGCGCCGGATACCAACCGCGACGTCATCGTCCGCTATGTCCACGACCAAGGCACGATCAATCCGACGGCCGACGGCAACTGGACCTTCAAACCGCTGCCGGGCACGACCGTCGTCTTCCAGAGCTCACCGAAGGCCAAGGACTTCCTCGCTCAGGTCAAGAGCGTGAAAATCGAAGATGCCGGTGACGGCACGGATGGTTTCCGCAACTACCGACTGGTGCTCTGAGCGGGTGACGATATGGTCCTCTCCTCCTTGCGAGGAGAGGACTATCATTCAGCGGCCAGCCGCTTTTCTTCCGGATGAAACATCTCGACCGCCGCCTTGAAATCCGCCTGGTTCGGGCATTGTGACAGGCGCGAGCGGAAGGCCTCGATCATCCAGGCAGCAGCTGGACCGGGTGGATTGTCGAGCTTGCGGATCGCATAGATCGGATATTCACTCTGATCGTAGGCATCGAGGGGCAGCGGCACGAGCCGTCCCTTTTGCAAATCTTCCATGATGAAGGATGCCGGCAAGCCGCCCCAGCCCAGACCTCCGCGGATCAGCTGATGCTTGGTGGCGATATCGCTGACGCGCCAGGTCTTATACGACAGGACATTGAAATCCTTGCCATTCGTCAGGCTTGAGGCATCGGTGACGACCAGTTGCACCTCCTCGCGCACATCGGCAAGCGTCAGGGGCCTTCCGATCCCTGCAAGCGGGTGCGTCGGTGCTGCGACAGGCATCATGAAAGAATGGCCGATGCGTTCGATCATCAACGCGTCGTCCTGCCTGATCACCGAGCCGCCGATCCCGATCGTCGACTTGCCGCTCGCGACGAGTTCCAGCATCGTACCGAGTTCTCCGGTATCGAGACGCAGCGAAACGTAGGGGAAGCGATCACGAAATTCACGCAGCACCTCGACGGTGGCGTGGACAGGCACCATGACGCTGATGGCGACAGCCACTTCTGCTTCGAGTCCGGTCTTCAGACCCTTCACTCTGGCGCGCATCACCTGAAGATCGGAGAGAATGCGGCGCGCATCTTCCAGCATCACCCTGCCCGCATCCGTCAGCTTCGGCTGGCGCGAGCCGGAACGCTCGAACAGCGGCATCTCCAGCTGTGCTTCCAGATTGGCGATCGTGTAGCTGATGACCGATTGCGCACGATTGAGCGCACGCGAAGCCGCGGAAAAGCTGCCGGACTCTGCAACGGTCAGAAACACCTGCAGCTGGTCAAGGGTGGGATTGGGAAGCATCGGCCATCCATTCTATCGATAATTACAATCCATATTATCACAGTTTTTCTCGATAGCACTGAGGACTTATCTATTAACCCGAACGAGATCGGATTCTCCCAGCCGATTTTCGCAACCCATTGAAAAGGAAAACGGATATGTCCTCCATTCTGCTTCTGACTTCCAGCCCGCGCCCGGATTCGCTCTCCAGCAAGATCGCCGTCGAGCTGGCGGAGAAGATCAAGGCCAACAATCCGGGCAAGACGCTCGTCAAGCGCGACCTCGCAGCCGACAACCTGCCGCACATCGACGGTCCTTTCACGGCCGCCATCCGCACCCCGGCCGACGCCCGCACGCCCGAACAACAGGAACTCGTGAAGGTTTCCGACGCGCTGGTTGACGAGCTGCTCGCAGCCGACACCGTCGTCATCGGCACCGGCCTCATCAACTTCAACATCTATTCGTCGCTGAAGACCTGGATCGACAATATTGCTCGCGCCGGCCGCACCTTCACCTACACCGAAACCGGCCCGAAGGGTCTGGCAACCGGTAAGAAGGCCTATATCGTGCTCGCTTCCGGCGGCGTCTATTCCGAAGGCCCGGCCGCTCCGCTGAACCACGCCGTTCCCTACCTGAAGTCGGTCCTCGCCTTCATCGGCATCACGGAAGTTGAGACCGTCTATGTCGAAGGCATTGCCTTCGGTCCGGAAGCGGTCGAGAAGGCAATCGGCGCCGCTCAGGCCCGCGCCTCCGAGCTGGCTCTCGCCGCTTAATCGACAGCATTATTCGGATAATGACAGCGGCCGGCTCCAACCGGCCGCTTTGTTATTTTGCCCCTGGCAGCGTGTTCACAAACTGCTTCACTGTCTCCAGAATCTCGTTCGACAGCGCCTTGTCATTTGCCACGCGAGCGAGGCCGAGCGCGCCGGTTATGAGACAGGAGGCGATAATCGCCTTACGCCTGGCTTCGGCGGTCTCCGGCTCCGGCATACGCGCCGTCATGGCCTCGAAATTCATTCGCAAGCCTTCGGTCGCGACTGCGCGAACCGCATCGCTGCTACGCGCCATATCCGCCGTCAGCGCCGCATAGGCACAGCCCTCACCGCAATGATCCCGGTGACGTTCGCTAAGGTAGCCGTCGACATAGTCGTTCAGCGAAATGCTTTCGGGGACAATCCCCTGCTCCTCCTGTTGCCGCCGCCACGACCCGATCGCCGATTCTATGGCTTCTGCCACCAGTTCGTCGCGGGAGCCGAAATGCTTGTAGAAGCCGCCGACCGTCAGACCCGCTTCCTTCATCAGATCGGCAACGCCGATCCCTTCCAAACCTTCCTCACGCAGACGTTTGGCGGCAAGCGTCACGATGCGTTCGTGCGTCTTCTGCTTTTCCAGTTGCGAGCGGCCCATCGAAAATCCTTTCGTGCCCGGCTTGACAAAATGGATTACGATCATAATCCTTATAGATAACGATCATAATCCAGATCGTGACAAAAGCCAACAGGAGCTACGAACATGCGTCTCAAGAACAAGGTTGCCGTCATCACCGGCGGAAACAGCGGCATCGGCTTCGCCACAGCCCGCCTCTTCCTCGCCGAAGGCGCCAAGGTCGCCATAACCGGCCGCAACGCGAAAACACTGGCTGCGGCGGCAGAAGAACTCGGCGGTGGCGTTCTGGCGTTGCAGGCTGACACGACCGACATTCCGGCCATGGAGAAGGCATTTGCCGAGGCTGCCGAAAAGCTCGGAAAATTCGATGTCGTCTTCGCCAATGCCGGAATTGCTGGCGATACCCCGCTCGGCAAGACGACGCTCGAGCAGTTCGAGACCATCGTGCGCATCAATTTCACCGGCGTCTTCTTCACCGTGCAAGCGGCTTTGCCACATCTGAATGATGGCGGCTCGGTGATCCTCAACGGTTCGGTTCATGCTGTGCTCGGCATTCCCGGCGCATCGGCCTATGCCGGCACCAAGGGCGCCGTTCGCGCCATGACCCGCAATCTTGCGTCTGAGCTTGCACCGCGCGGCATCCGCGTCAACCAGGTCACGCCTGGCGCCACCAAGACGCCAATCTGGGATCCACGCGCCGCCACGCCGGAAGCTTTGGACGCGCTGCAGACCCGCTATGGCAACATGAGCCCGCTCGGCCGCATGAGCGAGGCGGACGAGATCGCCAAGGCTGCGCTCTATTTCGCCTCGGATGATTCCGCCAACGTCACGGCCATCGAAATCACCGTCGACGGCGGCGCCATCAACGCTCCATCCGGCGCAAAAATGTTTCGCGCGGCTTGAGCGTGAGCGAAGCCCGAGAGCCTTCGAGCTCGACGACTGGTACGAGGTCGCCCAACGCTGATGCGAAGGGCGGCCTTTGCAATGCCCTGATCCCGAAGCGGACAAGTCTGGTCTTTCCCGCCGTTCTTGATACAACAGAGAAGCGACGCCCCAGGGTACAGAGAAGAAAGATGCTAGTTCCTTTATACACGCGGCGACACTTCGGGCGCTTGGGTATCTGGCATATACGCGGTTGGCACATCAAGGCTTACGGAATCTCCGCGCATACCTCGGAAAAAGAACATTTCTTGCAACCGGAATTGATCACGGAGGCACGCTCTTTCGTCGAAGCCAATTTTGCCCGCATGAACGAGACACCGCACTATTCGGCAGGCTTTGCCATCGTACACCACGGAAGTAGCGCAAAGACCCTGTTGACCCAATGGTGGGTAAACGAGTGTGTTTGCATGCAATACGCCGCTCAGTCCGATTATTCGGGACATCCGAAGTTTTCATTGACGAAGAGTGATCTGTTGGCCTGCGCTTATGAGCTGGTCGCCATTGATTTCGAGCGACGCGCCTGGGTTTCGACGATCATGTCGGGAATGCCGATGAAGAACTATCTGGAAAGCTGGCTGCCCGACGGTCTCTACTAACGCAGCTCATCGTGAGGCCGGCCAAGCGCCTGTATATCCGCTAAGTTGCTACGGAGCTTCCGATTGCCGCACGCCGCCATTCAGGGATCTTCACCGGTCCATTTCCTCAAGCTGCAGCATCGCCAATACGTCTTGGAACCCCGTTGGACCAACGAATGACTTTGAACTTCCGAGTAATCACCCCAGACGACAGCGCAGGTCTGTTAAATTTATGGAGAAATACCTGGAGCGCTACCTATAGCCTAAGTTTGGGTCAAAACGCATTGTCGATCATGCTCGAAGACCTGGAGCGCAGAGGGACGGCATCGATGTTGCCGGGTTCAGGCGAGCGCGGTTACTGCATTGCCTCAGACCATCAAATCCTTGGAAGCGCGATCGTCGCGGAACGGGGAGCGATCGCCTATCTGTGGGGAATGTATGTTCACCCCAGCCAACAACGCAAAGGCCTCGGTTCGCGGCTGCTGTATGGCGTGGCGAGCACAATCGAAGTCGCCAGAAAGGTCGAAGGCAGGGTTCTCGTTTCAAGCCCGATGGCTATCGGCTTCTATAGAAAGCACAGCTTTGCGGAAACCGGTGACGAGACGATCGAAATAATGGATAGCGTGATGGCTTCGACGGTGGTGATGTCCGCCAGTATCGAGAGGTTGAAGGCCGCGTCGCAAGAATTCAAATTCCTTCATCGCGACCTCAGATAAACCCGCCTGAAGATCAGACCTGGCGAACCTTTTCGCCGTCGCCAAACAGACCCGCCCCGTTCTGGTCGATGATCTGCTGTGCCTTGCGGAAGGTCGATTCCACGGCATCGTCCGACGAGGTAAAGACATCGGCGCGGATGAAATTGCGCACCAGGATCTCGCCGTTTACGTCCTTCTCGATCCGGCCCATGAGGCGGAACTGATTGCCCTCGCGCTGCGGGGTCGCATGGATCGTGCAGCCGGCATGAACCTGCGGTTCTGCGCTGACCGTAGAACCGCCGGATTTCTCAGCGCCCGGCTGTGCCGGGCCACCGGTGAAGATCGAGATGATATTTGAAAAGAACGAAGCCATGGATCGCCTTTAGCATGAAGGTTGCAAGCTCGCAAAGTCAAATGATCAGGTTTGCCAGGATCTCGTTTTCAGTGATGTCCTCATAGCCCATGCCGGAGCTTTCGAAATTGGCGATAAGCTGCTTGAAATTATCGGGATTCTTCGTCTCGATACCGATCAGGATGGAGCCGAAATTGCGGGCGCTCTTCTTCAGATATTCGAAGCGGGAGATGTCGTCCTCAGGGCCGAGCATGTTGAGAAAATCGCGGAGCGCACCGGGGCGCTGCGCCAGACGCAGGATGAAGTATTTCTTCAGCCCGGCATAGCGCATGGCGCGCTCCTTGACGTCAGGCAGACGCTCAAAATCAAAATTGCCTCCGGAGACGACGGCAACGATGGTTTTGCCGCGAATGCTGTCGCCGTCGAGCTTTTCCAGCGCTGTGATAGCCAGCGCACCGGCAGGCTCCAGCACCACGCCTTCGACATTCAGCATATCGGTGATCGTGACGCAGATGGCATTTTCTTCGATGAGCTTGACCTGCTCGGCTGCGAACTCCTTCAGGGCGGCGAAGTTCAGATCGCCGATACGCCCGACTGCCGCGCCATCCACGAAATTGTCCACCTTGGCCAAGGTAACCACATGCCCTGCCTCGATGCTGCGGCGCAGGCTCGGCGCACCGGCAGGCTCGGCAAAGGTAAACGCATCGGGGGCAACCGCGTCGGCAAAATAGCCGGTAATCCCCGCTGCGAGACCGCCGCCGCCGACAGGCAGCAGGATACGGTCGGCGACGACGCCTTCCGGCAACTGTTCAGCGATTTCAGCCGCGACGGTTGCTTGTCCTTCGATGATATCGAGATGATCGAAGGGCGGCACCATGACGCCGTCGATCTTTTCGACATGCTCGCGCGCTGCCTGATAGCACTGGTCGAAGAAATCGCCGAAGAGTTTGATGGTGATGAATTCGCCGCCGAAGATGCGGGTCTTGTCGATCTTCTGCTGCGGCGTCGTCACTGGCATGTAGACCACGCCGGGCACGCCGAAATGACGGCAGACGAAGGCAAAACCTTGGGCATGATTGCCGGCGGATGCGCAGACGAAGGTCTTTCCCGTACCGCCCTTCGCAATCACCTTGCGGAAGAAATTGAAGGCGCCGCGAATCTTGTAGGAACGGACCGGCGTCAGATCCTCACGCTTCAGCCAGATGTCGGCCCCACAGCGAGCGGAAAGATGCTCGTTCAGCTGCAGCGGCGTTGCGGGAAAAAGGCCACGCATGGCCTCGGTTGCTTCGAGAACAGTCTGTTTGTCCACGGCTTATCCGTCCTTCTTCAATAAGCCCCCGCTATGACACAGGAAACATGACCAAAGAAAGCCTGTTTATAGCGCTTTCGGATCTGGGGGCGCGATATGCGCTGCCACTTACGAGCAGTTAACTATTTATGCCTCTGACAGCGGAATTCCTAAAATCTGCGAGTTGACAGCAAAGCTCCCCCTGCGTCCAATATGACACAGCCATCATGATGATGGTCAGAGGCCCGCCCCAACACCGATCCGTCGGCGCAGGCGGGCTTCGCCTGAGACTATCCAAGTTCTTCAGGAGCCGCTGCCGCTTCGCAGCATATGAATCTGTGAACCTGCAAGCACGTAACCTGGCTTACCGCGAAAAACATTTCCTTGACTGAATCGCTCAAGTGCTTGAAGGGAAAAAGCACGCGGACGTGGCGAAACTGGTAGACGCAAGGGACTTAAAATCCCTCGACCTTTGGTTGTACGGGTTCGACCCCCGTCGTCCGCACCAAAATCAAGCTAGATCACGATAAGAATGATAAAGGCGCAGCTTTCGCCGCGCCTCTCTCCAATATCCAATAATAGTCCAGGATCGGATCAAGCCGTCAGCTTGGCGGCGATCTTGGCGACGTGGGCGCCCTGATATTTCGCGGCTTCGAGTTCGATTTCCGAAGGCTGGCGCGAGCCGTCGCCGTTGGTGATCGTCGAAGCGCCGTAGGGCGAGCCGCCCTTAACTTCTTCCGTGCCCATCTGGCCCTGGAAGGCATAGGGAAGGCCGACGACGGCCATGCCGTGGTGCAAAAGGGTCGGGATGAAGCCGAGGATGGTGGATTCCTGGCCGCCGTGCTGGGTCGCCGACGAGGTGAAGACCGAGCCGACCTTGCCGACGAGCTTGCCGTTGAACCAGAGGCCGCCGGTCTGATCCCAGAAATTACGCATCTGCGAGGCAACCGTGCCGAAACGGGTGCCGGCGCCGACGATGATCGCGTCATACTCCGCCAGTTCATCCGGCGTTGCGATCGGGGCTTCCTGATCGAGCTTGAAGTAGGAAGCCTTTGCGACTTCTTCCGGCACGAGTTCCGGCACGCGCTTGACGGTGACTTCTGCACCTGCGGACTTTGCGCCTTCCGCGACGGCATAAGCCATCTTTTCGATATGACCGTAAGCGGAATAGTAGAGAACCAGAACCTTAGCCATGAGAACGTCTCCTGTTTGCTAGACGCGTTAAGTGTTGCATTCGGTTTTATCAGTGATGCGACGGCGGAGCAGCCCCCATGCTCAGAACGCACTGTTCATTCTGCGTAGACGAAAATTCATTTGCAACATCTTGCAATGACTGTCGGCGACGCGAAAACGACCGTTTGCATTCGCCGCAAACAGCGCTACCTATTCAAAACCTTTTATGTGAACGCGCAGCGCGCGCTTTTTCCTGGATGTCTTCATGTCAAACGAAACCATTGTCACAGCCGCCATGCTGGCCATCGGCGACGAACTGCTCTCTGGCCGGACGAAGGACAAGAATATCGGCCATCTCGCCGATGTACTGCTGCTGGCTGGCATCGACCTGAAGGAAGTGCGCATCGTAGCCGATGAAGAAGATGCGATCGTGTCGGCGCTGAATGCCCTGCGCGGCCAGTATGACTATATCTTCACCTCGGGCGGGATCGGCCCGACCCATGACGATATTACCGCCGATGCCATCGCAAAGGCGTTCGGCGTAGCCTGCGAGCATGATGCCGAAGCCATGCGGATCATGGGCGAAATGTATGCCCGCCGCGAAATGGAATTTACCGAAGCCCGCCAGCGCATGGCGCGCATGCCCGTCGGATCGAAGCACATTGCCAATCCGGTTTCGACGGCTCCAGGCTTCAACATCGGCAATGTCTACGTCATGGCCGGCGTTCCGCAGGTTTTCCAGGCAATGCTGGACAATGTCATTCCAACGCTCAGGACCGGCGCACGCGTTCTGTCGACCGCCATTTCCTGCCCCTATGGCGAGGGCGAGATCGGGACGCCGCTTGGCCTCATCCAGAAGGCTCATCCGGACACCAGCATTGGCTCCTATCCACGCTATGTCGGCCAGTTCTTCTCGACAGAGATCGTCGTGAGAGGCCGTTCCGCTGACCTGGTTGAAAATGTCGCAGCCGAAGTACGCGCGATGATCGAAACCATCCGACAGTCGAAAGCCAAGGAAAATCAGTCCGCTGAGGCGTAACGTTCAACGACGACGTGCATTTTGTTGGGGAACCGAAACGATCTCGGCGCATTATTCTGAAGCGGAATGCTGATATAATGTAGCGATCCAACCCTTCCGCGTGGGAGATCACGTCATGTCTTATAAAACCATTGTGACCGTCCTCGACAATCCCGACAACACGCGCGTCGCCGCCGACTTTGCCGCCGCCTTCGCCAAGGAGCATGGCGCGCATATTGTTGGCCTGCATGCGGAAGTCGTTTCGACCGTGCCACTTGTGGCGCCTATGGAAATTCCGGACCCCGTTGCGGTGCAGGCGCTTCAGGAAGTCGTCCATAATCAGGCGATCGAGATCGAGCGGCTGTTTCGTTCGAAAATGGAGAATGCCGGCCTCGACTACGAATGGCATAGTTTCGCCAGCACCGTCGGGTACGGCACTGAGCCCCTGGTCGAAACGGCCCGCAGCGCCGATCTGCTGATCGGAGTGCAGCCGGATCCATCCAAATATTCCGACACTCAGGTCGATGTCGAAACTTTCCTGTTCGACAGTGGCCGGCCGGTTTTGCTGATCCCCTATGTTCTGAAGGAGCCGAAGCCGATCCGTCGCGTCCTGATCGCGTGGAACGGCTCCAAGGAGGCGGCGCGCGCAACCTTCGATGCCCTGCCCTTTCTGAAAGCTGCCGATTCCGTTGAGATCCTCTCGGTCAGCACCTCCGAGAAGGAAACGCACCCCTCGAAGGAGAGCGGTATCCAGATTGCAGCGGCCCTCACCCGTCACGGCGTGCGCGCCAAGTTCGAAACGGCGGCCTGCACAGGCAAGTCGACACCATCGCAAGTCATCGAAAACCGCCTTGCGGATGATAGCATCGATCTCCTCGTCATGGGCGCCTATACCCATTCCTGGCTCTGGCAGATGATCTTCGGTGGCACGACGCGCACCTTGCTGCAATCCATGACGGCAATGACGCTTTTAGCGCGTTGATCGCTCAAAGACGTGGAAATCAGAGGTTTCCGACGGGAATCTGCACCGCCTCGTTGCCCCGCTGCTATTGCCTTTTGACGGTAAATCCAGCAGAAAGCAGCGACCGATGACAGAATTCCCGCCAGGGAACCGTTCGCGCGGTCCATGGAACATGATCCCGAAAAGCAGAGGCTTTTCCCTGATGCGATCCTGTTCAAGTCGATAGCAGCGAATCGCGTTCCGGATTTGGTTCATGGTCCGCGCCCGCCGCGGGTTCTGCTCAGGGTCGCCGGCGCGCCGGTGCGTCGTCATTCCATGCCCCGGAGCCTGTAATCATGTCCCTCCCCGATAAAGCCTTTCCCGTATCCTGGGATCAATTCCATCGCGATGCCCGCGCACTTGCCTGGCGGCTCGCCGGCCTCAACCGCGAATTCAAGGCGATCGTCTGTATCACCCGCGGCGGCCTCGTGCCCGCCGCCATCATCTCGCGCGAGCTCAACATCCGCCTGATCGATACCGTCTGCATCGCCTCCTACCATGACTATTCAGAGCAAGGTCAAATGAACCTGCTCAAGGGCATCGCCCCGGAACTGTCCGCCAATGGCGGCGAAGGCGTGCTTGTGGTCGACGACCTCACCGATACGGGCAAAACGGCTCTCGAAGTTCGAGCCATGCTGCCTAAGGCGCATTTTGCCTGCGTCTACGCCAAGCCGACTGGCGTTCCCACCATCGATACCTTCATCACCGAAGTCAGCCAGGACACCTGGATCTACTTCCCCTGGGACATGGGCTTCACCTACCAGGAGCCGATCGCCAAGGGTCATCGCGGCTGAAGCCGGTTTCGGCGCGAATCACCCCCGGTTCCATTCGGGGGATCAAAGCGAACTGAAACAGTCAGAATAGAGGTGGGCGCTGCGGCGCCCACTACATTTAGTAGGCGGCGAACAACGAGAACGCGCGAGATTCAAGGCGTTCCATGCGAATCATAATGCACGACGGCATGCTTTTGCCCCGCTGCCAATGACTTCAGGGTCACGGTCACAATTTTGTCGCTTTTGACTCCGGCAGTGATGCCCTTTCCTTCATTGGTCGTCGCAACAAGGGCGAGCATCTCCCCTCAAGCCGTTGAATCTTTTATCCTCCTGGCGTTTCCCCAATTTCCACAGGGGAGCCCACAAGATATTGTGGTTAACAATCCGTCTCAAACCACCCCTTGACGGACTCATGTCTTTCAAAGTTAATGGACGACGTTGCGGCGGCGACTGGACCAGGCGGTTTTACGAGGGCTGGTTCTCAATTCGAAATCGGATTTGGATTCGGGGCGATACACTCTCAGAAGTGGCCGCCGTCGGGATTCCTGTGCCTATGTCGATGCTGCCAGAAAATTGGATGCGGGGACTGGCGACAATAAGCTGTTAATACTATATTTAGTGTTTGCAGCCACCATCACCACAAGATACGGGAGATCATCTCCGGATGACACCTCCTGTCAGATAGCGGATTGAAAGCTGGCTGCGCGTTGAACTCGCCATGCCGGAATGGGAATTTTTGCGTCCTGCTTCCAAGCGGGCACGCACCAACGAATGAGGATCGGGATCATGCGCATCGAACGTCGTTTCACGAAGGCCGGCCAATCGCCCTACGCGGATATCGAATTCCGCAAGGCGACGAGCGAAATCAAGAACCCGGATGGTTCGATCGTGTTCCGCCTCGAAAACATCGACGTTCCCGCGCAGTTCTCGCAGGTTGCAGCCGACATTCTCGCGCAGAAATACTTCCGCAAGGCCGGCGTGCCCGCCAAGCTCAAGAAGGTCGAGGAAAACGACGTTCCATCCTTCCTGTGGCGCTCCATTCCCGATGATGCCGCCATGAAGGATCTCGCGAAAGAAAAGCAGACCGGCTCCGAAACCGATGCGCGCCAGGTCTTCGACCGCCTCGCCGGCACCTGGACCTACTGGGGCTGGAAGGGCGGCTATTTCTCGTCCGAGGAAGACGCTTCCGCCTTCTGCGACGAGCTTGCCTACATGCTCGCCACCCAGCGCGTTGCTCCTAATTCGCCGCAGTGGTTCAACACCGGCATGCACTGGGCCTATGGCATCGACGGCCCCGGCCAGGGCCACTATTATGTCGACCCGTTCACCGGCAAGCTCACAAAGTCCAAGTCGGCCTATGAGCATCCACAGCCGCATGCCTGCTTCATCCAGTCCGTCGAAGACGACCTCGTCAACGAGGGCGGCATCATGGACCTCTGGGTCCGCGAAGCTCGCCTCTTCAAGTATGGTTCCGGCACCGGCTCGAATTTCTCGATGCTGCGCGGCGAAGGCGAGAAGCTTTCCGGCGGCGGCCGCTCTTCCGGCCTCATGAGCTTCCTGAAGATCGGCGACCGTGCTGCCGGCGCCATCAAGTCCGGCGGCACGACCCGCCGCGCCGCCAAGATGGTCGTCGTCGACATCGACCATCCGGATATCGAGGACTACATCAACTGGAAGGTCAAGGAAGAACAGAAGGTTGCTGCCCTCGTCACCGGCTCGAAGATCGTCGCCAAGCATCTGAAGGCGATCATGAAGGCGACGGTCAATTGCGAAGGCGATAACGACGATTGCTTCGACCCAGCCAAGAACCCCGCCCTGAAGCGCGAGATCCGCGCCGCAAAGAAGGATCAGGTTCCGGAAAACTACGTTCAGCGCGTCATCCAGTTCGCCCGCCAGGGCTATAAGGATCTCGAATTCAAGACCTATGACACGGACTGGGATTCTGAAGCCTACCTCACGGTTTCAGGCCAGAATTCCAACAACTCGGTTTCGATCAAGGACGACTTCCTACGTGCCGTCGAGAACGATGGCGACTGGAACCTGACCGCCCGCAAGGACGGCAAGGTCATCAAGACGCTAAAAGCCCGCGACCTCTGGGAATCCATTTCTTACGCCGCGTGGGCATCGGCCGACCCAGGCCTGCACTTCAACACAACGATGAACGACTGGCACACCAGCCCGGCCGCCGGCCCGATCCGCGCATCCAATCCGTGCTCGGAATACATGTTCCTCGACGACACGGCCTGCAACCTCGCCTCGTTGAACCTGATGACCTTCAAGGATGCAGCGACGAAGCGCATCAACATCGCCGACTACGAACACGCCGTCCGCCTCTGGACCGTGGTTCTCGAAATCTCCGTGATGATGGCGCAGTTCCCCTCGCGCCGCATCGCCGAGCTTTCCTACGAATACCGTACGCTCGGCCTCGGCTACGCCAATATCGGCGGTCTGCTGATGTCGTCGGGCATTCCCTATGACAGCGACGAAGCCCGCGCCATCGCCGGCTCGCTGACCGCGATCATGACCGGCGTTTCCTATGCGACCTCGGCTGAAATGGCGTCGGAACTTGGAACGTTCCCGATGTTCCAGCCGAACCGCGAAAACATGCTGCGCGTCATCCGCAACCATCGCCGCGCCGCCTATGGCGAGACTTCGGGCTATGAAGGCCTGTCGGTCAATCCGGTGGCGCTGATCCACTCCGAAAACCCGGATCAGGATCTCGTCGCGCATGCCAAGGCTGCCTGGGACAAGGCGCTGGAGCTCGGCGAAAAGCACGGCTACCGCAATGCCCAGGCCACTGTTATCGCACCGACCGGCACGATCGGCCTCGTCATGGATTGCGACACGACCGGCATCGAGCCGGATTTCGCCCTGGTGAAGTTCAAGAAGCTTGCCGGCGGCGGCTACTTCAAGATCATCAACCGCGCCGTTCCGGAAGCGCTGCGCACGCTCGGCTATTCCGAAAGCCAGATCGCCGAGATCGAGGCTTACGCAGTCGGCCATGGCAACCTGAACCAGGCTCCGGCCATCAACCCGTCGACGCTAAAGGCCAAGGGCTTCACCGCCGAGAAGGTCGATGCCGTCAACGCCGCGCTCAAGAGCGCCTTCGACATCAAGTTCGTCTTCAACCAGTGGACCCTCGGCGCCGACTTCCTGAAGGGCACGCTGAAGGTGTCCGACGAGCAGATGGCCGACATGAGCTTCAACCTGCTCGACCATCTCGGCTTCTCCAAGAAGGACATCGAGGCTGCGAACATCCATGTTTGCGGTGCGATGACGCTGGAAGGCGCGCCGTTCCTGAAAAACGAGCATCTTGCCGTCTTCGATTGCGCGAACCCCTGCGGCAAGATCGGCAAACGTTACCTCTCGGTCGAAAGCCATATCCGTATGATGGCGGCTGCCCAGCCCTTCATCTCGGGTGCCATCTCCAAGACGATCAACATGGCCAACGAAGCCACCGTCGAGGATTGCAAGAACGCCTACATGCTGTCCTGGAAGCTCGGCCTCAAGGCCAACGCGCTCTACCGCGACGGCTCCAAGCTCAGCCAGCCGCTGAACGCTTCGCTGATCGAAGACGATAGCGACGAGGATGCGCTGGAAGAATTCCTGCAGGCCCCTGCTGCCGCGCAGGCCGTGACCATCACCGAAAAGATCGTCGAACGCGTGATCGAGAAGGTCGTGCGCACACAGGAGAAGCTGCCGGGCCGCCGCAAGGGCTATACCCAGAAGGCCAAGATCGGCGGACACACGATCTTCCTGCGCACCGGCGAATATGACGACGGCCGTCTCGGCGAAATCTTCCTTGACATGAACAAGGAAGGCTCGGCTCTGCGCGCCTTCATCAACAACTTCGCGATTTCCGTCTCGCTCGGCCTGCAGTACGGCGTGCCGCTCGAAGAATATGTCGACGCCTTCACCTTCACCAAGTTCGAGCCAGCCGGCATCGTGACTGGCAATGACGCCATCAAGAACGCGACGTCGATCCTCGACTACGTGTTCCGCGAACTGGCGATCTCCTACCTCGGCCGTCACGATCTCGCCCATGTCGACACGTCCGACTTCAGCAACACGGCGCTCGGCCGCGGCGTTTCCGAAGGCAAGGCCGATGTCGTCTCCAAGGGCCTGACCCGCGGCTACAAGCCGACGCTGGTTCCGGCCTCGGGCGATCGTCCGGCCGCGGACGTCAAAGGCGCCGCCACGGCGGCTCCCGCCCGGGCTGCATCGCTCGGCACTGTAACCGCTTTTGCCGGCAACACGGTACGCAAGTTGGAGCCGACAAGCGCAGTTTCCACCTCGGAAGTCGTCGCCTTCAAGCGCGATTACGAGGAGCGCGCCAAGGAACTGGCCGAAGAAATCGCCGAGGAAGTGGCGGAAGAAACCGGCCTCTTCACCGACAAGGCTGCAAGCGACGCGGCAACTGCCAAGACGGACGCCAAGAAACTGGAATCCGAACGCCGCGCCCGCTCCATCATGCAGGGCTATACGGGCAACATGTGCACCGAATGCCAGAACTTCACGATGGTGCGCAACGGCACCTGCGAGAAGTGCGACACTTGCGGTGCCACGAGCGGCTGCTCTTGATGATTTATCGTGCTCTTAGCTAATCCATCAACGGGGCGAGCAATCGCCCCGTTTTTTTTATGGCAAGGTGTTTCGTAATCGGACTGAAGTTGCACATTCCCAAATTGCACTATGACAGCCCCAGGCTGCCAGTGCCGGGGCAACACGCTCCCCTGTCGACTGAAAATTATCCGCCAGTGCGGCTGTTCTCAAGGAAATGCCTAGATGGCTGAAGGCCTGACTTTATAAGCGCCAATGCCCCTCACCCTAAATGCCCGATTTCGGCCACGAAACCGGCGGGAAATCATCCATTTTCATTGAAATTGTTGCTACAGCAATATTCGGTCTGCCGAGCCTCAAAACTGTAATTCACGGTGCCCGGCCCTTTGACGCTTCTTATCGCTCAATCCCGCCGTTAGTGCGTCGGAGATGGCAGTTCAATCGTGTGAGGCACCGCTTTGAAAACCGGCAGCGATATCACGAGCATTCAATATCTGCGCGCCATCGCCGCAATTTCCGTTCTCTGTTTCCATGTCAGCGAGACATATGGCCTTGATTTCAAGGTCGGAGCAGCGGGTGTCGACATATTCTTCGTCATCAGCGGCTTCATCATGTGGGTCACGACCGAGGGAAGATCGCTCGGCCCGCAGGAATTCATGTGGCGGCGGCTTATCAGAATAGTGCCGCTCTACTGGATCGCGACCGCAGCAGCCTTCGTCGTCGCCGTGCTGAAACCGCAATTCTTCTTTAATACGAATTCGAGCATCGAGAATTTGATCGGCTCACTGTTCTTCGTGCCCTTCATGAAGGACGAGGCATTGCATCCCGTCGTCGAGCAGGGATGGACCCTGTCTTACGAGATGTTCTTCTATCTCATCTTTTCGATTTCACTGCTTCTGCCTGAGCTCAGGCGGCTATGGTTCCTAATGGCGACGCTGGTGGCCGTCGTCATCGCGCATTACCTGCTTCCTCTCGGCTATCTCAGTGTTTTCACCCAGCCGGTCATTCTGGAATTTGCAGCCGGCATCGTCATCGGACGCCTGTGGAAACAAGGTTTTCGGCTGCCCTTTCCAGCCGCCATCGGCTTGATGATCGGTGGGGCCGTGCTGCTTGTGGCGGGTGACCCGCTGATCCATCTGGAACGGGCCGTCCGCTGGGGCATACCAGCGGTGTTGCTATTGTCGGGTGCCGTTTTCGCGGAGCGGGAGCGAGGGGTGCCGCAGCTGGCATTCCTGCATTTTCTGGGGGACGCCTCCTATTCCATCTATGTCTGGCATGTGCTGACCGGCATCCTGGTGACGGCGCTGCTTTTGCGCGTCGGGATGCCGCATGGCATGCAGCCTGTGTTGATCGCATTGGGTTCGCTCGCCTTTGCCATCGTCTGCTACCTGTGCATCGAGCGCCCGATACAGCGGAAAATGCGATCATCGCGCCCACGGCCCGCCTATCGCGGTTGATGTATGAGACCGCATGACCGGATGGCGGCAGACCAACGCATCAGGGTTTCGGCACCGCTCCCGACGGCTTGGCCGTCCCGTCGATAACCGGGCAGGATTGCGGCACCGGTTGATCAAACAGGACGGCGATGCCGCAATCCGAGGTGAACATTGCTTCGTCGTCATGCCCCACGCCGGGCACCTCGACGACCTTCTGGTTGAGCTCGGAAGGATGCCGCTTCTTCATGTAGTCGAAATACGTCAGCCCGCGTGCAAGCCGGTATGGCCCCTGCGCCATTGCTCCGCAGGAGCGGTCGATGAAATGGGTGTAGGGATTCGTGTCCGCCTGGCACAGCAGATAGACGACATTGCGCGCGGCATATCGGCCTTCGAGCAGCTTCGGGTCCTGCGAGGATACATAGGGTGGCGCGCCGGTCAGCCCATAGCGCCACTGCGTCGCCTTCGGACATGCGGCCAATCCAGCTTGCTGATCCGGCAAGGCCGGGCGCTCATTGTCGAAATAGATATAGCTCGACGGATTGGCGACGAGATAGCGAACGGAGATGCCGGCACTCGTCAAATCTTCCGCCTCCCGTCCGACTACCGCATAACGCTGAACCAGCTGGGCGCCCGCCGAGTGCCCCATCACGATGACGATCTTCAGCGACGGATAGAGACGGCGATCGGCAAAGTGCTTCAGCAGGGCATCAAGCGCCGAGAAGGAGCTGATCGGCGCCGGCTGGCGCGCGGCCTCTCCGCCTTTCCAGCCATTCTGCGTCCAGGCCAGCGTCTGCGGAGAGAGCGAGAAGGCGACGACGTCGGGTTCAATCAGGAATTGCGGCGCGACCACCATCGTGCCGTCGGCAAGATCGTCGGCCTGTGCGAGCAGTTCCTGTCCGGTTGCATAATAGGCATCGGCGTTTCGGAGCGTACCATGGACTATGATCAGCGCCTTCGTCACGTCAGGCGATGCCGCTTCGATCGCGCGATCCGCGTAGATGGGCAACTCGCCCTTACCTTCCGGCGTATCGATGAGCAGGCGCTGGTCCGCGACCTCCTTGACGGGCTCCTCGAGCCGAGCGTGTTGGGAGGTCGCATCGGTTGACCAGGCCTCGCTCGACATGCCGATGGCAATCAACGCCACGATGGACAATCGCGCGAAAACCCGGCGCTGAATGCTTGTCAGAGTCTTCATCTGTAAAAACTCGGCTGCGGCGGATAACAATGAATATAGCCACTTCCAGTTAAGCGGAAGATGGCGGGCGATCCAATCAAACGTCCGCCGAGTTGAAAGTAGTACCGATTAAACGACGGAGCGAAGAGGAATCCGTCGTCCCGGCAAAAGTTTCCCTTATATGGCAACCGGCCCGCGCGGAAATTGTCGCCCCTGAACGTCAGTTCGCTATCGATCTCACATCTCCGCCCGAAAACCTGCGACAGAACCGACAACCCGTGGCATAAGGCCCCCGAAAACTTATTTGTGGGCCTCGCGTAGACATGATCCGTATCGAAAATATCAGCAAGCAGAACAGCCACCGTATCCTCTTCATCGAGGCATCCGCGGCACTCAACAGGGGCGAGAGCATCGGACTTGTCGGTCCCAACGGCGCCGGCAAGACGACGCTTTTTCGCATGATCACGGGACAGGAGCAGCCCGACGAGGGACAGGTCTCCGTCGATAAGGGCATCACCATCGGCTACTTCAATCAGGATGTCGGCGAGATGGAAGGCCGCAGCGCCGTCGCCGAGGTGATGGAAGGTGCAGGCCCCGTCAGCGCGGTTGCCGCCGAGCTGCGCGAGCTGGAAGCCGCCATGAGCGATCCGGATCAGGCCGACAGGATGGATGAGATCATCGAGCGCTACGGCGAGGTGCAGGCGCGTTATGAAGAGCTTGACGGCTATGCGCTTGAGGGCCGCGCCCGCGAAGTTCTGGCGGGTCTCAGCTTCAGCCAGGAAATGATGGACGGAGATGTCGGCGCGCTATCGGGCGGCTGGAAGATGCGCGTGGCGCTGGCCCGCATCCTGCTGATGCGCCCCGACGTCATGTTGCTCGACGAGCCGAGCAACCACCTTGACCTCGAAAGCCTGATCTGGCTGGAAGCCTTCCTGAAAGGCTATGAAGGCGCACTTCTGATGACCTCGCACGACCGCGAGTTCATGAACCGCATCGTCACCAAGATCATCGAGATCGATGCCGGCAATCTGACCAGCTATTCGGGCGACTACGAATTCTACGAGCAGCAGCGCGCCCAGAACGAAAAGCAGCAGCAGGCGCAGTTCGAGCGCCAGCAAGCGATGCTTGCCAAGGAAATCAAGTTCATCGAGCGTTTCAAGGCCCGAGCTTCTCATGCTTCGCAGGTGCAGAGCCGCGTAAAAAAGCTGGAAAAGATCGATCGCGTCGAACCGCCGAAGCGCCGGCAGACGGTTGCCTTCGAATTCCAGCCGGCGCCACGCTCCGGCGAAGATGTGGCCGTGCTGAAGAACGTCCATAAGAAATACGGCAGCCGCAGCATTTACGAAGGGCTGGATTTCATGGTGCGCCGCCGCGAACGCTGGTGCATCATGGGCATCAACGGAGCTGGTAAATCCACCCTGCTCAAGCTGGTGGCAGGCACGGCAGAGCCGGATGATGGCAGTGTGGCACTCGGCGCCAGCGTGAAACTGGGATATTTCGCCCAGCACGCCATGGATCTGCTGGATGGGGAACGCACCGTATTTCAGCAGCTCGAACACGATTTTCCGCAGGCAGGCCAAGGCTCGCTGCGTGCGCTTGCCGGCTGCTTCGGCTTTTCCGGCGACGATGTCGAGAAAAAATGCCGTGTGCTGTCGGGCGGCGAGAAGGCGCGGTTGGTCATGGCGATCATGCTTTTCGACCCGCCGAACCTGCTGGTGCTGGACGAGCCGACGAACCATCTCGATCTCGACACCAAGGAAATGCTCATCCAGGCGCTGTCGCAATATGAAGGCACAATGCTGTTCGTCTCGCACGACCGTCATTTCCTGGCGGCACTCTCCAACCGCGTTCTGGAGCTGACGCCCGAGGGCATCCATCAATATCCCGGCGGCTATACGGAGTATGTCGAGCGCACCGGCTACGAGGCACCCGGCCTCAAGAGCTGATAGCGCGTCGCTCGACGCGCTACTGTGTGTTGATCGAAGGGGCGGCGCCGGCGTTGATGACGGCAACGGGCGCCGCCCTGCCCCGCACGCGGATCTCGATGCGGCGTCGTGCCTCGACGGCGCCGCGCTGGCCCGAAGTGATGGTATCACCGGGCAGGATCAGTTGCGCTGCCGACATCGGCAGGATGGTGGCATCCTTGAGCTTGGGATTGGCCTTGAGCACGTTGGCGACCGCGATCGCGCGGGCCAATCCGAGCCCGGCATTATCAGCCGGCAACAATGCCGAGACCGGAAGCTTGCCGGCCATGGCGCTGATCAGCGTATCGTCGAGATTGGATTTGTCGCGCGATACCGGTTGCTCGTCCGTATGGCCGATCACTTCGACGATATTGGCGCCATAGAGGCTGAGATTGCTGGCAATCTCATCCGTAATGGTGCCATCCAGCAATTGCGCAAAGGTGCCGGTGAGTTCGGCGCTTCCGGACTGGAAATAGTTCTTCTTGGCGTCATCGAGGTTGATGATGGGCGGCCAGTCGTGCATGCCGTTCCCGCCGCCATTGCCGGCCAAAAGCTTGCCGACCTGGTCGGGCGCTGACGCAAGCGCCACCCCATGTTCCTTGAGAACTGCGGCCACCTTGGCCAGCGATTTCAGATCGTCCGGCGTTGCGCCCTGGTCTGCCATGCTGTCGAGCGTTTCTTTCGCCAGCACCAACTCCCGCCATTGCTTGTCCACAACGGCCTTGTCGGCAGCGGAGAGATCGCTTGAGACGACCTTGGACTGCAGCAACACGATCTCGGCTGCCTGCTCGGTCCGCTTCTTCTCCAACACGGCGACCTGCTGTTCGGCCTTCTCAAGCTTGCGCTCGACCTCGTAGCGCTTGTGTCTTTCCGCTGAAATCATTGCGGCGGCGACGAGCAGCAGGCAAAAGACCAGAAGCAGCATGGACTCGGCCATCGTCAAGCCAAGGATCAAGCCACGATTGTAGCCTTTGTGCTCCAGTTTCGGCGTGCTGTCCGAGCCACCTGCTACCATAAATGCCACCAGCGTTTTCGGGGCACCGTCTCCATCGTCGGCACGACATCGCGGTCACCGCCAGCGGCTCTTGGCGGCACCTGCCCCATTGCTTCGGCCATGCGACCGAGCGCCACTTCGATGTTGCGCAGGGGCTGAAGCTGCGCCTCCGACATCTCCTTGATAGCGGTAATTGCAGGCGCCAGCTCGGCGCGCACGACGTCCTCCGGCGAGCGGATCTCTTCCAGCTTTCTGCCGACATTCTCGACGGCGGTGCCGAAAGCACCAATGATCTCCGAAAGTTGCGATGTCGTCGTCGTCAGCTGAGCGGCAGCGTCGTTGATCGGGGTGACCGCCTGCTTCGCCAGCATTTCCAGGATCTTGTTGATTTCCTGGCCGTTGCGTTCGGCCTGCCGCGCGATCTCCTCAAAGCCTTCCGACAGCATCTGGTTGCTGACGCGACGGTAATGAGAAAATTCGCGCGAGGAGGAATCGAGTTCAGTACGCACACGCCGCGTCATCTCCGCAAGCTCGTGACGCACGCTGCGCTCGATGTCGATCGGGTCGCGCCGCATCTGGTTGAAGAGGATGCGTAGCGTTACGCCGGCAATGGTCGAGGTGACGGCGATGCCGAAATTGCGGACGATGGTCTCGATCGATGTTTCGCCGGCAAAGAGATAGAGCGATACGCCGAGACTCGACAGGGTGAAGAGAAACCCCATGTAGTAGAGATTGTCGCCCGCCTGCTCATTGTGCAGCCGGAAGCCGGCAAAGGCGAGCGATACGATGAAGTAGATCGCCATCAGCACGAGCGGTATGCCCGTCACGAGCGGTAGCGACCATTCCATGAGCTTCGACGACCAGATGAAGATCATCCCGCCGATGGTGATGGAAGCGAAGAGCGCCATCGGCCCGTAATCCCGGAAGAGATATCTCGCCTCGGTGTCAGCCATCAGCGTATCCCCTCCAAACGCACGAAGCCGTCGAAATAGCCGTTGTTGTTCTTGATCCACTGCGCCCAGAAGTTCGCGAGATCCTCGATGCTGAACTTCATGTTCGGCCTCTGAAAGGCAAGGATCTTGACCGTGACGCCGTCCAGTGACGTGCGAAAGCGATCGTTTGCCGGGCTACGCTGATACTTCTGATAGGACGCGCCATCGCGGTAGTTCGAGAAGGCGGCGGTGTGTTCGATCATATCGGAGGCAATGTAGAGGCGCTTCGGCAAGCCATGCGGAGCATTGGCGAAGACCTCCAGATTGATCTTCTGGATGGCCGCCATGATCGGCGACAGCCGGCCGGATTCGCCTTCAGTCAGCTTGCCCGCGATATCGGCGAGCGGTTTCTGGAACCCCTTCTCCCAACGCGCCTGCGCCAGACGCGGGTTGCTGGTCCATTCGTCGACGCTCGCGCCGCTTCCGGGATTGCAGCCGTGAAAGGTCTGGATGAGCTCCCCTTCCTTCTCGGTCAGAGCATAGATATCGATGGCGCCACCGATCGGAACGTCCGCCACAATTTTCTGGAATTGATTGCGCAGATCGAGCGCCGTCGTATCGGCGATCGGGTCGGTGACATCGAGCAGAATAGCGGTTTCCGCCTTCGGGCCGTCCACAGGGCACAGCGATGCCTGATCGACGGCGACATTGCCGTTCGCCTTGTAACGCAGCCAGCCGTAGGCACCGACGATCCCGAGAGACAGGACGGCGAGGCAAACCGTTGCGATGATGAGACCGGCGGATCCGCCGCGCCGGCTACGCCGCTTGCGTCGAGCCAAGGATGCTCTCCGGGAAAAGATTGTCGAGCTGATGATATTTCTCGATGGCGCGCTCGAATTCGTCGCCAATCCGCTTGATTTGCTCCGACAATTCCGTCTGGGCGCTCTGGATGCGCGAGCCGAGGACCTTATCGTCCCATTCTTCTTCGGTGCGGATGACGGGCGTCAGGCGCTCCATCCTATAGGCTGACTTGAAGTAAGACGGTTCCTGCTCGGTGCGTGCCGTCCTGTTGGCATCGCGGTAGGAGGTCAGCAACACATTGGCTGCGCGCTCGAGATGGTTCTGGTGTTCGACGAAAAGGCCGGCAGTCCTCGCGCGATGGGCGATGATGGCAGCCGTCTCCTGCCGACGCAGCGATAGATCGCGAATAATTTCCTCGATCTTGCCGTTGTGGTCGTCACGGATCTCGCGAAGATCTTCGATCAGATCCAGCTTCCGGTCGATGTAATTGTCTCTTGCCGTGTCAAGGCGCTTCTGGACGCCGGCAAAGCCTGGATAGGGATCTGTTAGATAGCAGCCGTCGATGAAGGCGACGAGCGAGAACATCAGGCCGATGGCAAAAAGCATCCACGAGTTCAGTTCCGTCAGCCCGAGCGGCGCGGCCTTCAGGCGTTGGATCACCTCGGCACCGGCACCGCTCAAGATTGTTGCCGAGACCTCGCGGTAGTGTGCGAGCGCGATGTTGATACCCAGCGCGACGGCCACATAGGCAACGAGCCCGAGAAGGCCGAGCAACTTCAGCACATAAGACCGATGCACCAGGAAGCGAACGCAAAAGAAGGAGAATATCAGCGCCATGCCGATATTCAGGAAGGCGAAGGCAGCAGCCTCCGTTACCCCGCCGACAAGGCCTTGCTCGCTTCCCTTGGCAAGGAAGCTGCCGTTCATCACCATTTCGATGAGGACAAGGAAGACGATGAGCGAGACCTTGAAGCCCCATGCCGCCTTGCTCGAAACCTTGGCGGCGCGCTGCAGCTTGTGAGTGGCCTTGAAGCCGACCATCTCGTCCTCGGCGGTTTTCAGCTTGCGGCGCAGACCATGAAGCTCATCGACGCCGCTTGCCACTTCCGCCTTGAAATCCGAGACGCTGGAGGCGTTAGCCTGGCGGATCAAGCCGAATTGGCCCTCGAAATCAAGGTTGCGCAGACGGCTGTCGAACGTCTGAAACTGGTCCTCGAGGATCTGGTAGGAACTCTTCTTTTCCGCCTCAACCCAGGCGACGAGGCGCTGTTCCGTTTCATCGAAGGATTGGGCGTCCGGCGCTGGCCGGTTCTGCCGCCCCGCTGCAGCACCCTTCTCTTTCAGATCGAGAGTAGAGCCAAGCTTCTCGATATCGACGACGGGAAAGACGTCCGTCGACGCACGGAAATCATGGCTTGTCTCCCGAACGTTGTCCCAGAGACGATTAAGGGCTTCGAAACGCAATGATCTTCCCCGGCGAATTCATCAACTTAGAAAGGACAAGACGACAAACCGATACCGTACCGGTTGTCCCCGGTCCAGCGCGATATGACCGAGGTTAGGATGCGATTGTGGTAAAGAATAGCCCGAGCGCATTGCGATTGGAAAACATCTGCCTGCATGAAGAGTGGTCATGACGCCCGTCGCAGCAAAATGCCGTCATAAAGTGTCTTGCGATCTTTCGGACCTGCTCCGCCGTTGGGTATTGGATGTTGCTCTGTCACATGACCGCTGCGCGCTCTTGCGACACATGCACTATTGGGCGCACTCCTTCCAGAAACCCGCCCTATGCAGCCCTTCAAGATAGATGTCGCGCTGCCACTGTTCCTTGAATGGCAAGACGGAAACCCAGCGATCCACATCGAAATCGGGAATGGTCTTGTGAATGCGCCGAACGAAGAAGGCTGCTCTATTCTCTTCCCCGAGCATCGCCCAGCTCGCCGCTGAAACCCGGTCCGCCAGGCGAGGATCGGCCATTCGGCCGATATAGTCCAGCGCAGCGTCAAAACGGCCGAGCGTATAGCTCGCCACGGAAGCGGTCCAAAGATAGGTGTCGGGACTGAGCGGATTGAGCGCAATGGCACATTCGATCTTCTCCAGCGCCAGGTCCGGCCGTGACGAATGAAGCAACACCTCGGCGTGGTCGGCGATGATGCCGGCATGGCCGGGATTGAGGGCTTCGGCAAGCTTCAAGGCCTCGATGCTTTCGTCGTTTGCTCGCTGAAAGCTCTTCGTCAGGCCAAGCTCGCGGTAGCCGTCGGCGATATCATGCCGCGCCGCGATTGCCTGCTTGGCATAGTTTTCGGCTTCATCCAGCAACGCCTTGTCGCCACCCGATGTCAGCACCCACTCCTTGGAAAAGGTTCGAGCCACGGAACTCAGGCCGGGGGCAAAATCACCGCCTCCCCGTAATGCAGCGATCAGCTCAGATCGCGCCCTCTGCAGGTTCGGGATCGAGAGGCGTTCGAGATAGCGCTTGCCGGCAAGATAGCGCTGATAGGCTATCGGGCTTTTCCTGAAATAGGATCGCATCATCTCCCGGCGTTCGATCTGTCCGGCGACAGACAGGACGATGTGGCGCGTGACCGCCTCTCTCTCCCGCTTTGGCGAGGACGGCCCAAGATTGACGCGCTCGGCCCAAAGCACCTCATCCGTGCCGGCATCGACCAGTTGCGAAAACAGATGAGGCTCTGCGGCCCCAGCACTCGGTCTGATATCCAGAATGTAGGAACGATCTCCTTGATCGAAAGTTGCAGCTGTATGCCGTCCACCCCCGCTGACCCGCACAGAGGTGCGACGATCTCCGATATCCAGGCTTTCCAACGCGTACAAACCGATGGTGATACCCTGCACCAAAGCCAGCGCATCGTAGCCTTGGGCTGGCTCGACGCGGGAGGGCAGAAGCAAAAGCGGTATCTCCAGTTTCCGCGATGCGGACGCGACCTCCTTCTCCGACGAGACGGTGCTCTCCCCATCCGATACCACCGCTATATCCTGCCGATCCGACCACAACGCCAGAAGTGCGTTGCGCTGCTCGAAAATCTGCCGGAAGTGCTCGACCTCACCTGCTGTATCGAATATCCGCAGCAGAATTCGATGCATATCCCGATCGTCCGGATCAATGCCGAGAAGCAGGGTGGCAACATCCTTCACCAAAGCGATCTCGTCTTTGGTACTTGCCTGCTCGGCCGCAACTTTCAACACTTCCTTTACCCTGAGGCCATGCCGGTGCCTCTGGGCTTCCCGCCATTGGAAGAAAATCGCGCTCTGGCAACTGACTCCCTTCAGAAACTCCGCCTGCTGCGCCTCGACCAACGATTTCAGTGTCGCAATTGCCGATCCGGCATCGCCACTCCTGAAGACCGTGCAATCGGCAAGCGAAGGCGCGGATTGAAGTTCGACGGTGGTTTCGCTGAAATGGAGAAACGATTTACCCAGCTCGGCCTGGCGCCCCCTTATCCGGGAAACGAGTTTGCGTAGATTGACTTGCGCACTGCCATTATCATCGCGCCCCCACAGAAAACGGCCAATCGCGCTGCGGGGCGCACGCATATTCGGATCCATCATCAGATAGACCAGAATCAACAAGCCCTTCTCAGGAAAGGCGACCTCTCGCCCGTCACCATCCAGAAGCTTCAAACCACCAAATACATGCAGTGAAAACATGATCTTGTTCGCGACCCGCATCGACCGATGTCGGCGGAGCAAACCGAGGCCGACTTTCGCTTACCGCATTGATTTCATTCCAGTACGAACAAACATGGCTCAATCTTCATACGATTGCAATGTGCGAGAAGGCGCGGCGATTTCAAGTCCGATTGCGGCCGGCTCGAAAAACTGCTCGCCAAATCGTCGGCATGGCATATTTTGCAGCGCACGCGATCTGACCCGGAGCATCATGCCATGACGTCTTTACCCTTCAAGAACATCTGCATTTACGGCGCCGGCGCTCTCGGCGGCGCGATTGCGGCAAAGCTGGCTGCATCCGTTGAACAGGCGCAGATTTCCGTCGTCGCGCGCGGGGCACATCTTGCGGCCATTCGCTCCGGCGGCATCCAACTTTGGGAGCCAGGGGTGGAACGCCCGCTCATTGCGCGGATGACTGCAACGGACGATGCGGGCGAATTGCCGCCACAGGATCTTGTCATTACCGGGCTCAAAGGCCATCAGCTCGCGGCCGCCGTGCCCGGAATAGCGAAGCTCTTGCACACAGGCACCCGCGTTGTGATGATCCTCAACGGTGTACCATGGTGGTATTTCCACAGGGACCAAAAGAGCGGCCATGCGGAATATCAAATGGAGGAGCTGGATCCGAACGGCGATCTCTGGCGATTGATCGGCCCCGAGCGAGTGATCGGCTGCGTAGCCTATCAGGGTGCTGAAGTCTTGGGGCCTGGCGAAATCAGGCTCAGCAACAATGGCCACTTCATCCTGGGTGAGCCATCCGGCGAGACGACGACGGACATCGAAGCCATCGCGGCACTGCTGCGGAAGGCCGGAGTCAAAATCTCGGTGTCCGCGCGCATTCGCGACGATATCTGGAGCAAGCTGATGGGCAACGCGGCATTCAATCCGATCAGCGCACTGACGCGAGCCTTGATGTCGGAGATCATGAATGATCCGGCGCTTGCATCCATGGTCGGTCAGGTCATGAGCGAAGTCAAAGCGGTTGCCGAATCCCTCGGGTCGCAAGTGGCAATGTCCGTCGAGGAACGTCTGGACCGTTCGCGCCAGATCGGGCCGGTGCGTACCTCGATGCTACAGGATCTGCTGGCCGGCAAGGCGCTGGAAATCACGCCTCTTGTTGGCGTTGTCGTTTCGCTTGGCAAGCTGACAGGCGTGGCGACACCAGTTTCCGCAACGATACTTGCATTGGTGACGCAGCTCGACCGCACGAACCAGCAGGCGGCCGGGTAGCGCCCGCCTGCAGCTTGTCGGCACGGCAAGCGCCGCATCGGCCACCTCGTCCCACCGCTCGATTCTTTATATCGCCCTTATTTTCTCGTCTTCCGCCGGGAATGGATTTCCTATGCCCGCAAGACCTACGCTTGCATGGACATATGGAGATAAGTGCCATGCTCGAGACGCACACAACCAATCTGGCCGAATCCATTCGGATCCTGGTTCATAACAGTGACGAGAAACATCATCGCAGAACTGCATCGGCGCCGGCGGTAATGAACCAGTCAGGGCGCCAGCGTCTCGGTCGCAAGGTCCGCGAAAAGCGCACGTTTTGGGCGATGCTCGTCTTCGGGCTGCTGCTCGGCGGTCTCGAGCTTTTCATCGTCCTCCACTATCTCTGAGCAGTAAAAGAACATGGGCAGGCAAGGCTTGCAGAAGCGTATCGGCGGCACGATCACCGCCCTCGTTACGCCGTTTCGAGACGGTGCACTCGACACCGTCGATTTGATGGCACATGTGGAATGGCAGCTGCTGAGCGGTGTCGATGGCTTGCTCACCTGCTCTCTTACGGGCGAAGGACCGACGCTGACCGATGCCGAGCGAATGCGGATCACCGAGATCTGCGTCGAGCTTTCGGAAGGCAAGACGCCGGTCGTCGTTGCGACGGGTACGAACGACACGACGACAACGATCGAAGAGACGCTGCAGGCGCAGCGGCTCGGTGCCGACGCCGCCTTCGTGACCGTGCCCTACTATTCCAAGCCGACGCAGAAGGGTGTTCTCCACCACTTCGAGCAGATTGCGGCACAAACCGGCATGCCCCTCATCATCCACAACCAGCCATCGCACACGGCAATCGACCTGGCTCCCGCGACGATCGCACAACTTGCCGAAATCCCCGGTATTATCGGGATCGCAGATGGAAGCGGCGATATCTCCCGCATCGATCTCTGGCGCCCCTTGCTACCACAATGGTTCGGTCTCTACACTTCAAGCGACGAAAGCGCGCTCGCTTTCACCGCAACTGGCGGCCAAGGCTGCTTTTCCGCCGCCGCCAACGTCGCTCCGCGACTCTTCCATGCGATGCAACATTCTGCCGCCTGTGGTCATCTCTCAGTCGCCCATTCAATCGACGGGCGCTTGCGACCACTGTTCAAAGCTCTCACTCGCGAGAGCGAGCCCGCCGCGGTGAAACATGCCCTCGCCGCCTTGAGAGATATGGAATCGGAGCTACGCTTGCCTCTGGTTCACGTTTCGCCCGAAACCGCGGCAGAGATCCAGATCGCCATTACGCCCTTTCGGATCGATGGCGGCAGTCGGCTGGCTTCTCGTCAAGCCTTTCGACTTGGTCTGTAAAAGCCGAGCTATCCCTATGAGATTTTTATACTTTTCTCAGTTCAGCCAAATGGAAATCCTAGCAAACCATCCATAGATTCAACGGCGTAGCACTGGAAGCGGTCTACTTCGACCCACGGTGCTGGTGACACTGGAAAGGAACTATGATGTCACGTTATACGCATGCTGGCCTAGCCGCCGATCCCCTCCAACGTCCTCGTGCCGTCGCCCTTGTCAGGAGCGAACGGCACTTCTCTTCAGAAGCGCTTTTGCACGGCCTTGGCGCCGTTGCGCCTCGGCTCGGCTTCGTCCTCCTCATCGCCGGCACTTTACAGCTGGCAATGCATCTGGCCGGTCACTGAACACAACTGAAGAGATCCAAGAGGAATAAAAGCATGGCAAATGCATTGAATATTCAGCGCCGCGCGACCCATAATCGCCTCGTCCAGGTTCCGGCTCGCTTCATCATCGGCCGCGACCGTCGCGGCAACTGGATCGTGCAGGACCGCGAGGGGCTGGTCGGCGGCCTGTTCCGCAACGAAGCTGCCGCCCTGCACTTCGCTGCCGAGGAATGTAATCATAACCCGGCCGACATATGTCATGCGCCCGAGGGCGCTATCCTCGACCTGAATGGGTTCGCATCCACCTCATCCAATCTGCATTGAACCGCACCCGGGTGCAGGCTTCGACAGCCGCATCCGGCCGAACGCTTCCTTAACCCGCATTCGGGTAGGTTTCGGCCAGGATGTCCCAGAAAATAGAAACACGATGTCGAAGCCTGCTTTTCGCTATAGCCACTACGATCTCAAGGAACAGCGCGCCGGAACGGTGATTGAAATCACGCTCTCGGCCATCGCCAATGTCAGGCTGATGAACGGCTCGAATTTCGAGCGCTTCACCGAGACGCTAAAACACCAATTCCTCGGTGGCGTTGCCAAGAAATCACCGATCCGGCTGTCCATTCCGGAAGCGGGCCATTGGCATCTGGTGGTCGACATGGAGGGGCACAGAAGCCTGGCGGAATCGAGCGTGAAGATGGTCGACAAGACCATTGCGCCGCGCATGCAGAAAACACCGCAGGACACCGCCCAGAGCTGATTTGAGATCAGCGCTCGCCACGCTCCTTGCGCAGCTTGGCCCACCAGTCCAGCCGCTTGCGGATATCCCGCTCGAAGCCGCGCTCCGGCGGGTCGTAGAAGGTCTGTCGGCCCATCTTTTCCGGAAAATAATTCTGGCCTGAAAAAGCGTCCGGCTCGTCGTGATCGTATCGATAGCCGTCGCCATACCCCTCCGTGCGCATCAGCTTCGTCGGCGCATTGAGGATGTGCCTGGGCGGCAGGAGCGAACCATTCTGCTTGGCGGCCTGCGTCGCTGCCTTGAACGCGGTGTAGACCGCATTCGATTTCGGGGCCGTCGCGAGATAGACGCAGGCTTGCGCCAGCGCCAGCTCCCCCTCGGGCGAGCCCAGATAGTCATAGGCGTCCTTGGCGGCATTGCAGATCACCAACGCCTGCGGATCGGCAAGCCCGATATCCTCCACCGCCATGCGCACCAGCCTGCGTCCGAGATAGAGCGGATCCTCCCCGGCATCGAACATGCGGGCGAGATAATAGAGGGCCGCGTCGGGATCCGAGCCACGCACGGATTTATGCAGCGCCGATATCAGATTGTAGTGTCCATCCTGCGCCTTGTCATAGACCGGAGCGCGGCGCTGCACGATCTTGACCAGCATGTCGGGATCGAAACGCTCGTCCTTGCGCGCGGCACGCCAAACCTCTTCAGCAAGTGTCAGTACCGATCGGCCATCGCCATCGGCCATGCGGACAAGGCTGGCACGGGCATCGTCCGTCAGCGGCAGCGGCTTTGCCTCTACAGCCTCTGCACGGCGCAACAACTCCTCCAGACTGTCCTCGTCATGTGAACGGAACGTCAGGACGCGGGCACGCGAGAGAAGAGCGGCGTTAAGTTCGAAAGACGGATTTTCGGTCGTCGCTCCCACGAGAATGACGGTGCCGTCTTCCATGACGGGCAGGAAACTATCCTGCTGGGCGCGATTGAAGCGATGGATCTCGTCGACGAACAGCAGCGTCTGGCGGCCGTCCATACGGCGCAAACGCGCCGTCTCGAACACCTTCTTCAGATCGGCAACGCCGGAAAAGATCGCCGAAATCTGTTCGAAGGCAAGACCGGCCTCCCCCGACAAAAGCCTTGCAACCGTCGTCTTGCCGGTGCCGGGCGGTCCCCAGAAAATCATCGATCCCAGCGAACCCGCCTCGATCATCCGGCGTAGCACGCCGTCCTCGCCGGTCAGATGTTCCTGACCGGTGACTTCAGCCAGGGTTTGCGGCCGCAGACGATCGGCAAGAGGCCGCTTGTTGGCGACCTCCTCCGGTATCCGCGGCGCAAACAGGTCGTTGCTCATCGGAAGAACTGCCGGATACGCTGGCCGTCGCGCTCGATCTCGACGCGCCAGAAGCTCGGGTTCGACGTGACGGTCTTCTGGAGGATTTCCGTCGTGTTGATCGCCACGCCATTGATGGAGATGACGATATCGCGGGCAGCAAATCCCAGCCGGTCGGCCGGCGAATTCTGCTTCAGGCTCTCGATGACGACGCCCGTGGAATCCGGCGGCATATGCAGATCATCGGCAACGCGCGGCGAGAGATTGGCAACGGTCGCGCCGGAGAAGGGATTGTTGCCCTCGATCACCCGCTCATCGCGCGGCGTCGATTCGGGCGCGGCGGCAAGCGTCATCGTCGCCTGATGCTCCTTGCCATTGTCCAGCACCGTCAATGCCACCGTGGCGCCGAGGCCCGCCGTGGTCAGGCGGTAGCCGAGCGCATCGGGATGCTCGATCGGGATGTTATTCAGCGCGGTGATCACTTCGCCCGGCTTGAGGCCAGCCTTGGCCGCCGGCCCGCCATCGACCACCTTGGTCACCAGCGCACCGCGCACCTTGTCGAGGCCAAGCGCTTCGGCAACGTCCGATGTTACGGGTTCGAACGAAGCGCCGATATAGGGGCGCTCGAAAGCCTTGTCACCGCGATCGGCAGCCGCGAGGAAGACCTTGACCAGATTGGCCGGGATGGCGAAACCGATACCGTTGGAGCCGCCGCCCTGGGAGAAAATCGCCGTGTTCAGCCCGATCAACTGGCCGGTCATGTTGACGAGCGCGCCGCCCGAATTGCCGGGGTTGATCGAGGCATCCGTCTGGATGAAGAAGCCGACTTCGTTCTTCACCTGATTACGGGCGAGCGCCGAGACGATGCCGCTCGTGACAGTCTGACCGACGCCGAATGGATTACCGATCGCAAGCACGAGATCGCCGACCTCGATACCATCGGAATTGCCGAGCGGCAGAACCGGAAAGGTCTCGTTCTTCGACTGGATCTTTAGGACGGCGAGATCGACGCGATCATCCTTCAGAATGACCTTGCAGGGAAACTCGCGGCCGTCCGAAAGCGCGATCTTGATATCGTCGGCGCCATCGACGACGTGGTTGTTGGTGATGACGGTGCCGTTTGCCTCGACGATAACGCCCGAACCCAGAGATGATTGCTTCTCGGTGCGATTCGGCATGCGCTGGCCGAAGAACTGCTCGAAGAAGGGATCGCCGGCAAAGGGGGACTGACGCTGCACGACGCGTTCGGCATAAACGTTCACCACGGCGCCGGACGTCTGCTTGACCAGCGGCGCGAAGGAAAGCTGCATCTGCGTCTGGCTTTCCGGCAGCGTCTTCGCCGTCTGAGCCTCAGCGGAAAGCGGCATCGCCATGATGAGGGCAATCATCGAAACGGCAGTGCGCTTCAGGAGGACTTGCATGGAAACTTCCTTCTTTAATGCTCTTGAAACAACGTTGTAGCGCCCGACGCTAGAAAGAAAAGAGGGCGGAAGCATGAAGCATAAATGGATGTTTGCGGCGATAAAAAACAGGCTCGCTGAACAAAAACGTGCTGTCATGCATTTCGGGATTGGAAGTCATCAAATGGAGCAGAAATATGCGATTGAACAGCCTTGCCGCCGCCGTCTTCGTTACCGCTTTCGGCATGGCCGGAACCTCCCATGCAGCCAGCTTCGATTGCGAAGCGCAGAACCTGAAGCCAGACGAAAGGACGATATGCGACGTCAGGGCGCTCAACGACGCTGACGTGAAGATGGTAACGACCTTCGACCTGCTCTCCGGCCTTCTCGCCATGGGCTCGCGCGGCACGCTGCAGGATCAGCAGACAGAGTGGCTAAAGAAGCGGCAAGCCTGCGGCGCCGATGCTGCCTGCCTCAAATCCTCCTACGAGGAGCGCCTGAAGCAGCTCAACGAGGCATACAAGCAGATCAATCGACCGCTTTAGGGTCGCATCCTTCGATGATGTTGGCCTCTCCGCCGGACAAAGCTCTCTCCCCGCCTATGGGGAGAGAGTTAGAGTGAGAGGCCGCCCGCGCACGGACGGGTGAACTCCACCGTTGCGATAAAGCTCGAAAAGCCCCTCATCCATGCTCTCCCGGCCGAGTTCCACTCGACCGTTCGAGTCCGCTTTCTCCTCGCCTTGCGGGGCGAAGGAGCTTGGTTACTTCCCACCCAGATCGCGCACGGCGCCGCGGTCGGCGCTCGTGGCAAAAGCGGCATAGGCCTTGAGCGCCGTTGTCACGTTGCGCTTGCGCGGCTCGGCCGGATGCCAGCCCTTGGCGTTCTGTGCTTCGCGGCGAGTCGCAAGTTCGGCATCGTCGACACGCAGGCTGATGGTACGGTTCGGGATGTCGATGTCGATCATATCGCCTTGGCGGACCAGGCCGATCGTGCCGCCGTTTGCGGCTTCCGGCGAAGCGTGGCCAATCGACAGGCCCGAGGTGCCGCCGGAGAAGCGGCCGTCGGTGATGAGCGCGCAGGCCTTGCCGAGGCCCTTCGACTTCAGATAGCTCGTCGGATAGAGCATTTCCTGCATGCCGGGGCCACCCTTCGGGCCTTCGTAGCGGATAACGACGACGTCGCCAGCCACGACCTCGTTGCCAAGGATGCCCTTGACGGCAGCGTCCTGGCTTTCGAAAACCTTGGCCGGGCCGGAGAACTTCAGGATCGACTCATCGACGCCGGCCGTCTTCACGATGCAGCCGTCGATCGCCAGATTGCCCTTCAGGACGGCGAGGCCCCCATCCTTGGAGAAGGGATGCTGGGCGTCGCGGATGACGCCATTTTCACGATCGAGATCAAGCTCTTCCCAGCGCGCGCTCTGGCTGAAGGCAACTTGTGTCGGAACACCGCCGGGAGCGGCGCTGAAGAGCTCCAGGGCAGCCTTGTTGTCGGTGACGGCGATATCCCACTGTGCCAGAGCCTCGCCCAGGGTCGCAGCGTGAACGGTCGGCAGGTCGGCATTTATCAGTCCGGCACGGTTCAACTCGCCGAGGATCGCCATGATGCCGCCGGCGCGGTGAACGTCTTCCATATGAACGTCGGACTTGGCCGGAGCCACCTTGGACAGGCAGGGAACACGCCGTGACAGACGATCGATGTCGTCCATGGTGAAATCGATTTCGCCCTCATGGGCAGCCGCGAGGATATGCAGCACGGTATTGGTCGAGCCGCCCATGGCGATGTCGAGCGCCATCGCATTCTCGAACGCACCCTTGCTGGCGATCGTCCGCGGCAGAGCCGTCACATCGTCCTGCTCATAATAGCGCTTTGCCAGAGCGACGACACGGCGGCCGGCCTCGAGGAAGAGTTCCTTGCGGTCCGAATGAGTGGCGAGCGTCGAGCCGTTGCCCGGCAGCGACAGGCCGAGGGCTTCGGTCAGGCAGTTCATCGAATTGGCGGTGAACATGCCCGAGCACGAGCCGCAGGTCGGACAGGCGGAGCGCTCGATGACCTGGACGTCTTCATCGCTGATCTTGTCGTCGGCAGCGGCAACCATGGCGTCGACGAGGTCGAGAGCAACCTTCTTGCCATGCAGCACGACCTTGCCGGCCTCCATCGGGCCACCGGACACGAAGACTGTCGGGATGTTCAGGCGCAGTGAGGCCATCAACATGCCGGGGGTGATCTTGTCGCAGTTCGAAATGCAGACCATGGCGTCGGCGCAATGGGCGTTGACCATATATTCGACGCTATCGGCGATGAGTTCGCGCGACGGCAGCGAATAGAGCATGCCGTCATGGCCCATGGCGATACCGTCATCGACGGCGATGGTGTTGAATTCCTTGGCAACGCCGCCGGCCGCTTCGATTTCGCGCGCGACGAGCTGGCCGAGATCCTTGAGGTGAACGTGGCCGGGCACGAACTGCGTAAAGGAGTTAACCACCGCAATGATGGGCTTGCCGAAATCGCTGTCCTTCATGCCCGTCGCGCGCCAAAGGCCGCGCGCACCGGCCATGTTGCGGCCGTGGGTGGTGGTTCTGGAACGATAAGCTGGCATGGTGTCTTCCTCGTCATCCTGGAATTTGTGCGGCGTCGGCAGGGGCCAAAGGTTTCGGGCCGAAGGGGACGCCGGCAACTCCGCTTTTTGGAATTGTCCTAATCCAATCGTGCAATACTGTCACTATCAACTCAAGCGAATCCGGTACGCCGCCGGGCAAGGGCTGCGTCCGGTCAAACAAGTCGTCCGACTAGACTTGGGAAGGGAACGGCCCGATCACAAGCGCACACAAAAAGTTGCTTTCACTTCCAAAGAAATGCCGGCCTAAGAGTGTAACAAAATCCCTGCCCGCTGCGTATCGCTGATATCGAAGCCGTTACCGCATAGAGGAATTGTCCCATGGCCTTCTTCCGCCCGCCGAAAATCGCATCCTCCGAGATCACGCCGCCCTCAGTCTATCTGAAGCGTCGCGAATTTCTGACGGTGGCGGCAGCCGGCATCGGCTTGGCTGCCGTTGGGGGCAAGGCGGCGATGGCCGAGGCGCTGACGGCGACCAAGAGCAATTACACGGTCGACGAGAAGCTGACGCCGATCAAGGACGTCACCACCTACAATAACTTCTACGAATTCGGCCTCGACAAGGCCGATCCGGCCAACCTCTCCGGCAAATTCAAGCCGCGGCCGTGGACGATCAAGGTCGACGGCATGGTCAACAAGCCCGGCACCTTCGACATCGATGCATTGATCAAAGAATTTCCGCCGGAAGAACGGGTCTATCGCATGCGCTGCGTCGAAGCCTGGTCGATGGTCATCCCGTGGGACGGCTTTCCGCTTGCCGCCCTGCTCGATAAGGTGGAGCCGCAGGGTAGCGCCAAGTTCGTCGCCTTCGAAACGGTCGTGCGACCAGCCGAGATGCCGGGACAGTCAGGCCTGCTGCAATCGCTGGACTGGCCCTATGTCGAGGGTCTGCGCCTGGACGAGGCACGCAACCCTCTGACGCTGCTGGCCGTCGGCCTCTATGGCGAGACCCTGCCGAACCAGAATGGTGCGCCGATCCGCCTCGTCGTGCCGTGGAAGTATGGCTTCAAGGGTATCAAGTCGATCGTGCGCATCACGCTCACCGACAAGCAACCGCTCAATACCTGGCAGGCAACGAACAGCCAGGAGTACGGCTTCTATGCCAACGTCAATCCGGCGGTCGATCATCCGCGCTGGAGCCAGGCGACCGAACGGCGCATCGGCGAAGGCGGATTCTTCAGCTCGAACCGTCACCCCACCCTGCCCTTCAACGGCTATGCCGATCAAGTCGCCAGCCTCTATAGCGGCATGGACCTCAGGGCGAATTTCTGATGGCCCTCTCCTTCGCTCTCCGCAAGCGCTGGCAACCCGCCTCCATCTGGGCGCTCTACGTTGTCGGCCTTCTGCCGGCAGCTTGGGAGTTCTATCTCGGCGCAACGGACCAGCTCGGCGCCGATGCGGTGAAAACCTTCGAGCTTTTTCTTGGATTATGGGCGATCCGCTTCCTGCTGCTAACGCTTGCAGTGACGCCGCTTCGCGATCTCTTCGGCTGGAACTATCTGCGCTATCGACGCGCGCTCGGCCTGCTCTGTTTCTATTATGCGCTGATGCATCTGACCGTCTACATGGTGCTAGATCAGGCGCTCGACGTGCAGGCGGTCATTGACGATGTGCTGAAGCGGCCCTTCATCATGTTCGGCATGGCAGGGCTCGTCATGCTGCTGGCGCTTGCCGTGACATCGAACAACCTCTCGATCCGACGGCTCGGCAAGGCATGGATCTGGCTGCATCGCCTAGTCTACATCGTCGCCGCCTGCGGCGCCCTGCACTTTGCCCTGTCGACCAAGATTCTTTCACTCGAGCAGTTCATCTATATCGGCCTGCTGATCGCCATGATCCTCTATCGATCCTATCGGCCGATCATGATGGAGAGGCGGCGGGCTGCGCGCAGACCGGCTGCAGCCTCAAGTTCCAGAGCGGCCTGAAGGCGGCCGCCCTGATCTCTTCAAACGTTCGGGTCAGTCAGCCGCACTGGCGATTTTCGGCTGGCCCTTCTCCTGCACCTCGGCTGTTACCGTCAGGCCGGCGATCAGCTTCGTGCCATCAGGCACCTTGTCGAGCGCGATACGCACCGGCACGCGCTGAGCCAATCGCACCCAGCTGAAGGTCGGAGTGATGTTGGCAAGCAGGCCGCCGGAGGTCCGCTCACGATCCTCGATGCCGTAAGCGATGCTCTCGACGTGACCGGTCAGCTTTTCGGCCTGGCCCATCAGGTGAATGGCGACCTCATCGCCGACATGGATGCGCGGCAGCTTGGTTTCCTCGAAATAGCCCTCAACGCGCAAGGAGTCGGTGTCGATCAGCGCCACCTTGGCGGTGCCGGCGGCGACATAATCACCCGGACGCAGGCTGAGGTTCGAAATCGTGCCGTTGACGGTAGCACGAACCTCAGAGCGATCGAGATTCAGCTGGGCAAGCTCGCGATTGGCGGTCGCCTGACGAAGAGAGGCTTCAGCCTGTTCCTCGGCTGTTTGAGCCTGCTCCTTCTTCTGCATGGAGGCGGCATCGCCAAGGCGCCCCTGCCGGTCGTTCTCGCGACGAGCCTGCTCGAGAGCGGCCTTGCTGCTTGCGAGAGCCGCGTCAGCCTGCTCAAGCGCGATGGCAAAGCGATCGCGATCGACACGGAAGAGGATATCGCCCTTCTTGACGGTCTGGTTGTCCTTGACGAGGACGTCGCTCACAAGGCCGGAGACATCAGGTGCGATACCGACAACATCGGCTCTAAGGCGCGCGTCGCGTGTCCAGGGCTCATCCATGTAATGCCCCCAGAGCTGACGGCCGACATAGATGGCGGCGACTACGAAGATGAGAGTGACGGCCACGCGGCCGATGAGTTTGAACGTATTCATGTGAAGTACCAACGAGAGACAGAGGAGACGGCGCCGAGCAACAGGATGTAGAGCGCGAAGTCGAAGAGGCCGCGGTGCCAGACCAGAGTGTAGGCTCCGATCCACGCCAGCAGGCGTCGTAGGATGATGACGGCAAACAGCGTCACGAGCATGAGAACGAGAAGGCGTGGAATATAGACGCCATAAAGATCGAATTCTGCGGGCATGATGTTACTCGGCGGCAATGGAAAGGGGTTGAGTTGTATCGGATACGGGTGGACGCCAGCTCGATGGCGGTTCCGCATGAGGGAAGAGTGCGCGGCGAAGGCCGACAAGCGCATCGAGGCTTGCCCGGCCGGCGTGCCGCTTTTCCTGGGCGACGGCTTCAAGGCCATGATCGATCGACACACGCAGCTCGTCCGCGGGTTCGATGGCGCGCTTGGCCTTCAGTCGCGAGCGATAGAAATCCGATACGCCGATCAGAACTTCGCTGACGGATGCGGCGGCGGCCGGCTTCAGCTGGCCACGCTCCTTCTGCAGCATCAGCACGTTGAAGCCGAGACGGACATCGGCGTAACCGTCGACTTTCTTCAGTTCGCGGTCCTCGATACCTGCAAGGCGGGGCACGAGCTGGCCGAGGCGATCCAGAATGCGGCCGGACAGACGCTCATGATCGGCGCGACGGATGCCGGCAGCGGTTTCGGCGAGATCGGTCCAACCCGCCCTGACCAGTCGCCAGGCGGCAAGCTCGGCGCCGAACGGCCGGGTGAGCAAAGTCCAGACCAGTGCAAAACCCACACCGGCCAAAGCAGCAATCGCGCTATTGGTGAAGCTGGCGAAATCGGCCGTGTAACGATCCTGGAGCGCAATGAAACTTGCACCGTTTACCGCCAGCAGCATGCCGAGCATGTTCGTTTGCGGCCGGGTAATCAGAAGGCCCATCACCAGGAAGGGCGGCGCAAAGACCAGCACCAGCATCTCGAAGCCGGAGATCGACGGCAAGACACCGAAGATATAGACGCAGGCGACGACCAGGCTGAGCGCGGTCCATATGAACATGGTGGTGATGAAGGGCGCGGGACGATCGAGCGCGGCAAAAAACGAGCAGGCAACGGCGGCCATGGCGACGAAGCCCGCGCCATCCTCCCATCCGGAATAGATCCAGAAGAAGCAGGCAACCACGATCCCGACAATCACACCACCGGCCGAGAAGGCAAGCAGGGCGTAGTCATAGTGTCTGATGTGACCGACGACGTTGCGATGGCGGAAGGCAGGGCGCCAAGTGCCAACGTGCTGCCCGGAAACGATCTGGGCGCGCAGCGTCAGGCAATCCTGCCAGAGATCGACGATTTCCTTCAGACGGGCAAGAGCGCTCGACCGGACGAGGTCATCCCAACCAAGGTCAAGGTCATTCTGCTGCAGCTCCTCGATCTTTCCCGACAAGGTTTCGGCGGTCTCATCGACCTTGCCGCGACCACCCTGCCCGAGCCAATCGGCCACGTCGTTCAGAACGGCAACCAATTCCTGCGGTAGCGGCTTGCCAGTGGCCTTCAAGGCGTGCAGGCGGTCAGCAAGAGAGGAGAAGAGCGGCAACAGCATCAACAGGCGACCGCGCAGTTCGCGTGAATGCCTGACGATATCGCGGCTACCCGCATCATATTTCAGCTGGCTGATAACGAGATCGAGGCCGGAAACGTCGGCGGCAAGCTTCTGGCGCTTCAGGGGAGTCGCGGGCGAAGCACCCTCGCCGCGCAGGATCTCATCCGCCCAGGTGCCGGCGTCATCCAGCCAAGAGCCGATGCGCTGGCCAAGGGTGGTGCCGACGCTGCTCGGAAAGACGATGGCGCTGACCACGCTTGCGCAGACGATACCGATGATAATCTCTTCCGAACGGGCGAGTGCGACATCGAAGATGGTTTCGGGCGCGCCGACAGTCGGCAGCGCGATCAGCGGCAGCGTATAGCCGGCCAGCATGAAGACATAGCTGCGCGAAGTGCGGTCAAGCATCGAGATGAACAGCAGAGTGCCGGTCCAGAGCGCAACGACGATCGAAAGCAGTTCGGGCGCATTGACGAAGAGCGGAATGAGGATCACCGACGCCGTGGCACCGATCAGCGTGCCGAGCGCGCGATAGAGCCCCTTGGAGCTGGTTGCGCCAGCAAGCGGATTGGCGACCACATAAACGGCGGCCATCGCCCAGTAAGGGCGCGGCAGATCGAGCGACAGCGCGATGAACAGCGCCATTATCGCAGCAATGAAGGCTTTGACGGAGAACAGCCACTCGCGCCAGGATGGAATGCTCATAGGACCTTCTCCGGCTCCTGCTCTGTGGCGACAGCCTTCCACGTCTCGAATTCTTCGAAAGCCTTCAGAACGCGAACGGCAGCTTCAAGATCCGCGGTAGCGACATTGCCGAGGATGTTTCCGCGCAGCTCGTCGAGGGCATCCTCCATGCGCGCGGCCAGAACCTCGCCTTCCGGCGTCAGCCACAGGCCCTTGGCGCGACGATCCGTCGGATCATCCTTGCGGATGACCAGATCCATGCTTTCGAGCTGATCGAGCAACCGAACCAGCGATGGACCTTCGATGCCGACATAGTTGGCGAGAGCCACCTGCCGTACACCGCCTCCCAATCGGCCAATCCACAGCAGCGGCGCAGCCGCGGCTTCCGATATGCCATAGGAGCTCAGCGCGAGATCAACAACGCGGCGCCATTGGCGGCCGGTCGTCAGCAGATTGGCGGTGAATATGCGTTGAAGGGCGATTAACTGTTTCATAGGAACTTATTAGCACTAAACTAATTAGGATTCAAATTATTATGATGCGAAGTGACATTTGAAATGGGAAAGGCAGCTATGCGAATATTGATGAGCGCGTCGAGCGCGACCGGCTGGAGCGACGCGCGGCTGACGGCCGCCCAGCGCTCAGCCTTTTATCGATCGGCGTCGTTGAGATAAGAGCAGATCATCTTGACCAGCTCCCGTTTTAGCTCGGGTGAATTCAGCGTCCCTTTGCGTGCGCCGTTGTGGATCACGCCTTCGACCACACTGGATAGAAGCTGCGCAAGAACATCATCGGAGGGACCGGCTCGAACGCCGCGATGCGCGCCGACAAAATCTCTGTAGTGGCTTTGATAATCCGCCAGAAAGGCATCATGGGCTGACCTGGAGTCTTCAAGCCCCGGCACCTCATCCAGAAGCACCCTGTGCAGTTCCGGATTGATGCCATGGACGTCGATCATACCCTGAACGAGAGCATCGACGCCCTGTTGCAACGGCACGCCACTTATTGTCGCCTGACGCAGCACCATGAGAACCTCATCGAAATGGCGGCGCCTTATGGCTTCGACCAGGGAGATCTTGTCGGGAAAATACTGATAGAGCGAACCAATGCTGATCCCGGCAACAGCCGCCGCGGCATTCGTTGTAAAGCCGCCCTAACCACGATCGGCCAAAACGCGAGCACCCGCTTCGACAATCGCATCCACCGTCGCCCGCGAACGCGCCTGGCTCGGCTCCTTCCGCATGTGGGAACGTGGCTTCCTAATGCGAGTAGACATGCGCGCCTCATTTCATGAAAATGTGAGCAGATTACTCGCATTCCCCCATCCAACGAAAGGGCAAACTCTTGAGCGAAATCTCGTTGCTGCGAACGCTTTTCGACTATCAGGCATGGGCGAATGAGGAATTGCTCGATGCAATCGGCCACCTCGATCCCGACCAGCATGGCAAGGAGCGTCATCTTTGCGTCCGGCTGATGAATCACTCGCTGGTCGTCGCCCGCATATTTGCGGCTCATCTCACCGGAAGAGAGCATGGCTATGCGGACGACAACACGCCGGAGACGCCTCTCCTGCCCGACCTTCATGCGATGCTCACGGCTTCGGATCAGTGGTATCTGGTGTATCTTGAGACCATCGATCCAGAGCGTCTGTCCGAGGCTCTGCCATTCGTCTTTACGGACGGGGACAAAGGCTGCATGACGCGCCGGGAAATGCTCCTACATGTCGTCACCCATGGAGGCTACCACAGGGGCGAGATTGGCCGCCTGCTGACTCAGCTTTCCATCACGCCGCCCTGGGATACGCTTGCCGTTCATCTTCACCGTAGCGAGCCTTCGCGCCGACTAGTAACGGCGGCAGAATAGCGCAAATCGGCCCTTCCAACTCAGCCCGATTTTTTCAACAGCTCTGCCGTATCGCGCAGCCAGCCAGCCGGATCGTCGCGATGATAGATCCGTTCCGAGGGCTCGATATTGTCTAGGAAGCGCTGGTAGATCACGGCGCGCCTCGCCATTGCAATCGGCGCAAGGAGGTCGGCGGCGCGCCCCGGATCAGAACCAGGCACGCGGGCCTGCCATTCGCGATTCCAGTGCTCCTTGATCGTCTCGACATATTCCGGCGGCACTGCATCAAGAAAGGCCGATTGATCGAGCAACGGATGGCCAATGCCGCTGTCGCCCCAGTCAAGCAGCGTCAGCCCCTGCTCGGTACCGCGAAAATTGCCGGGATGGCAGTCACCGTGGACAAGCGTATCGGGCAAACCGCAGGCGTAGACTTCGGTAAACAGAGCCGGAAGTCTCCGCACGAAACGCCACAGCGTTTCGCGCTCGTCCTCCGACAAGTCCTCGCTTCTCCGTCGCACGATCTCGGCAATCTCCGAAGCCAAGCTTAAACCGCGCCAATCGGGCAACCCCATCGCGCCCAGTTCCTCGACGCGGTCAATCCACGCGGCCTGTATCTCGACAAGCAGCGTTACCATGCCGATGAGTTGCGGCAATGCGGCCTCATACATGTCATCGCCCGGGATCTCGACAATCAAAACGCGGCCGTTTGCATCGTAACCGTACAATCTCGGAACGGAAAAACCGACCAGCGCCGTGATGATGCAGCCTTCATGCGCGAGAAACGGTGGCACGACTTTCAACCAAGCCGATTGGCCGCCGATGGGGATGCGCCAGACACTGGAGAGGTTCCAGGTGCGGATCTGAATTGGCTTGGCGGTCGGCGTCAAACCATGCCCGGCAAGCACCCGCACCGCCCAATCGAGATCGGCAGCGGGGCCGCCAGGCTCGGCATAAGCCTGCCGAAGCGGATGGGGCTCGATCTTGCCCGCCCAAGCCTCCGCCGGCACAGGCGCTGCAATCTCCGCGAGATAGGTGACTTCGCCACCGGGCGCCCGGTTACGCGCTGCTTCCAGCAGGCGCAGAATGGTGACGTCGATGCCGTCGCGTTCACGCGCGGCACGCACGACAGACTCCACCTCCTGCCACCAGGGAACATCGACGGGAAGCGGCGGCAGAGAGCCGACGACAGTGCCGTCGGATGTCACCAGCACTAGCCGCGCCGTACGCGGTTGCATCGTCGTCTCTTCCTGGCTTTCCATCTTCGCACCCCTCGCCGTTCGTCTATCCCACGTCACCCGTGCGCCGCTAAACACCCGCCTTCCAACCAGGAGACTCGACTTTCCCTGGCAATCAGATCCCCCCCCGACCCTAAGGGCAAAAATACGGTGAACCGAATAACATACTGCTTGGCTGTTAAGGCCCGAAAATCAAGCGGTGCGCTTTATCCTGAGCAGCGCGCGATCGACAGCGAGTGCCGCCGCTATGCCGGCTGCATAGGCCAGGATGTTCCAGAGCGAAAACACTCTTCCCAGCAACAGAGCGCCGGCCGCGGTCAGTCGAAACGCATCAAGATCGGGCGTATGCCACAGCCTGAAGAATTCGACGGCTGCAGCAAAGATCAGTGCGACCGAGGCGACCTTCGGACCCGCTACATCGACAAATATCAACGCGAAAAGCCAATAGACCATCGCTCCCCATAATATCGAACCGCCATATTTGACGACCGCAAAAGGAAGATCGGCCGCGTATCCGAAGCGCCGCAACGCCAGGCCGCAGCCGATCGTCAGGAGAAAAGCCGAAAGCAGCACAGCCCTTCTCCGATATTGTCTCGACGTTCCCAAGTGCCCAATTCCTGCAATCGATCCGGAGGGTGTTTGCACCTCCATTGCCGCCTGCGTTGTGGGGCTCTACGCGCGCTCGACGGTGATCTTCCGTCCTTACGATCGAGACCGGCGAATGCCGCTGCTTCTGTCCTTCGTCCTGATCGGCTTCTTCATCTGGCTGGCCGAAAATATCAGCACCTTCCTCGGCGTCTGGAAGTATCCGAACCAACTCGGCGCCTGGTCAATGGTTCATATCGGCAAATGGAGTTCCTGGTGCCTCCTGGTCATCATGACCTTCACGATCGTCGCCAACCTGAAACATATCAAACAGCATATTCACATTCCGGAGTGACCGCCCACAACCAGGTCGAACCGGATCAAGCTGAAACGTCAAAAGGCCGGATGATCGCTCATCCGGCCTTTCAATTTATATCCGAAACTAAAGCCTTAAGCGGCTGCAGCTTCTTCTTCAGCGGCAACGCGAGCCTTGTCGGCTGCGCCCTTGGCATTGACGTCGCGATCAACGAATTCGACGACTGCGAGAGCGGCATTGTCGCCCTGGCGGAAGCCAGCCTTCATGATGCGCAGGTAGCCGCCGTTGCGGGTGGCGTAGCGCGTTGCAATCGCATCGAACAGCTTCGAAACAACGGCTGCATCGCGGATCTGCGAGATGGCCTGACGACGAGCGTGCAGGTCGCCGCGCTTGCCAAGAGTTACCAGCTTCTCGACGATCGGACGAATTTCCTTCGCCTTCGGGAGCGTGGTGACGATCTGCTCATGGGTAATGAGCGAAGCTGCCATGTTGGCGAACATCGCCTTACGGTGGCTAGCGGTTCTATTCAGCTTGCGGCCGGCTTTACCGTGGCGCATTGCTATTCTCCTTCACTTGCAGGCATCACGCGCCTGCCGTTTGAAACGTTAGTACTGGTCTTCGTATCGCTTGGCGAGATCTTCGATGTTCTCGGGCGGCCATGCCGGCACTTCCATGCCGAGGTGCAGGCCCATGGAAGCGAGAACTTCCTTGATTTCGTTCAGCGACTTGCGACCAAAATTCGGCGTGCGGAGCATTTCTGCTTCGGTCTTCTGAATGAGGTCGCCGATGTAGACGATGTTGTCGTTCTTCAGGCAGTTTGCCGAACGAACGGACAGTTCGAGCTCGTCCACCTTCTTGAGGAGCGCCGGGTTGAAAGCGAGTTCGGTAACTGCTTCCTCTTCGGTTTCCTTCTGCGGCTCGTCGAAGTTGACGAACACGCCAAGCTGATCCTGAAGGATGCGCGCCGCGAAAGCGACTGCATCTTCACCGCTGATCGAACCGTCGGTTTCGATCGACATGCTCAGCTTGTCGTAGTCGAGAACCTGTCCTTCACGGGTATTTTCAACCTTGTAGGACACCTTCTTGACCGGCGAATAGAGGCTGTCGACCGGGATAAGGCCGATCGGTGCATCTTCCGCACGATTACGCTCGGCCGGGACATAGCCCTTACCGTTGTTGACGGTGAACTCCATGCGGATTTCGGCACCCTCGTCGAGCGTGCAGATGACATGCTCGGGGTTGAGGATTTCGATATCGCCGACCGTCTGGATATCGCCAGCCGTTACAACGCCCGGGCCCTGCTTACGCACGACCATGCGCTTGCTGTCATCGCCGTCCATCTTGATGGCGATTTCCTTGATGTTCAGCACAATGTCCGTCACGTCTTCCCGGACGCCCGGGATAGAGGAGAACTCATGCAGCACGCCGTCGATCTGCACGGCCGTTACAGCGGCACCGCGCAGAGAAGACAGCAGAACGCGGCGCAGCGCGTTGCCGAGGGTAAGACCGAAGCCACGCTCCAGCGGTTCGGCCACGAGCGTTGCCTTGGTGCGGCCGCTCGAGGTGAACTCGACCTTGTTGGGCTTGATCAGTTCCTGCCAGTTTTTCTGAATCATATTTTTGCCTTCCGTTCGTTGTCACCATCCAATCGTGACAACCGAGCTTGAGTAACACCAAGCCGGGCGCATCTACCCCGGCCGGTGTCGTGAGTGGCGATGATCAGACGCGACGCTTCTTGCGCGGGCGGCAACCATTGTGCGGGATCGGGGTCACATCGCGGATCGACGTGATCATGAAACCAGCAGCCTGGAGGGCGCGCAGAGCGGATTCACGACCGGAACCCGGACCGCAAACTTCGACTTCCAGCGACTTCATGCCATGTTCCTGAGCCTTCTTGGCGCAGTCTTCAGCAGCGATCTGGGCGGCGAACGGGGTCGACTTGCGCGAACCCTTGAAGCCCTTGGCACCAGCAGACGACCAGGCAATTGCGTTGCCCTGTGCGTCAGTGATGGTGATCATCGTGTTGTTGAAGGTCGAGTTGACGTGTGCGACGCCCGACGTGATATTTTTACGTTCGCGACGACGAACGCGTACGGCTTCCTTGGCCATGTTAGTCCTTTCTTGGATCTCTGCACCGCCGTAATCCCAGCGGCTACACCGGAACGACGCTCATTGAGCCCCGCTCCAAACTCAAAAGAGGCCGGCGGACCGCCAGCCTCCCCATTCCGGTTTCCCGGAAATTACTTCTTCTTACCAGCAATCGCCTTTGCCGGACCCTTGCGGGTACGAGCATTGGTGTGGGTGCGCTGGCCGCGAACCGGCAGGCCGCGACGATGACGCAGGCCACGGTAAGAACCCAGGTCCATCAGACGCTTGATGTTCATCGCGGTATCGCGACGCAGATCACCTTCGACCTGATAATCACGGTCGATGGTTTCGCGGATCTGCAGAACTTCAGCGTCCGTCAACTGGTTGACGCGACGCTCAGCCGGAATACCGACCTTCTCGCAGATTTCCTGTGCAAACTTCGGTCCGATCCCGTGAATGTAACGAAGCGCAATAACTACGCGCTTTGCAGTCGGGATGTTGACGCCAGCGATACGAGCCACGCCTGTTCTCCTTGCATTCCTTTTGCCTTGGCAAAGGGTCTTGTTATGCAGCCCGGGAGCTGCTTGTTCGATGTAAGACCGCAACATGTCAAAACGACCGTGCCGGACTTCCCCGTTGGAAATCCGCGCCGATCGCATAGCATGTCGCGAGTTGGCGCGGTGTTTAGCGGAATCAGTGCAAAAAAGCAACCGCCCCCGGCTAGTTTATTTTAAGCTACTTAAAGCTTGGCCAGGATAGCTTCGATGCTATCGGTCACATGCTCGATATCGGCCATGCCGTCGATGCTCTGCAACTTTCCCTTGGCGTAGTAGTAACCGATCAGCGGCGAGGTCTCCTTGTAGTAGACCTGGAGACGGGTCGCCATCGTTTCGGCATTGTCATCGGGCCGACGCTTGAAATGCGTCGAGCCACACTTGTCGCAGACACCCGCCGTTGCAGGAACCTTGTCCGTGTCGTGATAGACACTGCCGCAGTTCGAGCAGGAGTAACGACCGGAGACGCGGCGAATCAGTTCAGCGTCATCCACTTTCAGCTCAATCACGACCGAGAGGTCGAGACCCTTGGCTCTCAGCATCTGCTCCGTGGCATCCGCTTGTACGAGCGTACGAGGAAAACCATCGAGGATGAAACCCCTGGCGCAATCCGGCTGATCAATGCGCTCAGAAACGATGGCATTGACGATCTCGTCGGAGACGAGCTTGCCAGCATCCATAACGGCCTTGGCGCGCTTGCCAACTTCCGTACCGGCCTGAACGGCGGCACGCAGCATATCGCCCGTGGAGAGCTGAGGGATGCCATGCTTCTCCACGATACGCTGGGCCTGGGTCCCCTTACCTGCACCCGGTGGCCCTAAAAGTATGAGTCTCATCGCCCCCTCTTTCCTCCGCGCAACTTCGATTTCTTGATCAGGCCTTCATATTGCTGTGCGATCAGGTGACCCTGAATCTGCGCCACCGTATCCAGCGTTACGCTAACCACGATCAGAAGCGAAGTGCCACCCAGAGACAAGGGAATACCGGTCTGGGACACAAGAATTTCGGGCAGGATGCAGACGAAGACAAGATAGATCGCGCCGATGACCGTGATACGGGTCAGCACATAATCGATATATTCGGCAGTGCGCTCGCCTGGGCGAATGCCCGGAATGAAACCGCCATGCTTCTTCAGATTGTCCGCGGTATCCTTCGGATTGAAGACAAGAGCGGTATAGAAGAAGGCAAA
>NZ_JAELTU010000160.1 GCF_016429015.1 Rhizobium sp. ASV20
CATAGATAATGTCCGAACCATCGCCCTTCGAATAGATATAGGTGTCGCTGCCGGCTTCCCCGCTCAGGAAGTCGTTACCCTTGCCACCCTCGAAGACGTCCTGCTTGCCCCAGATGGCGCCGACGATGTGGTCGTTGCCATTCGAGCCCTTGTAGCTCCAGACCTCGTCCGAATGCTGGAGGCCGACCGAAATGCCATCGGCAAAGTCGATCCGCTCAAGTCCCCAGCCTTCGGATGCCGCGTAGAACTGCTCGTCGAGCGTAATGACGTGGTTGGTCGAATTGACCGTCAGCACCAGGTTCGACGACCAGCTGTCGTGCGTGAACGTGACGTCGGCGTAGTTGAGATCCTTCATCTTCAGGACGTCGACATCGGTCATCGAGCCGGCTTCGTCATCGATATACTCGTCGCCGTCGTTGACGGAGTAGAGATAGGTATCGCTGCCCTCACCGCCATTCACATAATCGTTGCCGCTCAGGCTGTCGAACACATCATTCCCAGCAGTGCCAGTCAGATGATCGTCTCCGGATGTTCCCACAACGGTGGGAGTGGTGCCGGAACTTGCCTGCTCGAGTATCTTCGTCGCGAGATCCGTGTTTTTCCAAACAATCCCGTCTGCGAAGACGAACTGCTCGACGCCGGTCCCCGCGTCATTGGCGAACGCATTCTTGACGAGTACCGATCCACCATCGCCAGCTCCCGGCGCACTTTCCGCAATTACAAAGGTAACATCATCGCCATTGCGCACAAGCCGCACGTCGCCAGGGTTAACTCTGGAGAAGACCAGCTTGTCGGTCCCGCCAAACATCCCATCGGTGATCGTGTCGTTGCCGTCACCACGATTGTAGTAGTAAGTGTCGTTGCCGCCGCCGCCGCTGATGATGTCGTCGCCAAGGCCACCCGTGATCAGATCGGCGCCGCCGCCGGCGCTGATCGTGTCATTGCCCGCGCCGCCGTTGATAATATCGTCGGAGGCGAATCCGATAATCGCGTCGTTGCCCGATGTCGAAGCCTGAGCGAGAAGTTTCACTCTTATGTCACTGAGCGACCAGACCGTTCCGTCGCCGAAGACATATTGCTCGACGCCGGTCTGGGTATCGTTGTCGAGTGTTGCCTTGACCAAGACAGACCCACCATCGCCGGCTCCCGGCGCACTCTCCCCGATCACGAACGTAACGTCATCGCCATTGCGCACCAGCGTCACGTCACCAGGGTTCACGCCGGAGAAGACAAGCTTGTCCGTCCCTCCAAACATCCCGTCGGTGATCGTGTCGTTGCCGTCGCCCCGGCTGTAAAAGTAAGTATCGTTGCTTCTACCGCCATCGATGACATCGTCGCCGAGGCCGCCAGTGATCAGATCAGCGCCGTATCCGGCGCTGATCGTATCGTTGCCCGCACCACCGTTGATAATATCGTCGGAGGCGAATCCGATAATCGTGTCGTTGCCCGACGTCGACGCCTGGGCGAGAAGTTTCACTCTTAGGTCACTGATCGACCAGACCGTTCCGTCGCCGAAGACATATTGCTCGACGCCGGTCTGGGTATCGTTGTCGAGTGTTGCCTTGACCAGGACAGACCCGCCATCGCCGGCTCCAGGCGCACTCTCCGCGATCACGAAAGTAACGTCATCGCCATTGCGCACCAGCGTCACATCACCAGGGTTCACGCCGGAGAAGACAAGCTTGTCCGTCCCTCCAAACATCCCGTCGGTGATCGTGTCGTTGCCGTCGCCCCGGCTGTAAAAGTAAGTATCGTTGCTTCTACCGCCATCGATGACATCGTCGCCGAGGCCGCCAGTGATCAGATCAGCGCCGTATCCGGCGCTGATCGTATCGTTGCCCGCACCACCGTTGATAATATCGTCGGAGGCGAATCCGATAATCGTGTCGTTGCCCGACGTCGACGCCTGGGCGAGAAGTTTCACTCTTAGGTCACTGATCGACCAGACCGTTCCGTCGCCGAAGACATATTGCTCGACGCCGGTCTGGGTATCGTTGTCGAGTGTTGCCTTGACCAGGACAGACCCGCCATCGCCGGCTCCAGGCGCACTCTCCGCGATCACGAAGGTGACATCGTCGCCATTGCGCACCAACCTCACGTCGCCAGGGTTCACGCCGGAGAAGACCAGCTTGTCTGCACCGCCCAGGAACGGATCGGTGATCGTATCATTGCCATCACCACGGTTGTAAAAGTAGGTGTCGTTGCCATTGCCGCCATCGATGATGTCGTCGCCAAGGCCACCGGTGATCAGATCGGCGCCATATCCGGCCTTAATCGTATCATTGCCCGCCCGGCCATTGATAATGTCGTCAGCAGTCGAACCAGTAATTACATCATCGCCAGCGGTTCCGGCGAAGTTGATAAGACGCTCACGCAGCGTCTGGATCGACCAGACCGTTCCGTCGGCGAAGACATATTGCTCGACACCGGTCTGGGTATCGTTGTCGAGTGTTGCCTTGACCAAGACAGACCCACCATCGCCGGCTCCCGGCGCACTTTCCGCAATCACGAAGGTGACATCATCGCCATTGCGCACCAGCCTCACGTCGCCAGGGTTCACCCCGACAAACACCAGCTTGTCTGCTCCACCCAGGAAGCCATCGGTGATCGTGTCGTTGCCGTCACCACGGCTGTAGAAGTAGGTGTCGTTGCCATTGCCGCCATCGATGATGTCGTCGCCGAGACCACCGGTGATCAGATCATTCCCATATCCGGCCTTGATCGTGTCGTTACCACGACCCCCCGTAATCGTGTCGGCACCACCGCCACCGTCAATGATATCGTTGCCATCACCGCCATCGATTGTGTCATCGGTATCGAAGCCAATGATCGTATCATCACCTGGCGTCCCCACCAGCAGCTTGGCAGCCAAATCGGTTCGATTCCAAACCGTGCCGTCAGCAAACACAATCGACTCGATGCCAGTCGTGCGCCAGAAGTCGATATCCATTTCCGATTTGAGGAGAATGGACCCGCCGTCGCCTGCGCCCGGCGCGCTCTCCCTGATGACAAGCTTAATGTCCAGTCCTTTGTTTACAACCGAGACGTCGCCGACATTGATGTCTGTGAAGACCAACCGATCGTCGTCGCCGTTGTGGGTGTCTTCTTGAATTGTGTCATTACCGTCGCCGCGAGCATAGACATAAATATCATTGCCGCCGGCACCGTTCATGAAATCATCGCCGCGGCCGCCAGTGATCGTGTCGCCCATCATGAAGCCGATAAGAGTGTCATCACCGGCGGTGGACGTCAGGAGCCTTGCCGCTAGATCGCCCCTGCTCCACGTAGTCCCGTCGGCGAAGACAATCGATTCAACGCCTGTCGTACGCCAAAGATCGATATCCATTTCCGACTTGAGCAGGATTGATCCGCCGTCGCCTGCGCCCGGCGCGCTCTCCCTGATGATGATCTTGACGTCCAATCCGTCGCGCATGAGCGAAACGTCGCCAGCATTGATGTTCGTGAAGACGACCCGATCGTTGAAACCGTTGTAGTAATCCTCCTGGATGGTGTCATTGCCGTCACCGCGGGCATAGACATAAGTGTCATCGCCGCCGGCGCCATTCATGAAGTCGTTCCCACGTCCCCCGTTGACGGTATCATCATAATCGAAGCCGGAAATGACATCGTCACCAACGGATCCGGTCGTAAACTGAAGTATAAGCTGATCTTTGGATATGGTTGTACCGTCAACGAATACAAACCGTTCTACATCGGTCACATCCCATACGTTCTTTAAGAATTCTTGCTTGATGAGAAGCGTATCGCTGGAGCCGGCAAGGGTGACCAAGAGATCGTAGTCGCCGACTCTGGCGAACGTCACATCGCTGACTTTTACGTTATCGAGGAACCGAACTGAATCGTCATCGGTGTAAAAGACGTTGCCGAGCACTTCCTCGATCACATCGTTCCCGTAACCATACCCGAAAATATAGGTGTCCGATCCGTCGCCGCCACGAAGAATGTCGTTACCGGCGCCGCCATCGATTAGATCGTCGGCGTAGAAGCCATCGATGATGTCGTCGCCAGCCGTTTTAACTCCGGCAAGATAGGCACGCATCATGTCAAACGGATTCCATATCGTTCCATCAGAGAAGTGAATCTCGTCAATCTCATCAGGCTGGTAATTGATGGTCGTGTACCAGAACTGATTGACCAGACGCAGTGTCTCACCGGTATCGACAAGAGTGATGATCAAGTCATCCATTGCGGCCGGATCGCGGGAGAGACGGATGTCGTTCGCCGTAACGTAATCATGGAAAATGATTTTGTCATGGTCGCCGCCAGCAAGGGCACCAAGGTTGCGGTCCTGGATCGTATCGTTGCCATAACCTCGGCCCCATACGTATGTGTCATCTCCATTGTTACCATAGAGAAAGTCATCACCGGCACCACCGTCCAGGACGTCGTCGAGATCGAAGCCTTGAATGATGTCGTTGCCTGCGGTTTTTTGCGAAGCGAGCACAAGGGCCGCCAGCTGAAATGAGTCGATGCTGGCGCTTCCGTCGGCGAATTGTATCTCTTCGATGCGGTCAAAGAAAATATTGCCGAAAACGCCGGATGCAGCATAGGCGAATTCGTTCTTGAGCGTCACGCTACCTTGATTGTCGTTGATATAGATGACAATCGAGTTGATGTCGCCCTCGATGCGGCCGAAGGAGAGGTCGCTCCGGGTAATCCCGACGCCAAAGCGCAAATAGTCGGTCGTCCCGGACAGAATGTTCGTCATCCGATCCTGAATGACATCGTTTCCGTCGCCACGGGAATACAGGTAAATATCCGACTGGTTTCCTCCGGAAATAAAGTCGTCGCCCTTTCCGGCACGCAAAACGTCTTCGCGGTCGAAGCCGTAAAGTGCGTCATTGCCGTCGGTTGAGTATTTCTGGAGAACCATCTGTGCGACCTGATCGCTGGTCAGGCTCGTGCCGTTGTCAAATGTGAAGAGATCGATCCGCTCCATGTACCAAGTGCCATAGGGGCCGGTGTAGGTGGCCGAGAACTGGCCCTGGATGGTGACCTGATCGACATCATCGTTCTTGAATTTGATGACAAGATCATTCGAGGCGCCGTCGCGCTCAAAAATCAGGTCATTGATCCGTATGCCATCCAGAAATTGCAGCATATCCTGATCGTTGCGGAAACTGTTGTCCTCCCAATCGTGGATGACGTCGCGGCCATCGCCGCGGCCAATGCGATAGATGTCGGTATCGCCACCACCCTCAAGCAAGTCGTCGCCCTTGCCACCCTGCAGGACGTCCACATCGTTCGTTCCAACTATGTGGGTGGACGCGTTGTCGATCTTTGAGACTGCCTCGGCGATTTCGACCTTCGTCCAGACGGTGCCATCGGCAAAAACAATTTGATTGATACCCCAGTCATTCCAAGCATTGCCGATTGTCAAACCGGGCCAGCGTCCGAAGAACTGGTTGCTGATCCGGACGGTTTCACCAGAGACCAAATCCGTTAGCAGCAGATCCTTGCCGTCGCGAGACGCCGAAAAATCTGATGCTCGATGGCCGGCAAAACGCAAAGTGTCGATCGAACTGCCGAGCGGACCGTCATCATCGGATATCGTGACCGAGTGGAAATTCTTGCCGACAACATAGTTGTCCGCCCCGTTCCCGCCGGAAACGATGGTCTCGTCACCGTCAATCAGAATGATATCGGCGTCGCCGGTGCCGGCAACCGTGCCGCTTCCAGAGACGATCAGGCTATCGGGAATACCAAATGCGTGAGCGAACTGCTGTACGGTAACGCCGCCGGCGTTCCGATCGACAGCATTCATCATGTTCTGGACAAGGAAACCATAGCTGTTCTTCTGCGATGCGTCGCCACGCGAATAATCGGCAAGAAACACGTCAAAGAACTGCTTCCAGTTTGCAAGCCAACTCGTAGCATCACTTGTCGCCTCTGCGTCGTCAAGAAACACCGTAAACACTGCCGCAATCTGGTTACCGCTCCGGCTAACGAACCCGTCCGTTTCAGCATTGTACTGGATCGAGCTAAAGTATTTGGAGAGCGGTCCACTCTGAACAGCAAGGCGCACCGCAAAAAGGTTGAGCACGTCGTCCATCTTGTCGAGAAACGACGTGACGGCTGTGTAGCCGGCAGTTGCCGAGGCCGGTTTTTGGAAGAACGGCTGAAGCGATTCCCCGAGGAAGCGCTCATAGAAGGCAAAATCAGCCCCCTTCACCGTTGCCAGCGAAACGTCAGTGGCGACGGACGGATTGCTCGCACTGAGCTGGCGGCTCCAAGCCGCCTTTCCGTAGTTGTAGATTCGAAGATAATCCGAACCAGTGCGATAGTCGAGATAGGACACAGTGGACCCGTCCGGTAAGATCTCCTGTCCAGACGTAACCGTCGCAGACGAACCTGGCGACGTCCAGCGATCAAGAAGACCCTTGAGATCACCGCGGCTACTGATCGAGCCGTTCGTAGCGACGACGACACCGGACGCCATCTGAATGCCGCCGATCGGACTTTGAGCACTCGGTGTCGTCAAGCCCCATGCGTAATCGACGACGGCACCGTTCTCACGCACGATAGTCAGATCATCGTAGCTCGAAAGTGCAGCTTGGCCACTTGTGACGACGCCATTGATCTTGATTGGCGACCCGGCGGCCCAAGCCGTCAGGATTGGCATGATCGCAGCACGGAGCGCTGTAAGATTGGGGGAACCAATGGCCGGAATCGCCGCCCGGACCGCCGCCTCTGTCGCCGCGGAATAGCTCATGGCCTGATGCAGCGAAACAAGCGTTCCCCGGCCCTTCAAGTCAGCGACATCAGCAACCGAAGGAGAGACCTGAATTGCGGGACCAACATATGTGGTATTTTGGTTCTCAAGCTGGAGCAGCACATCCGCGATTGTTCGCACCGTGCCGTCCTGCATCGTAAAACTTGACGTGCTCGTAATGGAGTTGCCGTTGACCCTGTTTGGCTGCGACAACAGGGTCGGAGTCACCGATATAGAACTGATCCCTCGTTCCGTGACGCTCTTCAGCTCACCTGCGTCGGTCGTATGGTTTTCATTCGCATCCTGCCAGACCAGTAGTCGATCGAACGTATCATTCGCATCGATATCGCCGTCACCGTCGAAATCCGCCAGACCATTGTCTCGGCTATCGACGACGCCGTCATGGTTGCCATCAAGAGTTGCCAGGATGGAGAATCCAGATGTTTGACCCTTGCCGAACATCTCGGCCGAGGAGGTAATCTTGCCATCGCCGTTCAGGTCGCGCACGAGGATGCCGTCGTCCTTGCCGACAAAGCCGGAAGCCTCGGCATAGAGATCGTCGTCCGCGTCGAACCGTGCCTTGGTGTAGTCAATGGCAGTGAGTTCGATGCCATCGCCATCGAGGTCCAAAACCAGCGGATCCTCGCCGCCCCAGACGCTGTCGAACCCGGTGAGGGTCTTGATCTGCATGCCCATTAGGGCGAACAGGCCTTCTCCCATCACAGAATATTGGCCCTTCATGTCAAGGGTCATATCCCGGAAGAGGACGCTTGATACGTGATACTGAGCCAGGAAAATGCCACCGGCGCCGACCTCGCCGCCAGACGAAGTTGGCTGCGCAGATCCCTTCCAATTCAAGACATACATGGTTGCGACGTCATCGGAAGCCGTACCATCAGCATTTTGCGACTTCACATGCCAGAAGGCGTTGCGAATGATGAGATCGCCCTGCGCATTCAGCCCGTAAGACGTCCCGTAAGGGCCCCATGCATAGGGGTCCTCTGAAGCCTCGTTCTTCAGTCCTCCATAGAGGGTCAGAACCCCTGCCAGGGCGATCCGATCGTCCTTGCTCAGGTCCGAGACGGCGACGCCGTTCATAAACCAGATCTTGTCATTACCAGCGCCGGTCTCGATGATCGAGCCGAAATCGGCGCTCATGACGACATCATCGTGGTCTGTAAGCTTGATGCGATCGGCGCCTGTTACATGCAGCGTGTCGTTGTAGCCCAATGCGCCTTTGGCAATGTAGTCGCTTAGGGTCAGCAACTCCTGCTCAAAACCATTCCACTGAAAGATATTATTAGGCGATCCGGTATCTCTATGACCGGACGTAACGCCGTTGAGATAGATCAAGCCGTGCGAGACCTTGGAGTAGTCGGCAACATCGACCTTCTCGACGAAATCATTCGGTCCGAGCGTCTCGCCGGGTGGGAGCTCGCTTGCAATGCGCCCTGACTTGCCCATGTCGATCAAAATCGGGGCTTTGAGGGCGTCGTCGTTGATCAAGAAATAGTCGGGACGATCAGAGAGCTCTACCTTGTCGATGGAAACGAGAGTATCGATCCCCTCTTTCCCGGTCTTGTCATTGCGGACCTTGATCTCGAGGCCGTCCGTCTGGCCCAGCTTCGTCTTTTTCAAGCTGGTGATCGTGACGCCTTCTTTCTGCAAGGCGCTTTCGTCTTCGGGGGTGCTATAATCATCGACCGTCAGCGGATCGATCGTGTAGCGCACCGTGTCCGTCTCGGTACCGTACATCAGCCAGTCAAAGAATCTGGTAATGGGGTCGGCGGTCTGATCGCGACCAATATAAATATCATTCTCGTTCTGCCGGCCGGTCTTGTCCTTCTCAGTGACGGAATCGATGAAGAGATCGTTGCCGTTCCCACCGATGAGAATATCGCTCCCCAAATGGCCAACGAGAGTGTCGTCGCCATTACTGCCGGCGATGATGTTGTTCTGACCGTTGCCGTCGATGATGTCGTCGCCGTCAGTCGCGACAAACAGGGAGGCATGGTACCGATCGAAACCGTCCTTCTTGTCGGCGAGAGCCAAGATCAGGGGCGATTCCGACAAGGAAAACTGCACGGAGCTGACAACGTCGGTGACAGAGAATGGATTGTTGCTGTTGTAATTCTTATAAAGCTTAACCATCGCGTCGGCGATGAGCTCACGTCCGACCGTACCCTCGGCCCGTTCAACCATGCTGGCGACCAGATCCTGCACGCCGAGAATATCGACCAATCCGGACTGATCGCTCGGGCGCCCGAGCGCCCACAGGTCCTGATTGACGTTCAGCGTCAACAGAACTGCACTTCCCAGGTCCGAAGTCAGTTTGCCATCCGCGTCGGAAAGGTCGAGGATGCCTTGTTCGGGGTGGAAGCGAGAATCCGAAGACTCGTAGTCGTGATAGTTGACCTGACGGATTGCCATCAAACCGGCGAACTGCACAATGGCTTCGGTCAAGCCATCAAGGGAGCCTCTCAGAACGCGAGACACCCTGCCAGCGCCCATGAGCGCGCCAAGCGCTTGCGCATCGTCATAGAGCGCACGAGCGCCGGTATTGCCGAAAACAAGCGTTCCCTCATCGAGCACCGAGTAGGCAATTGCATCGAGCATCTTGGCAGGCGCCCCGCCATACCCGCCCAGTTCATTCGCTCCGGTACTCAGCGCGACATTGTTGTCGAAGAAATACTTTAGTAGCTTGTCTCCGAGAGGATACCAATCCACCAGGTGCTTTGAGTCCGCATAGGTCGTCAGCACCATGAGTGCCTGGGAATGCAGATTAACTGTATCAAGAAGACCACCGCCGTGGGCGCTGACCGGAACGACCTGGCTTTGCCCATCGACGGTAATTCCGTAGGATAGCGCTGCAGCGGCGATCGCGTCTGCTATTACATCATCCTCGCCGGTGAATTTGGCAATCAGCTCCTTCAGCGCAAATCCAAGCACAGGCCCGAGAGCACGAGCGTATCCCGCCACTTCGCCATCCATGCGGAAAGAGGTGACGTTATCCGCGTGCGGCAGGATTAGACCCGCAATGCTCAGGCCCTCGCCATTCAAGAACTTGATGACCTGTTCATATTTGGTTTTAGGGTCGGTGATATCCCTGAAAGGAGCGAGAAATGTATTCAGCGCGGCCGTGAGAGCAAGGCCTAAATACGGGATTTCGTTGAATATGACCGTCTGGTCACCACTTAAGGATCCAATGAACCCTGCAAGACTACCGCCCAGTGAATGCCCGGTTATGATGACGTTACCCGCTGGAGGGCTGGCAGCGCTGCCGGCATCCGGGAAAAGCGTTCGCTTGGTTACATCTTCATAAAATTTTTGCGCATAATACGGCTGCAGGTGCACAACGCCGTTGCCAAGATCATCTTCCAAAAGACCGAACGAACTTAGCCAGCCGAAAACGACGTCTTTAACCATTTCGACGACCGACAGATGTTCCGTGACGAAATCCGTGCCGCGATACGCGATCACGGTGTCAGAGGCTCCGTCCACTGTCCAGGTGTAGGCTGCCGCGCTAAAGCCCGAAATCGCAGCCTCTGCCGGAAGCTCCTTGTCGGATACGTAGGAAACTTGCGCATATCCGATTCGCTCAGAGAGTGCACTGCCGTCCCTATTGGCGAGCCTTGCATTGTTGCCTCTCGAGTAAGCATCCAACGCCAGCAATGCGAGCATTACATTCTTATCCATCGGCGAACTGGTCATCGGCTTGCGTCTCCAAAGAAATCAGCTGGTGTCAGCATGTAGCTAAGTGGCAATTGACTGTAAGGCCGCCGCGCGGTTGGCGGATCGCGTGGAAAAATCTTTGGATCTCGCGCCGCTTTAAGCCAGGGCAAACGATCTTTGAGCTTCGAGGTTATGGGATCTTCGGTGATTTCCATGTCCAGGCCCGTGAATTTCGTACCAGGAAAGTGCTGACCCAGTTCCGAAGGTCGGATCTCATAAACCGACTTTGGATCGCTCTCGTTCGCAAAAGTCACAAAGGCAGGCAGCCTTGTCGTTTTATACAACTTAAAGGGGTGTCTACCTCTTGCGTTGCGCAGAGTCGTGAGGTCCGCTTCGCTTAGCGAGCCTATCCCATTGGTTATTCCAAACGACGTAAGTATCCCGTATTCATAGACTTGCGTCGAGATCGCGTTATCAGGGTGTTGAATAGGCAGCACATAGACTGTCCCTTTCCCACCAAGATCGAAAATCAATGCCTCGCCATAGAGGCGTGTGGCGCCGCCTGTTCCCAGCAAGCTATGCGTTACTTTCGAATAGCTAATCTCCATTACGGACGAGCTCTCGATCGGGCGCCCGTCGACGAGCGCCGACGCGATGACTTTAAAACGAACGGTCGCGCTTTCGCCCTGACACGAAGCAAGAGGGAGCGCGCAAAGCGATGCCAAAAGCGACCTGCGCTTCATCGGCAGCTCACTGTCCGGCCGAACAAATTGGTATCGCGGAAGAGTCGATAACTCATACCAGCGAACGCCGCCCCAACGTTCACCATCAAGCCCCCATCGCTTTGCGCCTCGCCATGCCCGCTCATGCCGAGCAAACAGAACTAGACTACGCGTAACACGAGCAGCAGCATTTGCGCAATTGCCGTTACGCAAGGTCATACAACGTTTCGGTGAATTTTCTGATCTTGTATTCCAGATGCGCAACCAAATGCGCAGCGCCTGATAGCGTTAACGGCGATGCTATCGACGACGCGAGCGGCGCCTGTCGTCGGCTTCCGTTTCCAAGAAATTAGCTGGTGTCAAGTCGTCGCTAAATGGCAATTGGCTGTAGGGTCGCCGCACCGTTCGCGGATCACCTGGAAAATCTTCGCATTATCTGTGAGATCCTGCGCCGCAATAATGACAGCGTCGCCGACAGATGTTCCATCGACAGCGAGCCCGGCACCATAACCACGGTTGTAAGCATCCATGGCAAGAATGGCCATAAACAACTCGTTTGATACAGTCATTTCTTTCTCCATAGATTGCCGGTGATGAAATCAAACTTTGACACCCTCTGTGTTGGCGTCACGTCCCTTTCCAACCGCGGGATCTGTGCCCGGGGGATTAGGGAATCGACTGAAAAGAACCACGGAAGAATCTGCTCCACGCGCCCTCGCGTCAAAGGCTCAGCGGTGGTGCTCAATGTAATCGATGCAAGGCTCACACCTGGCCCGAAGCTCGCTGAAAGATCCAGAGGGTCAACCAGCTGAACAGTTGCGGAATTTGAAATGTCCCCGAAGGTTGCCAACTGTGGATACAAGGCGCGCGGAATGTCGTGGGCTTCCACCCCTTCCTCAAGTCGGTCGTTTAATCCTTGGAACTGCGCACGGAGGCCGCCTGTCAGCGTCGAAGAACTTGCCTTTTCCGGAGCAAAGATCTTCAAATTATCCATTTCGGAATAGGATTTCAAAAGCACAAATAGATGCTTGCCGGGCCGCACTTCGACCACGGCCGCTTCACCGGCCAGTTCGTCGCTAAACCAGCCGCCGCTATCGCCCAGCCTTGCCCATGAAGGACTCTCGCTCCAGCTTACGCGTTGAACCGCACCTCCGATCCGCTCTCCATCCGGAGTCTTAATCCGGATCGTAACTTTCTGATTCCATTCCCACGAATGGAAACCGAGCAAACCGCAGCCTGGTAACGCAAATATCACCGTCGACATAAGGAACATGCCAACGCCACGCTGAAGAGTGCGCATAGTCGAGCGCGCATCAGGCGCGTTGAACCATGAATTTCTGAAAGCTCCCCAACGCTTTATAATGCCAGCGAACGCAATGCCAACACCCACCACTATGTCCCCACATTGCGCCTTACCGTGGCAACACCCCGGTAAGTGCCACGACGAGCCACTCGTAGCACGAGTGGCGCGAGGCCGACAGTTACTTAACCTGTCCTCTGCAACTTTTTGGATATATACGAAGCCGAGCTTGCTAAACTTACGTAACCACAAAACGCTTCTGACCAAGACAGAACTACCGGTGCAGTCGAAGAACCCGGATTCTTTTTCAAGCCGAAGCAGGTGCTCTTGCCGCAAGCTTAAATGACATAAGACACATAGCCACAGAGGAGAAAGCGGATCCCCAGAACTTAAGGAATCCGATTGTGCTTGAGAGCTGATCTCAATTCTCGCGAAGGCAAACGGCGGATGTGATTGCTAGCACTCGCCTAGTTCAGCGAAGACTTTTCCCCGCCATCCTTTTCGCCCTGGCCTTCCTTGACAATCAGCTTACCGAGGACTTCGGGGTCAACCAACTGCGTTATCATTGGGTGAATTTTCACAGTTTCACTCTTCGCCACCTTGCTGAAACTGGAAAGCACAGCAGTCGCCATGTCACGCGAGGGAGCGATGACATCAAGCAACCAGACGACATCACCGCTGTTCCAATCATCGGCTTTCAAGCGCACGGGAAATACCTTCGCCTGGATTTGCTCCTTTATCTTGGCGTCCACCTCTTCCGAAACGCTTGCCCAGATCGCGACAGCCGCCGGGCTTAACGCAGCCTCTTTCTCGTCTTCCTTGGCCGACGCATGCGCAATCGCAATCCTGTCACGGATTAGCGGATCTATCACAAGGTGCGACAGATCAAAAAGCGCTTGATTCCGGTATCGCGGCACCGCGCTCATCGCCAGAACGACTTGACCGATCGTCGCGTGGAGTAATGTGCGAAACGTTCGTAAACGCGCGGTCGCGTCATCGCGAGACGGTGCTTCTGACTGATCGTTTGCGCCGAGGTTCTCACTCATAGAAAATTCCTGTTCATACGAGATAGTTGCAATGCGTCCTGCGCACAATGCAGGGATGATTGCATGAGTGATCACAGACTCCGTCGACAATTGCAACTGACTTGCGTGAGTTGTGAATTTTATTTGGTTTGAGGTCCTGATCGACCGCTAGGCCGAGACGAAGAACACAATCAGTGAGATCCACAATCACCTAGCTCTTGAAGGGATGTGAACGTAGGACCCGTAATCGAAAGTTAGTGAGACCCAAAGATTTTGACGTATAATCAGAGAGTTATTCGAAAGGTCGCCTACAGCATGAGGCCAGCAAAGAGCTCCACACCGTTAGCCGTCCTCTTGCAGGTGGTCGTCCATCGATTTTCGCCAAGATTTGGTCGCTGTTTCTATCAGGACCATACCCTCTTGGGCGGACTTGCCGCCTACATCTTCAATGTCACAGCGAAATCTTGATGGGCTCACCGGGAGCAGTTCGAACAGCAAGATTCCCTCTTAGACCATACGCGTGTACCTATAACAGCAACCGCCCCTCTCTGCTTCCTTGCGGAAGTAATTCTCGATATCTACCCGTGTCGGATCCGCGCAAGGCGATAGCTTTGTGCCGTAGGTCAAAGGAACCGATCCTGTTATTGGCCTTCGCGGCTTTCGCGGATTGCCTCGACCATCGAGCGAGCAAGGGCGCAGGATCGATCGACATCGCCTTCTTCCCAGTCTGCGACGGAATAGTGGATGTTGAACCAAGGAAGCAGCGTCAATCCTCCGCGTTGCGTCTTTGACAATGGTGTCGGCGCTCGTGGGTTCTCCAAGAGAATAGTTGCCTTCTCAAGGCAGAGGATCGCTGCGGAGTAACGGCTGACTTTTGCCGCATGAGCAGAAAAACGCCCTTCGTGGGCCATCGGCGTAATCTTGTATCCGACGCCCACGTGATCATCAAAGACACTACGCTTCTAGGATGACCGTGAGCGCCACGACAGACTTTATTGCCGAGCTAGTGCGGGCTGCCAATGAGGTCCAGAAATTGGCACCGCACGAAGTCAGCAACATGCTGGACAGATCGGTGAACACGATCCGAGAGCTTCGGCGAGACGTCGGGATCGTTCCGGTGCCGAGCAAAGATGCGCTGATTTACATCCGCACCGTTTCGGCCGGAGTCGAGCGGGTGCCAAAGGACGAGTGGTACCACGGACTTCTGCATGCCGCCGAGATGATCCGCGACCTGCACATCGTTCGTGATACCGGCACCGAATTTCGAATTTCCGAAATTGAGCCCTGAGGGCTTTCCTGGCGGTTAGAACGGTCATGCAGGCTCTGCGAACGGCGGAAACGATGCATCGCTAATACCAGGGAATCATGAACCCATAATTTCCAGGATCGTGTTGAGTTTCACGTCATTTTAAGGTCGTGGCCCTATCAATTCCCCGAGCCGCATCGTCATTAATCTCAATCGTTGCTTGAGTTCGCTGGAAAATCGGCAGCATGAGCGCAACCTGGAGATCTCCACACATGTTACGCGCCCACACGACCGGTACGGAGCGCCGTTATAAAGCCGTCGCGGCCGTGGAAAACGACGGCGAATGGCGGCTATTCCTGCCGTTTCCGGGGAAAAGAATTCAGCATACAACCGTCGTCGGCTCTAATCGTTTGGCTTGCATCTCTGATCAGGCAGAAGTGTGCCTGATCGATTTCGCGTCTCGCAGAGAAATTGCTCGGAGAAGCCTGCAGGCGGGCAGACCGCATGAGATTTTCGTAACGGCAGACGCTGCGTTCATCGTTGTATACAATAGAAGCCGTGTTGGTCTGCCCAGAAGTACTAAGGGAACTTGGTATTCCCATGACTTCGTTGTTTTGAACGCCTCTGATCTCGAAGTCGTCCTTCAAGGTAATTCGATCCAGTTATCGGACCAAGGACAATCTGGGCGGATCGCAACTAGTGGCAGCGGGGCCGAACCCCTGATCAATCTCGATATCGCATCTGAGATCTGGCAGGATTCCTCAGGTCAATTGAGCTTCCTGTGCTACCATCCAAATGCTCCGGGAATGCAGCTCGTATTCTGCCGTATGGATACGTCCGACTGGTCATTGCGCTTCACTCCTCTGCCAGAAAAGCCAATGCCATTGCGTTGGTTTAGCCCAAACGGCACCTATGCGCTTGCTCCATATTTGGGCTCACTCAGTCAGGCACCCACCCTGGATGAGGTTAACAAGGCCTATCATCGGCATAAGGGCGTTCTCGAACTCTGGAAAATCGATCCACCGAAGCTGATCACGCTTATCGAGACCAGAAAGGGCGTACCGCCGGATTTCGTTAAGAACGTCGTCTGGGACGCCGACGGTTCCGGTTTCTGGACACAGTTTGATCACCGGAAAAATAGCGACAGAAGAGAGATCGAGTTCCGATGGCTCGGACTTGATGGCACGGACTCTCCCGTCTTCAGCTTCGAACGGTTTAGCGGCAGGCCATCTCCTCCTCTTCAAGAAATTGTTGATGTCTCGGATCTCGGACAGGTCGAGATACGAGTTCATTCGAATTCCGTCTACATTCGCCGGGATTGGTGGGAAAGCGAATCGTCATCCAAGTTGATCTATGAAAGCGAAGACGGCTTTCGAGAGAATACCTTTGCTTATCCGCCCGAAGCGCTGGTCAAACGCTTTTTGGCAAAGTCAGAGTACCGGCACGCAGTGGAAATGGAGGAATTCTCGGAAGTTCCCATCACCGATGCGCTGCGAGCGCTAACCGATGACATTCAAGAGCGTTTTGCTGAGCTTATTCAAGGGGACGTATTCGAACTTTCGTTCAAAGTCGGAAAGCGAACTATCACAGAATCGGCATTCTTCGAGCGCTTAACAAAAGAGCCTATGCCCGTAACCGGAAGCCTTCGCCGTCTGCTGGGCACGTATCTTGAAGTTCAGCCCGCTGTCATCGAGGCGAAAAGAATCGGTCAGATATGGGGACCGGAGAACCAGGGAGCCCTTGCTCCCGCCATGCAGGCACTTTTGCTTCTCGACCCTAGCGCCCACGATGTCTTTCGCGATTATCTCGCCAAACGAGATGGGGAGCACGAAATCCATTCGACCGATGTCATCATGAAGCACTACATCGAGAAAGTCGGATGGCGCGATACGGCCATGATCAGCTTCGGCATCTACTTCGCACTGATCCGCCACAGGGACGGACGGGTAGCGATGAAAGGTGGGCTTCTCGATGAATACGGCCTCGTTCGCGCGGCCATGAAAATGATTGAGCCGCACGAATTTGCCGCCCTGATCTCACACGAGGTAAACCAATTCTCTGTGAACTCCGGACTACGACGCGGGTCCAAGGATGATCTTTATCGTGCCCTTCAGCCCAGTCTGGAGACGACGGAATATGGTCTGCAGGTGCTCTCGACCATTTCAGCTGAGAGCGGGTTGACCTTCGAGAGAAAGACCGAGGAGCGTGGTTTGGACCCGCAGCTTATCAAGGCGATAGCTCAGCAAAGGACTAACCGAAAACCCACGATAAGTTCTTGGTGGGATCGCTTAATTCGAAAGCTTGTAGAGTTACGTATTCTCCAGCGCGAATACCCATGAAAACAGGATATGGAACTCGATGCGGACACGTCCCTCGGCCCGAATTCTGGTCATTGATCAGTTCGGATGTGTTCTTCTTTTTAAGTTTTCACACACCTCCGGAGTGTTGAACGGTCGCACCTATTGGGCAACGCCGGGCGGAGCCGTGGAAGAAGGCGAGACCTTCGAGGAAGCGGCCCGGCGCGAATTGGAGGAGGAAACCGGCTTGTTGACGCAGCAATTGACGGGCGAAGTTGGCCCTCGATCCTTCGAGCTTCAACTGACGAACGGGGAAATCGTTTGGGCAGACGAGAGGTTCTTCGGAGTTCGAACTGTTCGAAGCTCCATTTCAGACAAAGGTTGGAGTGAAAACGAACGAGATGTTATGGCCGATCACTATTGGTGGTCCGTTGAGGAGCTTCGAAAAACGACTGAAATTATTTTCCCAAACGGGCTTTTGGAGCTAATCAGGGCCTATGATCCATTTAGGCTGACAGTTGTGGAATACAATCGCTGAAATAGCCGTTTGTCCGGCACCAGCGGCTGCTGCATGAACACAGCGGCAAGAGACGATATTGTCCATAGAACGCCGATCACCCCGGACACGAAGCAAAGTTGCGAAATGGCTGCCAGAAAATTGGTCCGGTTCGGCGCAATGAACTCGAAAAGCCAGGGAATGCCCGCGCCAACGAAGGGAGTTACGATCCAGGCTACCCATGTGACGCCAAACCGGGCGGCGACATATTCGGCGCGAATATGAACACAGACATCCCGATAGCGGGCATAAGCAAGAACAGCGCGATTACCCAGACGAGGCCGCCCCCCGCCAACGCGACGAGCACGAATCCACAGAGCAGTTGAACGGCCATCCGCCCAAAAAAGGCCGCCAAGCGTCATATACATTCACCTCTTTGGAATAGTCTATACGACGTAGGATTGCAGTCACCTTTCGCGCATGCATAAAATGCGAGCCGGTGAATGTTGGGGAGATCATGAGGCCTAT
>NZ_JAELTU010000161.1 GCF_016429015.1 Rhizobium sp. ASV20
TGAGACCGAGAGCGATCCTCGGGCGGCACGTGATGTCATTGCCCGGTATGGCATAGCGATACCCGCAGGAGCGCTGGCCTTGCTGGAGGCGCGGATCGAGGAGCCAGCAGCCGAACAGCGTCATGCCAGGCAATTTGGACGAAGGATCGTAAAAATTGTCGCCTCGCCGCAGGCGGCCCTTGAAGCGGCAGCGCAGGTTGCACGGCGCGCGGGTGTGACGCCTTACATTCTTGGGAATGCAATCGAAGGAGAGGCGCGTGACGTTGGTCGCGTGATGGCAGCAATTGCTCTGCAGACCGTTCGGCACCATCAGCCCGTAACCGCACCGGTCGCCTATATTTCCGGCGGAGAAACCACTGTTACCGTGAAGAATGGTGCAGGCAAAGGTGGTCGGTGCAGCGAATATCTCCTCAGTTTTGCATTGTCGGCAAACGCAAGCAGTCGGATTTCCGCCATCGCCTGCGATACCGATGGGCGTGATGGCTCCGAGGATAATGCCGGCGCGATCTGGCACGGCGCAACACCTATCGATGCAAAGCTCGCACGTGCCGCGCTCGACGCGCATGACGCTTGGAGCTTTTTTGATAGGCATGGCGGCTTGGTCAATACCGGCCCAACGCATACCAATGTGAACGATTTTCGAGTGGTGCTGGTCGTCTGATATCGACAACTGCATTCTAAAGTCGGTGTTGCCGGCAATTTGTGGTGACGCAAATGGGACGACTGCGTCTGTAAAACATGTACAAATCGATTTTCGAAATTGAAACAAGGCTTTATGCGAGCTAGGATTCAAACGCCATATTCAATCCGCTGGTGCTGGGCTAGCAATGCGCGACGATAGGCTGGTCCGAGGTCGAATGGGAACGATGAAAGCAGAAGCGTCGAGAACACCACGCAAACGCGATGCAGCCGACACCAAGCGGCGCATTTTGAAAGCAGCTCTCAACGAGTTCGCAACGCATGGCTTTGCCGGTGCGCGCGTGGATCGAATCGCACAAGAGGCTGACGTCAGCAAGCCGATGATCTACGACTATTTTGGCGACAAGAGCGCGGTTTATGCGGCAGCTTTGCGCGAGGCCTATGTCAAAATCCGCGAGGCGGAAAAGAAGCTGAGCCTCGACAAGCTTTCACCGAATGATGCGGTAAGGGAACTTGTGCGGTTTACGATGAACCACTATCGGCGCAATCCCTGGTTCATTTCATTGTTGACGATCGAAAACATGCGCGGAGGCCAGACGATCCGCACCATGTCGGATATGCCACGCGTTCAGTCCGTGCTGCTCGAGCAAGTTCGCAATGTTCTGCAGCGCGGCAAGCTGTCGGGCGATTTTTGCAATGAAATGGACCCGCGTGACTTCTATATCTTCGTGGCGTCGCTTTGCTATTTCCCGATTTCCAACACGCATACGCTACGCGCGGTATTTGGGGTGCCCATCGATAACGACTGGTTGAACCGCCGCTGCGACGAGGCATCGGAGATGCTGCTCGGCTACCTCAAGCGAGATATTTCCGCCAAGCCATCAGATTGCTAACTAAAATTCGGTTCCTTTCGATAGTAGCATCTGTACTTCACGCAGATGCGAAAATGCATGATCTTCGTCGATGGAGCCTGACTGGCGGCATAGGCCGATAACGAGTTCGGCATTCCGGGTGAAATTGAGTGCCCGCCCGATCGGCGCCATGAGAAAATGCGTGCGACGGTTGGCTCCGGTCATATCCGTTTCTGGTTGGCTGTGCATCTTGAATGGATCACTTGCGATGGAAGCATTCCGGCGCTGTTCCATGGCAAAGATCTTGAAGGGATCGAAATGCATGCTGTTGTGGTTGAAGCCGACGAGGCAGGGCCCGATTTGCAGGTCATGGTCCAGGGCGCCGGCGAAACTCGTCTCGCCGGTCTGGTCCCGCAAATAGCGCACCACCGCCAAAAGCCGATGTGCATCTATATTGATGCCGCGTGCCGAAAGAGCGATCTGCTGCGGAGCCTTACCCACCAGCAGGTGGCCATCCTCACTGCGGATCAGCCACGATAGACGTTCCAGCTCGTTGATCGCTTCATAAGTTGAACTCAGCGGCAAATTCAGTGCACGTGCGGTGTCGTAGCCGGTGACGACGGGTCTTGTCGCCACCAGTGTCATGATGTCAACGAGCCTGGCGGACGATTCCGTGTAGGACTTGCCGACGGCTGCTTCGAGCGCCTGTTTAGGTTTGGCGGGTGCCTTTTCCTCTGCACGCCCTGACCGGGCACCACGCGCCCGACCTGCGGCATGAACAAGAGAGTCGGCCGCATTCCAGTCGACCTTTCGCTCAGCGTGAAGGTCGGCGCGTACCGATTGGGTTTCGTGTCCACGTGTCACGATGATCTGCAGGTCGGCCTCGATGAGCCAGGGTACATGCCGCCCGGAAAGAATATCAAGGCCTGTCTGAAAACTGATCGATCCCATGGCCGCGGGATAATCAAGGCCGCAAAGGGGCACCTTTTTTGAAACCGCGATCTTGTACATGAGGTTCATTTCGCCGCCGGTATGGGCAGGAATTTCGCCGCGCCTGAAGCCTCTGTCACTAAACGCGTTGAGCGAGCCGATGCCTTGGAGACCAGAATCGCACCACACACCGTCTGGAGCCTGGTTGCGGCCGAGATAGGCATGCATAACCTCATAGCCGCGCTCAGCCAACCAGTCGGTATATTCGATGGTTGCGATCTTGATGTCGGCAAATTTCTCAAGCGTTGCAAGGGCGGCTTGCAGACGGATCGTACAGGGAGAAGCTCCCTTCATGCCACACAGCATCACAATCTCGCCCTTGCCTTTGAGATGTTCCGCGAGCCACAATGCGCTGATGCGTCCAACGGTCTCATCTGAAGCGGTAACAAACGAAACAAGCCCGCTTCCATTGCCGCAGGCACGGTCGACGCCGACAAGCGGAATCCCTGCACGCGCTGTTTCCGCGATGGCTTGACCGAGTTCGTGATGGTCTTCATTCACGGCGCTCACAATACAGAGATCGACGTTCTCGTCGCGCATCTGCCTAAGATGTGCGATCTGCGTGGCTGGATCGTTCTCGGCGTCGCAGACTATCATGCGCGAGACGACATGGCTTTGTCGTTGCGAGGCGGCAAACAAGCTCTGTTCGAGCGCGCGTCGCCAGGGATGTGCGCGTGATGCGTTGGCAAAACCAATGACGAACGGCGGGTTTTTCTTGTACTTGCCGGTTTCGACGAGCTTCAGCAATTCCCCCTCAAGATGCGCCTTGCGCGGGGCGGTGACATTTCTCGTGATCGACGCAAACAATGTGCTTCTGGCCGGCCGAACGGCGCGAAGCGGAGCATAAAGCAGACGAGCGGAGGTGGGCCCAAGTTTTACTGTGCCTCGCTGCGCGCGCGCGAGCAATCCTTCACCGACCATGTCGCTGATGATCTTGTATCCGGATGATGTCGGGATGTTCAGCCGCTCAAGAAGCGCGTCGACGCGAACGGACGCTTCCTTGGGGCTGAAACTGCTGAGAATAGCGTTGATGCGTTCAAAACTCTTCACATGGCAACCTTGAGGTGGAATGCAGATTGCATCGGCTTTTCTCGTATATCGGAATATCCCCAGTGTGAAAAGTAGACAGTAAACACGCTCGGCACATACACTACCAACCAGTAGGAAATATGGTCTCGGGAGGAGCCCACATGAAGCTGGAGACTTGGAATCCGTCAACCGGAGAGCTGGTTGAAACCTATCCCGTGCATGCTGCCTTGGACATAGAGGCGCGAATTGCTCTCTCGCACGAAACAGCAAAGACATGGTCGCGCGATGTGTCCATGCAGGACAGAACGGCCTTCCTTCTGCGTTTGGCAGGCATTCTTGAACAACGCGCCGAAGACTATGGTCGGCTGATCACGACCGAGATGGGCAAACCGATTGGCGAGGCTATCGCTGAGGTTCGCAAGGCGGCAATGGGTGCGCGTCATTTCGCAGAAAAAGGTCCCGAATATCTCGCGGATGAACCAATCGCCGGGCTCAACGCCAGCGTGGTTTACCAATCGCTTGGACCGATTTTCGCGATCATGCCGTGGAATTTGCCATTCTGGCAGGTGTTGCGTTTCTTCATTCCGACCGCGCTCGCCGGCAATACGGTCCTGGTAAAGCACTCCGACAGTGTGCAGGGCTGCGCCCGCGCTCTGGAGCAACTGGTGCTTGATGCCGGCGCGCCAACCGGGCTCTACCTCAATCTTGCGGTCAGGCGCGACGCGGTGGCCGATATCATTGCCGATCCGCGTATCAAGGCGGCGACCGTGACAGGCAGCACGCAGGCGGGTTACTCCGTCGCCAGGGCTGCCGGAGAGCATGGCAAGAAAGTGGTTCTGGAGCTCGGTGGTTCCGATCCGTTCATTGTCTTTGAGGATGCCGATTTGGCAAAGGCCGTACCCATGGCCGTTCTGTCGCGCTTTTCAAATAATTCGCAAAGCTGCATTGCCGCAAAGCGAATCCTGGTCGCCGATCAAATCTATGATCGGTTTGAAAAGGCGTTCGTTGAAGCAGTGAACGCTCTATCGATCGGCGACCCGCTGGATCCTGCGAACAAATTTGGTCCATTGGCGCGTGCGAGCGTCGTGAAGGATACCGAACGGCAGGTCGCGGCGACATTGGAGCAAGGCGCCAGGATTCTGACAGGCGGGACACGCCTGGAGCGGCGCGGCAATTTCTATGCCCCGACCGTCATAGCCGGCTTGCCGCATGATGCGCCGATCGCGCGCGAGGAATTTTTCGGCCCGGTCGCACTTCTCTTTCGATTCAAGAATGAGAAGGAGGCGATCGAACTGGCAAATGACAGCGATTACGGGCTTGGAGCCACGATCTGGACGACGGATAGCGGGCGGGCCAACCGTGTCGCCCGTGCAGTCGAGGCGGGGGCGGTCTTCATCAACGGCTTCGTTCGTTCCGATCCGCGGGTGCCTTTCGGTGGCGTGAAGGCGTCCGGCTTTGGTCGGGAGCTGGGGGCGCTCGGCATAAGGGAACTGACGAACCCAAAGGTCGTCTTTTCCGAATAGGGTACTCCTGAACGAAGCACGAAACAGCATCGTGTCAAATCGGACGTTGTAGCCAAAACTTCGAGTGCTGCCAGTGAACAGGGCTAGGCGGCAAGCCGTCTAGCGCTCGGACACGCTGAAACAGGAACGTAGGGAATGTGCACCATGACGGATCAGGGATCCGCCGCGGCGGGAGGAGGCATGCCTTTACTGACAATGAAGGGCATCTGCAAATCATTCGGGCCGATCAAGGTTCTGGATGGCATAGATCTCACCTGCCATAGCGGTACATTGACAGCGATTTGCGGTGAAAACGGCGCCGGCAAATCCACTTTGATGCGGATCTTAAGCGGCGCCTTCGCGCCAACGGCGGGTGAAATCCACATAGACGGCCGCCCCGTGGTGTTCACGCATCCATCGCAGGCCATGCGCGAGGGGATCGCCGTTATTCACCAGGAACTCAACCTGCTTCCCTATCGCACGGTCGCGGACAATGTTTTTCTCGGTCGCGAGCCGACGCGCTTCGGTCTCATCGATCGTGCAAGGATGAATCGCGAGACGAGTGCCATTCTCTCCAGGCTTGGCTGTCACCTAGCTCCTGACACCGTATGTGGAAAGCTATCCATTGCCGAGCAACAGCGTGTCGAGATTGCAAAGGCGCTGTCAGAACAGGCAAGGATATTGATCCTCGACGAACCGACAGCGGCGCTAAACGAAGCGGAAGCGCAAGCCCTTTTCAAAGTCATTCGTGAGCTAAGGCAGTCGGGAGTGGCGCTTCTCTACATTTCCCATCGCATGGCGGAAATCAAGGCGCTGGCTGATACGATTACCGTGATCAAGGATGGTCGCCAGGTCGCGACGCAGCCCGCCGGTGAACTGACGATCGACAACGTGATCCGCCTGATGGTGGGACGCGAGCTCACAGATCTTTTCCCCGCAGTCGGCAAGGGGGAGGTGGGAGCCGTGCTTTATGATGTCCAGGGCGCGGGGAATGAGTCACTGGAGGGCATATCGCTTACCCTACGCGCAGGCGAGATTGTCGGCATTGCCGGTCTGGAGGGTTGCGGCAAGGCCGAACTGGCGCGGGCCATGTCGGGTGAGGTGCCATTTACCGACGGTCAGGTGTCATTGTGGGACGGAAAGCCGCAACCGCGTTCACCGCGAGAGGCGGCAAATCGCGGGATCGGTGTGATCCCGGAAGACCGCAAGGCTGAAGGATTGGGCTTGCGCCAATCGCTTCGCGATAATGCCGCAATCACGCTGCGCGCGCTCGGCGGTCATTTGGCGACGGCGACGCGGGGTCCGAGGGCAACCCGTCTGATCGATAAGCTTCTCGACAAGGTGGAAGTGAAAAGTGCCGGCTACGACATGCCGGTCGGCGAGCTTTCCGGCGGCAACCAGCAGAAGGTGCTCTTTGCGCGCTGGATGGCGATCAATCCGCGTGTATGGATTGTCAATGAGCCGACCCGCGGCATCGATGTCGGGGCGCGTTCGGCAATTTACACCATGCTGCGGGCCTTTGCGAACGATGGAGGCGCGGTCATGGTCGTCTCGTCAGACCTTATGGAAATCATCGGTTTGTCCGATCGCATTTGCGTCATGTGCGCAGGGCAGCTGGCGGCAAATCTGCCGCGCGGTGCCAGTGAAGAAGAGATCATGCGCCATGCCGTCCACTAGAGTGTATCCAGACGAATCCACTGCAGCCAGCGGGCAGGATGCTCGTCCACCAAGCCTCCTGGAGCGCAGCTCCAGCATCGATACCGCTTTGCAACTTTCGACGCGCGGAGTGCGTGCTGTTGATGTTAGAACATTGCGAGCCCTCTTGGTGCAGCACGCGATCCCCCTCGCTTTGATTGGAATGTCGCTAACGATCTACATCGTGGTTGCACTGGCAACAGGGCAGCACGCGCAAATCACGTCTGATGGGATCATGGGGCTGCTGGAACGCATGGTGGCACTGGGTCTGGTCGCCATTGGTCAAGCGGTGGTCATCTCGAGCGGAGCAATTGATCTATCGGTTGCCAATCTCGTCAGTTCTTGCGCGGTGCTTGCCGGCTATTTCATGCAGAATGATCCAGCCAACATCCCCCATGCGATCGTGATCGTGGTCTTGGTCGCGGCTGCAGTCGGAGCCCTGAATGGGCTTCTGATCTCCTTCCTGAACGTTAATCCGCTTATCGCAACCCTGGGCACCAGCCTTACATTGCAGGGGATTCTGGTGGTTTCCTATAATTCACTGCAGGGATCGGCGCCAAAGGCGTTTCAGCAATTCGCCTATGGTTCGCTGGGCGGCCTTCCTTACTCGATTGTCGTGATGGTTTCCTGCGCGGTGCTGACAGCGATTGCCCTCAACCACACGCGGCTTGGCAGTGCGCTCTATGCGGTCGGGGGAAACCAGCGGGCTGCGTGGCTAGCGGGCATTCGCAATCGTGCTGTAACGATTGTCGCATTCACTTTCTCCGGCGTGATGTGCGCGATTGCAGGTCTTTATCTGACCAGCCGCCTCGGTGTTGGAACGCCGTGGGTCGGTCGCGACGGCAACTATGATCTCGACTCCATCGCCGCAGTTGTGATCGGGGGCACGTTGCTTGCTGGCGGTCGGGGCAGCATCCTTGGAACGCTGGCCGGCGTCTTAGTGTTTGCAACCACGGACGCGGTCTTCAATATGCTTCAGGTTGATCCATTTCTCAGCCAGGTCTTTCGCGGTCTGATCGTCGTGGCCGCCCTGGGCTGCTATACCTTCCGCAGCAAAGGAGAGACGGCATGATGCGCGTCCTCAGAGCCAATCCGGCATTGCCTTTGCTGATCGTAATCTTATGCGCCATGGCGTATCTCAGTCCGCTCTATTCGACAATGCCGGGGATTTTAGGTTTCCTGCAACGCTCGGCACCGCTCGTCATTCTCACTTGCGGCACATCTTTCGTCCTGATTTCCGGCGGCTTCGATCTCTCTGCCGGTTCGCTCATGACATTGGTAGTGATCGCTTGCGCGATGATTACGCAGGGTGACCCTTCATCGACGGCTTTTGCCGTCGCCGCGGTTGTCGCTATCGGCATTGTGGTCGGCCTGGCTAATGGGCTGGTCGTCACAAGGTTGAAAGTGCCATCGATCATTGCGACCCTTGGCAGCTTGCTGTCGCTCAAGGGTTTGGCCATGATCTGGTCAGGTGGCGCGCCATCGAGCAGTTTACCCGACAATCTGCGCTTTCTCGGTCGCGGTCGTATTCAGGACCTCGTGCTCCTTGGCAATATACCAGTAGCCGTTGTCGTCCTGATCGTCGTCGTTCTGCTGGCATACTGGCTCATGCATCGCACCAACTTCGGCCGGATGGTGCTTATGCTGGGCGACAACCCGAAAGCTGCCGCACTTGCCGGTGTTCCAACGCGAACTATACGCATCGGCTGTTTCGTCGTGTCAGCTCTTACCGCTGTCATCGCGGGTCTGCTGCTTGGCGGATACTCGGGTGTTTCGGTTGACGTTGGAGCCGACTATCCGCTTCAGGCGATCGCGGCAGCCGTTATTGGTGGCGTCACCCTGCTCGGTGGACGCGGAACGATCGCCGGCGCGGTCTGCGGGGCGCTTGCACTTTATGCAATCTTCACAGTTCTCAATCTGCTCGGCATGCCGCAGCCTGTTAGGCTGACCGTGCAAGGCATGATCCTCATCGCCGCTGCATCCTTTACGGAACGTCGATGAGAGGAGGTCAAACCGGTCTCGCAAGCGAAGAGGATCGCTTCGGGATCAATCAAGCAACCAGCACATGTTCAATGGGAGGAATACATGTCATCCAGACAGATCAAGAAATACGGCGTGATCGCGGGGCTTTCCGCGTTCTTGGCAATCGGCCTTGCCAGCACGGCACTTGCGCAGGTTGCCGGTGGCGATGCAGATAAGCAACTGGCGGACCAGATCAAGCTGATGCAGTCGACGCCGAACGGCCCGGCTGACAAGCCCTGGGAGCAATGGTTCGGGTCTGACATGAAATCCACCAAGGCCTATGCGAAGAAAGGGCCCTATCGGCTTTGCTTTTCCAATGCAGGTGTTGGGAATGCTTGGCGTGTAACGGGCCTGACCACCATGCAGGCCGAAGTCGACATGCACCAGGACCTCATCTCCAAGTTCGAATATGCGGATGCGCAGGGTAAGGACGACAAGCAGATCTCCGACATCCAATCGTTCCTGAATGGCGGCAACTGTGATGCGTTGGTTGTTTCGCCCAACACCTCGGCCGCATTGACACCCGTGGTAGAAGAGGCATGCAAGAAGCTGCCGGTTATCACTTTCGACCGTTCGGTCAACACCACGTGCCCTGTCACCGCAGTCCGTTCCATCGGCGGCTATGCCTGGGGCAAGGCGGCTGCGGACTACATCGTCGAGAATATTCCAAAGGGTGGCAAGGTGCTCGTTCTACGCACGGCTCCGGGCCTCGACATTTTCGAAACGCGCTGGGCGGCCGCTGAAAAAACCTTCAAGGATGCAGGCATCGACGTCGTCGGCAATGAATTCGTAGGTGCTGATCGAGCCAAGACCAAAGCAACCGTTGTTGACTATATCAGCCGCAATGGCCGCATCGACGCAGTTTGGGTCGATCTTGGTGTCGTCTCGGTCGCCGTTGCCGAGGCCTTTGAAGACCTCGGTCTCGACTACCCGGTCATTACTGGCGAGGACGAGCAGGACTATTTGCAGGCCTGGCAAAAGAAGGGCTTCAAGGGCATTGCGCCGACCTATCCGGCTTTCCAGTGGCGTACGGCTATCCAGGCGGCGTTGAAGGTCCTGCAGGGTGAGCCTGTTTCATCGCCTGAATGGATTTTGCCACAGCCCGTGATAAAGCAGGCCGACCTCGCGAAATATGTCAACGACAAGCTGCCACCGCTGCACTTTGCGACATGCGGATGCGAAGCCATGCCTGGTTATCCGGAGCGGTGGGGAGGTAAGAAGTGACAGCTTCCATACCCTCGAAGATTGATTGTCTGATCCTCGGAGGCGGCTCTGCGGGCTGCGCACTTGCGGCGCGGCTCTCGGAGGATGCAGATGTCAATATCGTTCTGATCGAGGCCGGGCGCGATCTGCGGAAGGCGACGATGCCTGACAATGTCCGTTCGCGCTACCCGGGTCGTGCTTACCTCGACCCGGGCAATATCTGGACGGCCTTGCAGGCCTTTTACAGTGGCGCAGAACGCAGAAAGTCCAATACGCCACGAACCTACGAACAGGCACGCTTGCTTGGTGGCGGTTCGGCGATCAACGCCATGGTCGCCAATCGCGGCGCGCCAGAAGACTACGATGAATGGGGCGCGCTCGGGGCTGAGGGCTGGAGCGGTGACGTCGCGCTGAAATACTTCAGGAAGATAGAGCGCGACGTCGACTTCGATGATGAATATCACGGCCAGCAGGGGCCGATCATTGTACGGCGCCTGCCCGATGCCAAGGTGTCGCCTTTCGTAGCGGCAGTCAAGGACACCCTAAAAATGCAGGGTCAGCCTGTACTGCCGGATCAAAATGGTAGGTGGCAGGATGGCGTTTTTCCGGCGGCTATCGCGGTCAGTGATGACGGCGAACGCATTCCCGCGTCGATCGCCTATCTGACAGACGAGGTTCGCCGGCGTTCCAATCTGACGATCGTCACGGATACGCTTGTCAGAAAGCTTTGCTTTGCTGACAAGCGTGTTACCGGTGCCGAAATCGAGCGTGGCGGAAAAACCGAGGCCCTATGCGCAGGGGAGACCATCGTCACGATGGGTGGCATTCATTCAGCGGCCTTGTTGCTGCGCAGCGGGATCGGGCCTCAGGAGGAGCTGAAACCACTTGGGATCGAGGTCCAATGCCATCGACCTGGCGTTGGCAAAAACCTGATGGAGCATCCGCTCGTTGCCGTATCGTCATATCTGCCCGCGGCCGCACGCATGCGCGACATGAGCGAACATCACGATCAGGCGCTTCTGCGTTGGACGTCAGGCATTCCCGATGCTCCCGCCGGCGATATGCATTTTGCAATTATCGGACGGACCGCATGGCATGAGATTGGCCAGCGGATCGGCTCAATCCTGATATGGGTGAACAAGTCCTATTCACGCGGCGAGTTGACGCTGCGCTCCCCCGACCCAATAGATGAGCCGCTGGTTGATTTCAAGCTGCTTTCGGACAAGCGCGATCTCGAGCGCCTGAAAGAGGGCTTTCGCCACGCGGCTGGCATCCTTTCGCATAGGAACATGCACAAGACCTGCGGGCCCGTCTTCCCGACCAGCTATTCGGAGCGGGTGAAGAAGGTCTCTGCGCCAGGTGCCTGGAATGCGATACAGCTGCGCGTGCTGAGCACCATCCTCGACTATGCCGGACCGCTTCGCAGCTTGATTATCCATTTGCTCATTACGTTGGGGATCAGTCTTGACCGGCTGCTTGCCAGCGACGAGGCCCTGTCCGATTTCATTAGCAACGCTGTTACTGGCGTCTGGCATGCATCGGGAACTTGTCGCATGGGGGCGGCGAACGATCCGATGGCCGTGACCGACGGAGCCGGCCGTGTTTACGGAGTTTCGGGTTTACGCGTCTGTGACTCGTCGATCATGCCAAGCATCCCGCGTGCAAACACCAACATGCCAACCTTGATGCTTGCCGAACGCATGGCCGACCTCATTCGTGCGGAGCGGAGCAACTGACAATAACACTTCGCTCGGAGTCACTCTGAGCGTTGTCGTATCGTCAATATCGCGGCGGATGAGTTTCTCTCCAAGAGCAAGGAACTACGATAGCCGATGGTCACCTTGAAATGGGGCTGTGCTAAGGACATCCACCGCTTCCTGGAATTGGGTCGAACGCATGCCTATCGATTGTGAGGATAGGGGAGGTTTGCCGACCTATCGCGAGCGAACTTATAAGATGGCGGCGCCATTCGAACGAATGCGTCGCCAATGCTGCTATGCATGCCGGCATGTGACTAAGCACTGCATCGTGGTCTATGCCCGGACATGCATCGCTTGGTCGCTAGAGCCCAATTTCAGACCATGCCACGTCTATCGCGATCAGAGAGGCCTGACGTTTTCTGCCTTCGACTTGCCCGTCTTCCGATCCTGACCCAGATCATAGGAAACAGACTGTCCTTCTTTGAGGACATCGCCGTATTGCAGGGCGGACACATGCACGAAAACGTCGGCCCCGCCTGATTCCGGCGTGATGAAGCCAAAGCCCTTGTCCGCGTTGAAAAACTTTACCTTACCCGTCGGCATTATGGTTCTCGCTGGTCAACTTAGATGGCAATTTAGCGACCAGTCATTTGCAGATCAAGAGGCCCGCCGAACTGCGTGCGTGCCTGTGCCTCAAGCCGCTCGAACGCCGTGGAGACGAGGTTCGTCGCACTTCGATCGTTCAAAGCTTTGCGAAGAGTTCCAGGATCAATGCCCATTCAAGCCGGATTGCCCCAGTCGGTTGCGGGTTCCAATCCTATCAAGAGCGGCAAGGTGGTTGCCTGGCACACGGGGGATCCAGATTGTGATATGCAATCAACGTTGCCTCTGCCGTATGGACTCGACCAAGTACCGTTCAACGAAGCCGCCACTGTCACTACCATCCACGGCTTTAACGATCTGCTACGCCAAAACCAGCTCACGAGTATACCAACGCGCGATTGTGTCTTGCCAAAGGAGGAAGGCTGCACGTTAGTATGGAATAGTGTAAACCTCACCTGGGCTGGGCTTTCATGGTGAAACGGTCCTGATCTGGGTTCATACTTCCCCGACCTTCTGACGTTTTGCGAACTCCAAGAGGAAGCGGAGGTGCGTCGAAACAAGACGCCAAGAGTTTACGGTCAGGGGGCAGGCGAAAGATGCTCGTGGACTGCGACCCAATTACTCTCGTCAGTACGAGCAAACAAAATCGTCTCACGCTCTCTATTGGACAAAGCTTGTCCCCCGATGGAGAGATCCGTTTCGACAAGATGGGTGAAGACCGCCACATTTCCGGCCATTTGAATACGCCGATCCGTAGACCGGCAGCCTAGAACGCGAAAGTCATCGCGTTGCTCCCACAAGGTCCACTCCGCTTCGTAGGCGGCACGATCATGTAGAACGCGATCAACATTGTAGAAGATGAAGGTGGCTTCTGAAGCGAAGGAGGCGAAGTAAGCCTCGCGATCATGCCGGCCAAAAGCGTCGACCAGGCGATCTGCTGCTGCAAGCACCGCTTGTTGTTGCTCCATTCCTTGTGTTCCCCCGCTATCGAATTTCTGGGCTGCTGATCAACGTGGCGAGCGGTCTGTTTTGCCGTGCAACACGTTGCTTGAGCGCATCGAGCGTCATTGCGTCATCCTTGATGAACTCAAGAAACATCATGTTGAGGTTGTTGAAGGCCATCTGGCCGACGGCGATCGCGTCGATGCCCGGCATGACGGCGCCGCGAAGCTGAAGTTTCTGTACGAGTGTCGAAACCTGCTCGCACAGGCGTCTGTCCAGCTCGGTATAGCGGCGACTGAAGGGGCTGTCCGGCTGCTGAATGGAGATCGCCATGGCTGTGCGCCACATCTCCTTGCTGAGATAGACAAGCGAGTGATCGAAATACTGGTCGATCAATGCCTGCAGCGCGTCATGCGTCGTAGCCGGCGGATTTTCAACAATGTCGTTGCCGGACGCAAGGACTTCCTCAACTTCCATCGAAACGGTGGCAACGAGGATATCACCCTTGTTCTGATAGTAGTTGTAGAAGGTACCGACCGATACCTCGGCCCGCTCGGCTATGTCTTCGATGCGGGCGCTGTCATACCCGACTTCCCGGAAAAGGCTTGCAGCCGCTTCCAATATGCGGCGATTGCGATCGGCTTTCTGCTTGGCGCGCAGTCCCGTCATGTCCGGCTCTCTCGAATAATGAATGTCTTCAAAATTCATATTGACTTAAAAAATGAACTCGTTCAATCTTTTTCTCAAGGCATCGATACGAGTGCCATCGTCGGCCGCAGGCTTCCAATTCAAGAGAGGGAATGAAGATGAAGAAATCCGGCTTCAGCGGTACCAGTCGGCATCTGCTTTTTGCAGCTGCCGCGATTGCGCTTTCTCCAGCAGCAGCCACCGCCCAGCAAGAGTTGAACGCTCTCGTTTGGTGCGACCACACCGACCCGGCACTGATCGAACCTTTCGAGAAGGCGAACAACGTCAAGGTCAATCTGAAGGAATATGAGGGTACGGGTGCCGGGCTTTCCATCATCGACCAGTCGCGCCCGGGGGACTGGGATGTGCTGGTCATCGATGGCGTCGATGTCCAGCGCGCCGTCGACAAGGGCATCCTTGCCGAGATGCCGGCCGATGCACTTCCCACTGCGGATATCTTTCCGGAAGTACGCATGGAGGCGAACAATAGCCGCGATGGCAAGATCTACGCTGCCACGGAGAAGTTCGGCTACAACACCGTTTCCTATGATAAGACGAAAGTCGATCCCACCGACATGAAGGACATGTCGAAGCTATGGTCGGAGAAATACAAAGGCCGCATTGCCGTCTATGACTATTATCTGCCGATGATCGGCTTGACCGGGATCGATCTCGGCAAACCGACGTCGAGCCTCACGGATGCCGATATGCCCGCGATCAAGGACAAGCTTTTTGCTCTCAAGGCCAATGCAAAGCAGGTGAGCGACGTCGTCTCATCCCAGACGGCACTTGCCACAGGCGAGGTTGACATTGTCTTCGGTGGTGGAGAATGGCTAACGGCCGGACTGATGAAGGACAAGCCTAACCTGGACTGGATCATTCCCGAGCAGGGCGCGGTTCGCTGGGCCCAGTCGATTGGCGTTATGAAAGATTCCACAAAAAAGGACCTCGCCCTGAAGTTCGTCCAGTATATTCTCAGCCCCGAAGGCCAGGCGCGACTTGCAACGTCGTCCTGCTACTGGGCGATGCCGGCGAATGCCAAGGCCGGCGAGCATCTGACAGCCGAACAGAGGACTGCCCTGCGCTGGAACGAACAGGCAGACTATTTGAAGCGCACCCAGCTTTATCCAGTTCCAAGCGCGCAGCTTGACGCGAAGATGCAGGACATCTGGACCGAGATGCTGCAGCACAAGTAGCTCTTCATCTCCGTCCGCAATGCCATCCATCACCATATCCTCTCCCCTCGGTGGGAGAGGGCAGTTGGAGACCTGACCGTGGCTGCTATTTCTCTTGAAGATACCGAACGCCGCAAGGCCTGGGGTTTCGTGGCTCCGGCACTGCTCTGGACGGTCGCCTTTTTTGTCGCGCCCTTCCTTTTCATGGCGGCCGTGAGCCTCTGGGAGCAGAAGGGCGGCTCAATCGTCCATGCCTGGAATCTTGGCAATTATATCGGCTTCTTCCAGAAGGATGCGCTGTTCCGCGGGCTAACGAACTCGCTGGAGATTACCGCTATCGTGACGTTTCTCTCTATCCTGCTGGCCTATCCTCTTGCCTGGATCATCGCCGAGCGGGTGCCGCAGAAATATCAGCGAACGACATTAATCCTTGCGGTCCTACCATTCTGGACCTCGTATGTCGTGCGATCTTACTCCTGGTTGCTCGTGCTGTCGCGCAACGGCGTGATCAATCAGGTATTGATGACTATGGGCATCATTCGCGAGCCGCTGGAACTCGCCAGCAACCGTACGGCAACGGTGATCGGCTTCGTTCATTTCTTCGTCATGCTACTGACCCTGACGATCTATGCCAATCTCGTACAGCTCTCGCCAAATTATCGCCGTGCGGCCGCCGATCTCGGCGCAAACGCATTGCAGACTTTTTGGCATGTGATCCTGCCTCTAACCCTGCCCGGGATCATGACCGGCGCATTTCTAACCTTTGTTCTTTGCATCGGTGACTATGTCACACCACAAATTCTCGGTGGCAACAATGAACTTGTCCTGCCGCAGATCATCATGCTGCAACTCGGTCGGCGTGCGGATTTCCCGATGGCTGCGGCGCTCTCAATTATCCTGATGCTGGCCGTTATCGTCGCATACGTAGCCTGCGCGCGCTGGCTGAAGATTGAAAGGACGTGATGATGCACAAGCGGCTCACCAGTATCGTCTCCAGCATTTATGCGATTTTGATCTTTAGCTTCATCTTCCTGCCGGTGATCGTGCTGGTGTTGTTTTCCTTCCAGGACGGCCGATTGCCCGTGCCGCCGTTCAATGGGTTTTCTCTACAATGGTATGAGGCTGTTTTCGCCGATCGCAAACTGATGGCTGCACTTCTAAATTCGTTCCTGGTCGCAACAATGTCCTCGCTTATCGCATGCATTCTCGGATTTGTGGCTGCCTACGCGCTCGCCCGCTTCAAGTTGCCTGGCGCAGCCTTGCAGCGCGGATTGCTTGTTGCACCAATGACCGTCAGCTACCTTATCATTGCGCTCGGGCTCTTGACTGTTTTCAACATGTTCGGCGTGACACTTTCGCTATGGACGGTCGGCATCGGACATGTAGTGATCAATCTGCCGCTCTGCTTTGCAATCATCTATTCGTCCATGGGCGATCACCACATCAACATCGAGCGCGCTGCGCGTGATCTCGGCGCCAGCGACATCGAGGTCATGGCTCTGGTGACTGCGCCGATGTTGCTTCCGTCGCTGCTTGCCTCTTTTTTCCTCTCCATGACGTTTAGCTGGGACGAATTCATCATCGCTTTTTTGCTGTCGCGTTTCGACGTGACGCTGCCAGTGGAAATCTGGAGCCTGCTGCGTTCCGGTCTCAATCCCAAGACCAACGCCATTGGATCACTAGTGTTCCTCGTCTCGGTCACTCTGCTGATCGTGATGGAACTGTTTCTGTTCGGAAGGGCAAAGAAATCATGACCGCTCCGGTTTCAATCGAGAATGCGACGAAAACCTTCGGCAGTTTCACGGCGCTCGACGACGTTTCTCTCGACATCGACGCCGGGGAATTCATCGTGCTGCTCGGGCCTTCAGGTTGCGGCAAGACCACGCTTCTGTCCATCCTCGGCGGCTTTATGTCCCCGACGAAAGGGCGTATTGCGATCGGCGGCAGAGAAATGACCCACGTTCCGCCCGCCAAGCGCCCGACAACTACGATGTTTCAGGACTATGCGCTCTTCCCGCATATGAAGCTCAAGGACAATGTCGGTTTCGGCCTTAGAATGCGCGGGGTTGGCAAGTCCGAGCGCGAAGAACGCGCGAAAGGCTTCCTTGATCTCGTCGGCCTCAAAGCTTCCGCCGACAAAAAGCCGCATGAACTCTCCGGGGGGCAGCGGCAGCGCGTAGCTCTTGCCCGAGCTCTCGCCGTCGACCCAGATGTCCTGCTGCTCGATGAACCGCTTGGTGCGCTGGACCTTAAGCTTCGTCGGCAAATGCAAGACGAGTTGAAATCCATCCAGAAGCGCGTTGGCACGACTTTCATACATGTCACGCACGATCAGGAAGAGGCCATGGCCATCGCCGACCGCATCGTTGTGATGAACCAGGGAAAGATCGAGGATTTCGGACCACCGTCCGAAATCTATATGCGCCCCCGCTCGCTTTTTGCCGCCGGCTTCATGGGTGAAGTGAACTTCATCCCGGGGACGATCAGAGACGCAGATAGCACCCTGGCCGTTGTTGAGACGACGCTGGGCACGGTGTCATTGCCGAAAACTTGTTTCACGGCGGGCATACCGTCCGTTGGCCAGGCAATAACGCTTTGTATCAGGCCGGAACATTTCCGCCGAACCGGTGAGGAAAATGGTCAGATCACGGTGCTCGGCCACGCTACGGTTTGCGATAGCGCTTTTTTCGGAACGCATCATCGCTGCCATCTGGCGCCTGTCAGCGCTGCGGAAGCGCGAATTGTCGTACACATGCCTCAATCGGCAACTTTCATGGAAGGGGAGAGGCTCATGCTTACCGTCAATTCCGCCGATATCGTCGCCCTCCCATCGAGATAGCACAGGTTGAGACTATGGAACGTGTCGCCCCGGAAAAGTGGTATCAGCTGAAACGACTGGCTGACGACATAACG
>NZ_JAELTU010000162.1 GCF_016429015.1 Rhizobium sp. ASV20
GAGCCTAGAGTGAGGACGCGGCCGGCCTGCACCGCCGGCAGCGCTCGCCAGAACGCGCTGTGTTGCAACTCCGCAAATGCTTCGGCAGGGTGCGGCGGGATCAATACGATCCACGCGTCAGGCAGGGTCGCCAACTGCTCTATTCCGACCGGCGCGGTGGCGGAGTAGCTCGTGAGATCCGGCCAGGCATTGGCAAGGCCGGTTCGCTTAAGGACCTCGCCGAACATGCTGTCGGAGCCGAAGACGCGGACATGCCTGGCGTCGCCAAGGTTGATTGGCAGGATGGGTCGGCGGTCCCCCTTGGCGAATTGCTTACCGTAGTTTTCGAGCTTTGCTCTGGTCATGTCGACGAGCGTGCGTCCGGATGGACGCTCGAGACGATTGCCGAGCGCAAGGGTCATTTGCTCGGAGAGCTGATAGGGGCTCGCGCCGGGCTGATAAATGGCATGGCTTTCGACGGGGGCGATCAGACGCATCCGATCGTCTGCCCAGGCGTAGAAGTTGGAATTGAAGATCAGCTCGGGTTTGGCCGCGTAAAGGACTTCCAAATTCGGCGTGCCACGCAGGCCGAGATCGGCGACGCCGGCGGGTACGGCAGGCGTGACCGCAACGTCCCTGAACTGCAGAAGTTCGGTTCCGGCTACCACATTGGCTCCGATGGCCAGCAGGGTTTCCAGGATAGCCCAGTCAAGCGACGCGACGCGCGGGCTGGCCGCCGCCCTTGCCGGTGTCGTGCCTGCAACTGCACTGGCTGCGAACGTTGCCGCTGCCAGAAACTGCCGACGTGACAGCATATGATCGTTTCGTGCAGTCATGGAAAATAGCTGGCGGTCTCGTAACGCTGCGAGTGGGAAAATAGGCCCAAATCGACGCCGAATACGTGCTGGAGCTGTTTCGCCGTCATGATGGCGTCGCCTTTGGTTTCAAACGGGGACGGGGATTACCGTCGGGCAATCCCCGGTTCTTTGCCATGGTTGAGAAAGAAAGTATACTTAAATTCTCAAGTTACCATTTCTTGCTGAGCTTGAAGGTGATGGTGCGCGCTTCGCCATAGCCGCAGACATTCTCGCCGGCGCAACCCGAGACGTATTCCTTGTCGAAGATGTTGGCGACGTTGAGCGAGGCGCCCCAGCCCTTCTTCTCATAGCGAATGCCGGCATCGAAGAGCGTTGCCGAGGGCACGCGCAAGGTGTTGGCCTGATCCGCCCAGGACTTGCCCTGGTAACGCACGCCCGCACCGACGCTCAACCCGTCAAGCGCATCGCTGGTAAAGGCGTAGTCGAGCCAAAGCGAGGCCGTCGAGTTCGGCACAAGATAGGGCGAGTTGCCGACGATCGCGGCGTTAAGGTCCTTGGTGACTTCGAGATCCGTGTAGGAGTAAGAGCCCAACAGCTTCCAGTTATCGTCGAGATTGACCTTGCCTTCGAATTCGACGCCGCGCGAACGAACCGCACCGATCTGACGCTGGAGGAAGGTTGTCGGGTCCGTCAGAGCCATGTTCTTGCGATCGATCTGGAAGATGGACGCCGTGAGAAGTCCGTCGATGAAGTCCGGTTGATACTTGATGCCGGCTTCATACTGTTCGCCCTTTTCCGGGACTAGGCCGCCGCCAGTAGCGCTGGTGCCGATCAGAGGATTGAAGAAGGTGCCGGCGCTGATATAGGGTGTGATGCCGTTGGAGAACTCATAAGCCAGACCTGCCCTGCCGCTCGGCGCACCTTCGCTCGACTTGTAGGTCGTGCCGATCTTCGAGTCAGAATTTGTATCGACAAAGTCGTAGCGGCCATTGAGCGTGACCAGCCAGCCGTCGCCGAAGCGCATCTGGTCCTGCGCATAAATGCCGAGCTGCTGCTGCGTCATGACCTGGTTGAGGTAGACGGAGTTAGCTCCTTGTGGCGTGCCGTAGATCGGGTTGGTTGCGCTGATCGGGTTGGAGCCGCAGCACGCCTGGATCTGGTCGAGCCGGTAGATCGAATAGTCCGTACCGATCAGGAAATCATGGCTGATCGGACCAGTGTCGAACTTGTTTTCCGCACGAGTATCGACGGAGAAGGTGTCGACCTTCGAACGCTCGAAGAAGCCGATGCGGTTCAGCATGTAATTCGGGTCACTATAGGTCGGACTAAGCGGATTGCCGCCCGCATAGCCGTTCAGATACGGGCCTTCCTCGCGCTTGTAGAGATGTCCGTAGCGCGCGTTCTGCGATACGGTCCAGCCGCCATCGAAGTCGTGCGAGAACTCGTAGCCGAGCATCTGCTGGGCATATTTCAGATTGTCGATGCTGCGTTCGCCATAGAAGGCATCGCGCTTGATCTTGCCGAAAGGCGCATCGACGACGGTGCCGACATAGGGGAAGAAGCCGTTGCCGCTGTGGATCTCGTCGAGGCCGCTCAGCAGGCCGAATACGGTCAGCTTGGTGGATTCGTCCGGAGAGATCGTCACCTGCGGCATGATGAAGCCACGCAGGTCGTGGGTGCCGTCGCTATAGGTATCGCCGCCGGCGATCTTGCCGGTCAGGCGGTAACGATAAACGCCGTCAGCCGAGAGCTTGTCGGAGAAATCGAAGCCGACAAAAGCGTTGCCGATATTGTTGATGCCGATTTCGGTGGAATACTGGGGAGTGTCGGTCGGCTCCTTGCGGACCATGTTGACCAGGCCGCCCGGATTGGCGCCGCCGTAAAGCACGGAGGCCGGCCCCTTCAGGACTTCGACACGCTCGAGCATGTAAGGATCGATCTGGAAGCCACCGAAGCCATAGCTGTAGAGCGTCAGGCCGTTCATGAAGACGCCGCTCTGCGTTGCGTCGAAGCCGCGAACATAAAACCAGTCTGTATCGCCATCGTTGCCGAAGGGCTGTGTGGTGACGCCGGGCGTATAGCGCAGGGCTTCATCGACCTTATTGGTGATGCCGCGATCCTGCATTTCCTGCTGGCCGATAACGGAGACCGACTGCGGCACTTCGGTGATCGGCGTGTTGGATTTCGATCCCGATGTGGTCTTCTTGGCAACGTAACCTTTGACAGGACCGGTGCCGCTGTCTTCGGCCTTCTGTTGCGAACCGCCTTGAATGACCAGCGGCTGCAATTCAGTCGGCTTTTCCTGTGCGGTAACCTGCGAGCCCGCCAGCAGCGTGGCAGTGGCCAAGCCTGTCGCCAAGAACCACATCTTCGATTGGTTTTTCTTCAATCCCAGCATTTCCGTCTTCTGTCCCGATTTTGCGCCTGCCCGGCCAGGGCGGCCGATCCCTCAATAAGATGAGCAGTTAACTCATATTTAACGGCAGCTCTTGTCGGTTGTCGGGAATTTTGAATGTTTTTGGGCAATTCTCCGCGAGGCGTACAATTGCTCGCAAGCTGTGGTTTTCAGGCAAGCATGCTGCGTTTCCAGCTTGCGGGTGCTGTACCGACATTCTTGCGGAAAACGCGGGTGAAGTGTGCCTGATCGGCAAAGCCGGTTTCGACGGCCACTGTCGTCAGCGGCAGATGGCTCTTCAGCAAAAGTTCCTTGGCCCGCTCCAACCGCACTCGCGTCTGCCACTGATGCGGCGGAAGGCCGGTCGATGCTTTGAAGGCGTGGCTGAAATGAGATTGTGAGAGGCCTGTCAGTGCAGCCAATTCTTCCAGCCGGATCGCCCGCGTGCAGTGCTCCTCGATATAGTCGACTGCGCGACGCAGCTGCCAGGTGGCAAGCCCGCTGCGTTTACGCGGCGGAGTACCGCGCAACTGCAGCACATCGATCAGCAGTGAAAGCGTCAGGCCGTCACCATAAAGATCGTGCAGCGGTTCGGGATTTTCGCACTCGGTGGCAATCAACTCGGCAAGCGCCATCACCCGTTGGTCGTTGAAGTGCAGTTGCGGGCGATCGAGCCGCGCCGGATCGATATTTTCCATCAGGCGCTGGCTGATAAGCTCTGCGTTGAAGTGGATATCGAGATGGCGCACGAACTCGACGCCGGAGATATCGACCCAGAGCTCCATTCCAGCGGGAATATAGGAGATGCGTCCGTTGTCGTAGTCCTGCAACCGACCCCTTCCGCGCGGTGATGGGCGTACATTGGTCGTACCTGCGCCGCGTTGCTCGAGAAGGATGAATAGTCGCGGGTCGTGCGCGAGATAATAGCCACCGGCCTGCGCTGCGCAATTGACGTTCCAAATGTCAGCGACAATTCCGTTCCATTCCCGGCGATGCATGCCGCCAATGACGGAAAAGCCTCCGATCTTGTTCTGCATTCTTGGCTGAAACGTCATTTGCGACTTCCGGTCGTGCTCCGCGCGATAAACCTTCGTGTTAAACTCAAGTTATTACAGCAACAGTCTGCGGATGGCAATCGGGCTGCTACACCGCGAAACAACAAGGCGATCCGGCGCGTTCAAGCAAAAGAGACGAGTTTGCCGAGCGTCGCATTTATCGGAACGAGCTGCTGCGTGGACGCTGCCTCCAGGGGAGGCCGTTCGGCCGTTTTGCTCCTGGATTGGCAACGCGCGCTTGAAATTTGCCTCGTCTTCCGCCACCTGTGCGGCGCGACTTTCAACATTCCCAGGAGACTAGACGCAAATGACAGCCACCACAGCAGAAAATACCGCCGAGAGCCACGTCTTCGAAGCTGACGTTGCCCGTCTTCTGCATATGATGGTTCACTCGGTTTACTCGGACAAGGACGTCTTTCTGCGCGAGTTGATCTCGAACGCCGCCGACGCCTGCGAGAAGCTGCGCTACGAGGCCATCGCGCATCCCGGCCTGCTCGGCAGCGATGCCGACAGCCGTATCCTGCTGACGCTCGATGCCGACGGCGGCAAGCTCATTGTCGAGGATAACGGCATTGGCATGAGCCGTGACGAAATGATCGAGGCGCTTGGCACGATTGCCCGCTCTGGTACGCGTGCCTTCATGGAGCGTATCGAGGCCAACAAGCAGGGCGAAGGCGCACAGCTCATCGGCCAGTTCGGTGTTGGCTTCTATTCCTGTTTCATGGTCGCTGATCGCGTCGACGTCGTCTCGCGCCGTGCTGGCGCGGAGGATGCCTGGCTGTGGTCTTCCGACGGCAAGGGCGGCTACAGCGTTGCGCCTGTCGATGTGAGCGAAGCTCCGGTGCGCGGCACCCGTATCACGCTGCATCTGATGGAGGATGCCAAGAGCTACGCATCGCGCTGGACCGTCGAGCGCATCGTCAAGGAGCAGTCGGGCCACGTACCGGTTCCGATCAAGATTGCCGAAAAGCCCGGCGAGGAGGCCACGCAGCTCACGGACGGCACCGCGCTCTGGACCAAATCGAAGAACGACATCACCACGGAAGAGTATACCGATTTCTATCGCAGCGTTTCCGGACAATATGACGAGCCGGCGCTGACGGTGCATTTTCGCGCTGAAGGCCGTCATGAATATTCGGCTCTCGCCTTTGTGCCCGGCTCGCAGCCCTTTGACCTATTTGACCCGGATCGCAAGGGCCGGATGAAGCTCTACGTGAAGCGCGTGTTCATCACCGACGAGGCGGAATTGCTGCCGCGTTATCTCCGCTTCGTGCGCGGCCTGGTGGATACGGCCGATCTGCCCCTCAATGTTTCCCGTGAGATGATCCAGGAGAGCGCAATCCTGTCGGCCATCCGAAAGGGCGTCACCAATCGCATCATCACGGCGATCGAAAAGCAGGCCGAGAGCGACCAGGATGCGTTCCTGAAGATCTGGGAGAATTTCGGCAGCCTGATCAAGGAAGGCATCCATGAGGACTTCGAGCGGCGCGCGCAGCTGTTGGCGCTATCACGCTTCCGCACGACGGCCTCGGGAGACGGGTATCGTTCACTTGCGGACTATGTCGCGAACGCCAAGGAAGGTCAGCAGTCGATCTACTATCTCGTTGGCGGCAGTCTCGATCAATTGAAGGCGTCGCCGCAGCTGGAAGGCTTCCGTGCTCGCGGCATCGAAGTGCTGCTGCTGACGGATTCGGTCGACAGCTTCTGGGTGATGAATGCTCCTGAGTTCGAGGGCAAGAGCTTCAAGTCCATCACTCAGGGTTCCGCCGATCTTGCGCAGTTCAAGAAGGAAGACGAAGACAAGCCGGAAAGTGCCACGGCTCCAGCCGAGGTGCAGGCCTTCATCGATTTCGCCAAGGAAAAGCTGGCTGACGAAGTATCCGACGTGCGTGCATCCGATCGCCTGATCGAAAGCGCCGTCTGCCTCGTCGCGTCCGAGCAGGGTTACGACCGGCAGCTCGAGAAGATCCTGCAGGGAGCAGGGCGCCTGCAGTCCGGTGCCAAGCCGATCCTGGAAGTCAACATGGAGCACCCGGTCGTCAAGGCGATTGCAGCCAAGATCGATGCGCCGTCGCTGCGCGACGATGCTGCTTTCCTCCTGCTTGACCAGGCGCGTGTCCTCGATGGTGACAAGCCGGCCGATCCGCGCGCGTTTGCCGAGCGTCTGGTGCGGGTGATGGAAAAAGCGCTGCAGTAGTCAATGAGGCCGGCCGGCTCGCAAGGGCTGAGCCGGCCGATCCAGCTCCGCGACGGCCGACCAGCAGTCGCATCTAAAAACTTGTCTTGAATTATCATCTTTTAATTGCGAGATCGGTTTTCTTCTTCTATAGAGAACGCGAATTGGTGGGGCATTGCCCAGCCACGTAAGCGTTAACGTCACTCAACGCGTATGATCGAACGGCTCTGCGGCTTCGGTCTGCGCGACTGTGTCCTGCGGATCGAGACTAAAGAGCCGCGAAAGGATGCAGATGGATATCCCCCACACCTCAAATCCGAATAGCGCGATTCCAAAGATCGAGCGCGTGCGCCACGAGCTGAAATGGCGCTCCCTGACCGTCTCAAGTGTTGAAAAAATCACCCCCGGGATGCTGCGCATCGAGGTTGCCGGCGACGATCTTGCTGATTTCGTCAGCCTGGCGCCTGATGATCACATCAAAGTCATCGTACCCGGCGCTGGCGAGGAGATGGAGCGGCGCGATTATACGCCTCGGCGATATGACAATGATGCCCGCACTCTTGTTCTCGATTTTGCCATCCACGAAGCTGGCCCCGCCACGCGTTGGGCGCTCGATGCCCGTTGCGGCGACAAGCTGGAGATTGCCGGCCCCCGTGGTTCGGCGGTCGTGTCAAGCGAGGTCAAGAACTGGTTGCTGATCGGTGACGAGACAGCCCTGCCGGCCATCGGGCGCCGCATCGAGGAAGCCGATAGCGACGCACGCATTACGGCCATCGTGGCGGTGGCGAACGATGCCGAGCATCAGGCGTTTCAGAGTGATGCCCAGGTGCAGACGCATTGGGTGCACCGGCCCCTGTCGGAAGCGACCGAGGCTTCCACGCTGCTGGCGATACTTCGGTCGGTCGAGCTTTTGCCGGAGACCTTTGTCTGGATCGCGGCGGAAGCATCGGTGACGCGAACGATGAGAAACTATCTCGTCGAAGAGCGCGGCTACCCGCTCAGCTGGATCAAGGCATCCGGCTATTGGGTCAAGGGCAAGGCGGACACGACCGAGAAATTCGAGTAGGCGCCGGCCTGCGGGCGTCGCGAAAAACGGCACGCGATCACCCGGCGCCGCCGGCGCCCGCACTTATAGAGAGGCCTTTACCTTCTTAGCGACCTCGGGGCTTACCCAGGTCGTCCAGATGTCCTCGTGGGTTTTCAGAAAATACTTGGCGGTATCTTCATTGGTGCCCTGGTTATCGGTCTGCCAGGCAAGGACGCTGTTCACAACGTCATTCGTCCACTTGCGCGTCTTCAGATAGTCCATCGCAACGCCTGCCTTGTCGGCAAATTTCTTGGTGACGACGGTAAAGACTTCGGAGACCGGATAGGAGTTGACCTTCGGGTTGGCGCAATCGATCACCGAGGTGCAGGCGTCCCATTCGGTCTTGTCATGTGGGACGCCGAAGGAAAGGCGCACCATCGGATATTTGCCGAGGATCGCGGTTGGTGACCAATAGTAACCGAGCCAGCCGGTCTTCTTTTCGAAAGCATTGGCGATCGTGCCATCGAGGGCCGCGGCCGAACCCGTCTCGACGATTTCAAACCCTTTCTTCTCGCCATCGAGTGCGCGGAACAGATTGCCGAGCGAGGCCTGGCATTGCCAACCGGGCGGGCAATTGTAGATGACACCCTTCTTCGGGTCGTTCGGCGAGGGGAAAAACTCCGGATGCTCCAGCGCCTGCTGAACAGTCTTGATCTCCGGATGGGCATCGGCCAGGAATTTCGGAATCCACCAGCCGTCTTGGCCGCCTTCGGACAGAATGCCGGCGGCAATGACCAGTCTGCCCTCGGAAACGGCCTGGTCGAGCGGCGTGCGCACGGCGTTGATCCAAAGCTCCGGCGCGACGTCGGGCTGGCTCTTTTCGTTCATGGACGTGAAGGTCGGCAGCGTATCGCCTGTGACAAGCTCCACCGAGCAGCCATACCCTTCCTGGAGGATGATCTTGTCGACATTGGCCGCGACCCCGGCCGACGCCCAGTTCATCTCAGCGATCGAGACCGAACCGCAATCGGCATGGGCTGCGCCGGCAAAGGTATAGAGTGCTGCTGCGAAGATGGCGGCAGCGATATGCTTTTTCATTTCAGACCCCCAGGTCCTGATGTTGCTGTTGTGGAAGGGGTCCACGGCAAATCCGCCGCTCGCATCCCTTCGCGCTTGCGATACCCCTCCGGCCTCATCAGGGCACGCCAGGGCCAATCCGGATCGACCATCGTCGTCGGGACGCCCGGGATTACTGCCACATGTCCGTCCCGGTCATGTGTTGGCGGCGTGAAGTTTTAGGTTTTCCCACAGGAAATGACTGGAGCCGGTCGGCGGCCATGGTGGTGCCAAGGCGCAGCGCACCGAATACCCCGAGGCCGAGGCAAGGGTGCGATGCGGGAAACAGATTTCCCCTTTATGGCGAACGGAGAGATGGCTGTTTCTTTTAATCTATCAAATTTGTGGACAATATTCGCATGATCGAAAACGCGTCCGACGTTCGGAAAGGGATGATAATGAGTGCGCCTAAACTGGTCGGCATTGCCGGCAGCTTCAACCGGCCATCTAAGACCTATACGCTTGTTCAGACCGTCGCTGATCTGGCAGGCGATCGCTATGGCTTCACGAGCAAGGTATACGATCTGCACGATGTCGGTCCGTCCCTCGGGTCGGCGCAATGGCGCAAGGATCTTGATGATCAGGCAAAGAGCGTGGTCGACGATATCGTTTCATCGGATGCGCTGATCATCGGTTCTCCGACGTTCAAAGGATCCTATCCAGGGCTTTTCAAACATCTGATCGATCTCATCGATCCGCATGAGCTGCGCTCCAAGCCAATCATCATAACCGCGACCGGCGGCGGCGATCGGCATGCGCTTATGGTGGAACACCAGTTGCGGCCGCTCTTCGGCTTCTTCATGGCCCATACGCTGCCGACCGCGGTTTATGCCTCGGATCGCGATTTTACCGACTACAAGGTTTCCTCGGAACCTCTGGCGGCGCGGATCAATGAGGTTGTCGGCGAATTGACCGCCTTCTTTCCGCATCGGCATCCGGTGACGGTCTTGGCGGCTGCGGAGTAGTGCCGCAAAGCAAGCTGGCTGGACACGAATATCCGCATTGAATTCAACAGGATGGAGGGTTGCATGACAGCGAGTATCATCAGTCGTCTGAAGGCGTTCTTCGGGTTGCTTCCGTTGGATAAAAAGCAGGATGGGCTTGCCGCAGTCTATGCGGCACCTGCGGCAAGCTACGATCGGGAGCCATCGGCCCGGGATTACGAACTCTACTATTGGTGCTCCTCACCAGCTCCCTGGTACTGAGGGCACTGCATCGGCTTCGTCTTGCGGGGCTCGCTGAAAACGGCTGCGAGGATACCATGAGCAGAATTCTCATCGTCCCGGGTTTGTTCGGATCGGGCGAAGGACACTGGCAACGTCACTGGCTGCAGGATCATTCCGACGTCCGTCTCGTGGAGCAAAGCGATTGGGATTTCCCCAATCTCGGTAGCTGGATGGACGGGCTTGAGGCTGCACTTGAAGAGGCGGGCGAAGCCTATCTCGTTGCGCATAGTCTTGGCTGCTTGCTGGCGGCCAGATTGGCGGCGCGTCCGACGGCGCGAAGGGTCAAGGGGGCGCTTCTCGTTGCACCCTGCGACATTCCGGCGACAGAGAGACTTCATGCCGGCAGGCTTTCGTTCGGGACCATGCCGACAGAGGCTTTACCCTTTCCCAGCATCACTATTGGCAGCTTGAACGATGTCTATATGTCGCTCGATCGCCTCACAATGTTCGGGCGGCTGTGGAATTCCGAGGTTCGCAACATCGGGCTTGCCGGACACATTAACGTTGCCAGCGGATTTGGACGGTGGCCGAGCGGTTACGGCTTCCTCGAAACACTGAAGACGCGTGCGAGACATCGCAGACCACAAGGACTTTCACCGGCGATTTCAGCCTCGGTTTGAAAGGGCTTTTCATGAGGGTTATTCAACGTCATTGTGCGGCCGACATTTCTTGACCATGGCCCTTTGTCGCTGTCCAAGGCATGCGGCAGGGCCGCAATTTTGGAGGTAATGTAATGAGTTTGCGTATCAACGATATCGCTCCCGATTTCACCGCCGACACCACCCAGGGCGAACTTCAGTTCCACGACTGGATCGGCAACGGCTGGGCTGTCCTATTTTCCCATCCGAAGAATTTCACCCCTGTCTGCACGACCGAGCTTGGCGCAATGGCGGGTCTGGAACAGGAATTCGAGAAGCGCGGCGTCAAGGTCATCGGCATTTCAGTCGATCCGGTCGAAAGCCACGGCCGATGGAAGAGTGACATCAAGACGGCAACCGGCTTCAATGTCGAGTATCCGCTGATCGGGGACAAGGATCTCAAGGTCGCCAAGCTCTATGATATGCTGCCGGCTGGCGCCGGCGACAGCTCGGAAGGGCGCACGCCGGCGGACAATGCCACCGTTCGCTCCGTCTTCGTCATTGGCCCGGACAAAAAGATCAAGCTGATTCTCACCTACCCGATGACCACCGGCCGTAACTTCGGCGAGATCATCCGCGCGATCGACTCGATCCAGCTTACGGCCAAGCATCAGGTGGCAACTCCGGCCAACTGGCAGCAGGGCGAGGATGTCATCATCACCGCAGCCGTTTCCAACGAAGATGCGGTTACCCGCTTCGGGTCGTTCGATACGGTCCTGCCCTATCTGCGCAAGACCCGCCAACCCGCCGCCTGACAACACCGTAAGTGCCCATCGATGCGGCCTTGTGGGCCGCATCGCTTTTCACAGTCTGACGTTTTCGCTGAGGAATTCGAGAAGCGCTCTTACGCGTGCCGGCAGCGGACCGCCTTGGCCGATATAAACAGCGTAAAATTCCTCGACATCGCCGGGATTGAGTTCTTCGAGGACCGGAAGCAGGCGCCCTGCCTCGAGATCGGCCTTGATGGTGAAGGCAGCGAGGCGCGCGATGCCTGCGCCCGCAAGCGCGAGATGGCGTATGGCTTCACCGTCGGCTACCTGAAGTCCGCGCGTCGCCGGGAGTGTCATCATCCGGTCGCCGAGCTTTATCGGCCAGCCTTCGATAGCCCGCGAGTAGGAAAAGTCGATGCGACGGTGTCTTCCGATTTCAGCCGGCGAGCCTGGAATGCCGTGCCGGCGCAGATAGTCCGATGATGCGACGATCATATTGCGCGTCGCGCCGAGCTTGCGCGCAATGAGGCTTGAACTTTTCAGTGGTCCGGTGCGAATGGCGACATCCGCGCGCTCTTCCATCAGATCCACGATCCTGTCCGTGTGAACGATTTCGAGCGAGACGTTCGGATAGAGTCCCATGAAGATGGGAACGAGCGGCGCCAGCACGTGATTGCCGAAGGAGCCGCTGGTGTTGATACGTATGTGTCCCGCAACCTGCTCCCCGGCCGAAGCATGACGTTCCGCCTCTGCCATATCCGCCAGGATTGCCACGCTGCGTTCGTAGAAGCCGCAACCCTCGGGGGTCAATTGCAGTCGCCGCGTGGAACGATTGACAAGACGCGCACCAAGGCGTTTCTCCAGCCTCGTAACGAGTTTGCTGACTGCCGATGGTGTCATTCGGCACGCCGTGGCGGCAGCGGTGAAGCCACCCAATTCCACGGCGCGGACGAAGACCTCCATTTCGCCGGAGCGATTGATATCCTGTCGGCTCATGATGAATTCAAATCACAAATCAGTTTCTTTCCGGCAATCTATATCAGCTTGGTGGCAGCGTCTATCTATGTGGAAGAGCAAAGGAGATAAACGATGGAATACAGAACGCTTGGTGCTTCCGGATTAAAAGTGTCGTCCTTGAGTTTCGGTGCCGGCACCTTCGGCGGTAGCGGGCCGCTATTCAGCGCGTGGGGCTCCACGGATGCAACTGAAGCGCGCCGGCTCGTCGATATATGCCTGGAGGCTGGCATCAGTCTTTTCGATACGGCGGATGTCTATTCGGCTGGCGCCTCCGAGGAAATTCTCGGACAGGCAATCCGCGGCATACGCGGCGCCGTGCTGATTTCAACCAAGGTCGGTTTGCCAATGGGGGATGGGCCGGCTGACTGGGGTGCTTCGCGCTCCCGGTTGATCGGTTCTGTCGACGCAGCCTTGCGTCGTCTCGGCACCGACTACATCGACTTGCTGCAACTGCATGCCTTCGATGCCTCGACGCCCCTGGAAGAGACGCTTTCCACGCTCGATGGCCTCGTGAAGGCAGGCAAGGTCCGCTATGTCGGCGCTTCGAACTTTGCCGGCTGGGAGCTGATGAAATCGATAGCCGTGTCGGAGCGGCATTCCTATGTCCGTCCTGTCGCCCACCAGGTCTATTACTCGTTGGCAGGCCGCGATTACGAATGGGAATTGATGTCACTCGGTGCGGATCAGAAGGTCGGGGCGCTGGTCTGGAGCCCGCTTGCATGGGGTAGATTGACGGGCAAGATCCGTCGAGGTCAGCCGTTGCCGGAGACTAGCCGCCTGCATGAAACCGCCTCGTTTGGGCCACCGGTCGATGAGGAGAAGCTCTTCGATATCGTTGATGCGTTGGACGAGATTTCTGCAGAAACGGGCAAGAGCGTGCCGCAGATCGCAATCAATTGGTTGCTGAACAGGCCGACCGTTTCGAGCGTGATCATCGGCGCTCGCAACGAGCAGCAGTTGCGGCAAAATATTGGCGCGATCGGCTGGACGCTCACCGCCCAGCAGATCGAGAAGCTCGACAAGGTGAGCGCGGTTCTCGCGCCATATCCCTACTACCCCTATCGAAGGCAAGAGGGCTTTGCCCGTCTCAACCCACCTCTGGTTTGATTGAGATATTGCCTCGGGCGCTTCGGCTTTTATGGAAGTGCGAAGCGCTCCGATTGCTCGTTGTCAGCCTGCTCCGGGCGACGAGAGATGACTTTCGTTGCCCAGGCAGAACGGGTCGGCTAGTTTTGCAAGACTGATTCTTCTCTCGCCGAATGCCATTTTCCATGGATGAAACGCCGACAAGCCGCATGCTTTCCTGGGCACGCAACTCCACGATCTACCGCCTTGAACGTCGGATGATGACGGAAAAGCAGTTGTTCGACGCGATCACCAAGAAGTCAAAGCAGAAGTTCGAGGATATCAGCGAGACGCAGGTCAAGGCGCTCGCCGATTTTGCCGTCAAATTCGCCTATGAGCTGAAGGTGCTTGATGATGTCGCCTTCGCCGAGATCAGCACGCGCTCGGCGGTTCGATCCGGTAAATCGAAGAAGGCCATCGCCTTCAAACTTGCGTCCAAGGGCATAGATGGCGAAACCGTCGTTGCGGCGGTTGAGGAGGTCGATGATCTTCACTCTGCCGTCATCTTCGCCCGGAAGCGTGGCTTCGGGCCTTTCAGGCGCGGTGACCTCGACGAGAAGCGCAAATCGAAAGAACTGTCCGCCTTTGCCCGCAATGGCTTCAGCTTTGCCGTCGGCAAGAGGGTGTTCGACATGGAACGAGAAGACGCCGAGGAGCTATTGCAATCGGCTTCGGCCTTCTGAAGGTCGATGCTCATTGAAATGGCGGGGGGCAACCGCTAGCGTTGCCGCGCTTGACTAGGGTCTCGGGGGAAGTTCGTGAAAGCATATATTCGATCACTTGCAGCGGCGATGGCAATTGCCTCTTTGCCGATGATGGCTCATGCCGACTGGCAGGCCGTGGAAACGACCAAGACCTATGCGATTTCTGGAACCTCCGGCCGCGAACTCTACGATTCGATCGGCGAACGTGGCCCGTTGCTCGGACCAAAGGTCAGGGCCATTGCCCATACCGATTTCAAGCTGACTTGGACGCGGAAATATGAGCCGCAGCCGGATGGCGCTTGCAAGATCACCGTCAACATACCGAAACTGATCATCTCCTACACCTTGCCGAAGCCTTCGGCGCAATTGCCGGCATCGACCCGCAAGAGCTGGCAGACATTCATCGCCGGGGTCGAGGCGCATGAGCGCGTGCATGGCGGCTACATCAAGGACATGGTCAAGGAAATCGAGGCTATGAGCGTCGGCTTTACCGTGCCCAATGATCCGAAATGCACCAAGATCCGTGTGGAACTGACGAAGCGGCTCGGTGAGATTTCCAACAAGGAACGGCGGCGCAACAGTGATTTCGACAAGGTCGAATTCAGCGACGGCGGCAATCTCCAGCAGCTTGTTCTGAAGCTGGTCAAGGAAGAATAGTTTTGGCAACCGCAGCCGGCCGTCGCCGCCGGCTGCGTGACTTATTGCGGCCTTATCGGCCCTTCTGCTTCCGCCATTCCGCGAATTTGAGTTTTGGCGCGTCGCTGGTTGCCGGATAGAGGCCGATGATGGTGGCACCATTCATCACTTCTTCGGTGACAAAATCCTCATAGGCCGTCATCTCCACCGTCTCATTGGCAATCTCGTCGGCAAGATGCGCGGGGATGACGATGACGCCCTCATTGTCGCCGACGAGAACGTCGCCGGGGAAAACCGCCACATCGCCGCAGCCGATCGGCCCGTTGATTTCGATCGCCTGATGCAGCGTCAGGTTCGTCGGGGCGGACGGACGATGATGATAGGAGGGGATATCGAGGGCGGCGATTTCCGGGCTGTCGCGGAAGCCGCCATCGGTGACGACGCCGGCGACGCCGCGCACCTGCAGCCGGGAGATGAGGATGGAACCGGCAGAGGCGGCGCGGGCATCCTTGCGGCTATCCATGATCAGCACGAAGCCGGGCGGGCATTGCTCGACGGCGGCGCGCTGCGGATGTTCCGGGTTGCGGAAGACTTCGAGCGTGTTTAGGTCCTCGCGTGCCGGAATATAGCGCAGCGTGAAAGCCTGGCCGACCATGTTTGCCTTCTTCGGCGAAAGCGGCCGCACATCCTGGATGAACTGGTTGCGCAGGCCGCGCCGGAACAGCGCGGTGGCGATCGTCGGTGTCGCCACGCCCATCAGCTTGTCGCGCGTCTCGTTGCTCAGCACATAATTGCTCATGCGATATATCCTTTACGATCAATAGATGTCGGGTTCGCCCGGTGTCGGGCCGAAGCTGTTTTCCAGGAAGTCGAAATCGCAGCCGGTATCGGCCTGGGCGACATGGCGCGAGAACATCCAGCCATAGCCGCGGCCGAATTTTTCCGCCGGCTTGACCCAGGCGTCGCGTCGCCGCTGCAACTCGTCTTCGCCGACAAGCATGTCGATGCGCCGCGCCTCGAGATCGAGGCGGATGGTGTCGCCGTTGCGTAGCAGCGCCAACGGGCCACCGACATGGGATTCCGGCGAAACGTGCAGGATACAGGCGCCGTAGCTCGTGCCGCTCATGCGGGCATCGGAGAGGCGGAGCATATCCCTGTGCCCTTTCTTGAGCAGGGCCTTCGGGATCGGCAACATGCCCCATTCAGGCATGCCGGGGCCGCCCTGCGGACCGGCGCCGCGTAGCACCATGACGTGATCAGGCGTGATGTCGAGATTTTCATCGTCGACCGCCTTCTTCATCTCCGGATAGCTGTCGAAGACGAGTGCCGGTCCCTGATGCTTGTGAAAACGCGGGTCGCAGGCGGCCGGTTTGATCACGGCGCCTGTCGGCGCAAGGTTGCCTTTGAGTACTGCGAGAGAGCCTTCATGGTAGACCGGATTGTCGAGCGAGCGGATCACGTCGTCATTGTAGCATTTCGCGCCCTCCAGCGTTTCGCCGAGGGTGACGCCGGAGACAGTGAGCGTTGAGAGATCGAGCTTGGACGAAAGCTTCGCCATCAGCGCCCGCAGGCCGCCGGCATAATAGAAATCCTCCATCAGATAGGCTTTTCCGGTCGGTCTGATATTGGCAAGCACCGGCGTCGTGCGTCCAGCCCTGTCGAGATCGTCGAGCGAAAGGTTGGTGCCGGCGCGTCGCGCCATGGCGATCAGATGCACGACGGCGTTGGTGGAACAGCCCGTCGCCATCGCGACAGCGACGGCATTGTTGACGGCGGCCTGCGTGACGATCTTTGTGGGAACGAGATCTTCCCAGACCATTTCCACAATGCGGCGGCCGACGGCTGAAGACATACGAATGTGGTTGGCATCCGGGGCAGGGATGGAGCTGGCACCGGGCAGGGTCAAGCCGAGCGCCTCGGCGATCGCCGTCATCGTGCTCGCCGTACCCATTGTCATGCAGTGACCGTAGGAACGGGCAATGCCGGCTTCGACATCGACCCATTCCTTCTCGGAAATGGTGCCGGCGCGGCGCTCGTCCCAGAATTTCCAGGCATCGGAGCCGGAGCCCAGATATTCACCGCGATAATTGCCGCGCAGCATCGGGCCGGCCGGCAGGTAGATCATCGGCAGTCCCATGGAAAGCGCGCCCATGACGAGGCCGGGCGTGGTCTTGTCGCAGCCGCCCATCAGTACGGCGCCGTCGACCGGATGCGAGCGCAGGAGTTCTTCCGCTTCCATCGCCAGCATGTTGCGATAGAGCATGGTCGTCGGCTTCACATAGCTTTCCGAGAGCGACAGGGCCGGTAGTTCCAGCGGGAAGCCGCCGGCCTGCAGGATGCCGCGCTTCACGTCCTCGACGCGATGCTTGAAATGGGCGTGGCACGGGTTGGCGTCCGACCATGTGTTGAGGATGGCGATAACGGGCTTGTCCGCCCATTCCTCGGGCGCATAGCCCATCTGCATGGTGCGGGAGCGATGCCCCGAGCTTCTGAGGTCGTCCGGCGCGAACCATCTGGCGCTGCGCAGATCCGAGGGCTTCTTCCTGCTGTTCATAGTTATCGAGCCTTGTTTTTACATTTGGGTCGAAACGAGCACCGTTGCACCGGGCTTCCGTCTGCGCCGCTTCTCGGGCTCTTGCTTCCGATCACCCAATTCCTCCCGGTTGGTCCAACTCAGGTGAAGCGCAGTTGGCAAGGTTGGACTAAAGCACTAATGTATCAGTGCATCAAGTCACAAACTGTGCTTAATGAGCTGATGCTCCAATCAGAAAGGCCGCCAGTGAAGCTCAATCCGAAAGAATTCGCGCTGGATCGCTCCCGCCAGGTGGCGCCACAGATCCTGGAGATCCTGAGATCGCGCATTCTTTCCATGGGCTTGCCGCCGACGACCGTCCTGTCGCGCATGTCGCTGCAAAGCGAGTTCAATGTCAGCCAAACCCCCGTGCGCGACGCTTTGATCCGCTTGGAGGAGGAAGGGCTGGTCGAAGTCTATCCGCAATATGCGACCGTCGTTTCGCGGATCGATGTCCGCAACGCCACCGAAGCGCACTTCCTGCGGCTGTCCATCGAGCTCGAGGCCGTCCGCCGCCTGACGCTCCATTCGGCCAAGGAAACGGCAGCGGCCCTGGAGGTCGTTCTTTCCAGGCAGAAGCATGTAATGTCGCCGGAGACCTACGATCTCTTCGATTCGCTCGATAAGGATTTTCACCGGGTGCTTTACGAGCGAGCCGATATTCTCGGCCTGTGGTCGACGGTACGCCGCCAGAGCGTGCATCTCGACCGGCTGCGCATGCTGAACCTGCCGATGCCGGGCAAGCTGGAGC
>NZ_JAELTU010000163.1 GCF_016429015.1 Rhizobium sp. ASV20
ATCCCCTTTGCAATTCGAGGGTCGAGGGCATCGCGCAAGCCATCCCCGAGAAGATTGATACCAAGCACAGTCAGAGCCAGGAAAAGGCTCGGCAGGAAGACAAGACGAGGTGCGACCTGGAAAAAGGTGCGGCCCTCCGAAATCATGTTGCCCCAGCTGGGGATTTCCGGCGGCAGGCCCGTTCCGAGGAAGCTGAGGCCGGCTTCGATCAGAATGGCGGATGCGCAGATATAAGTGCCAAGCACCATGAGGGGCGCATAGGTGCTGGGAAGCAGATGACGGAAGAGGATTGCCGGTGTCGATGTTCCGACGGAGATTGCCGCTTCGACATAGGGCTCCTCGCGCACCGTCAGCACGACGCTGCGCACAAGCCTGACGACACGCGGAATTTCGGGAACGGTGAGGGCGACGACAACGGTTGTAATGCTGGCGCGGGTGAGGGAGACGAGCGCAATCGCGAGCAGGAATGTCGGGATCGCCATGAGGCCGTCCATGACGCGCATGACCACGGCATCGACCCAACGGAAATAGCCGCCCACCAGACCGATCGTAACACCGATGACCAGCGCTGCCGTTGCGACGCAGAGCCCGATCAGCAGGGAGCTGCGAGCCCCGTAGATGGCGCGGCTGTAAACGTCGCGGCCGAACAGGTCGGTGCCGAACCAGGCAATTTCCGATGGCGGCTTCAGACGCATGCCGGGGGCGATGCGGCCAGGATCGACCGTGCCGAGATAGGGAGCGAAAATCGCCGCAAGAGCAATTGTCGCAATGAGTAGACCGCCGACAAGAACGGACGGATGGCGCAAGAATGGTGGCAATGAACGCCTTGTCGAGGTCGGCGCAGCGGAAAGAGAAGCAGAGGAATTCATCAGTACCGCACCCTTGGATCGAGGAACGCATAGGCAATGTCGATGATCAGGTTGATCAGGACATAGACGCCGGAAAACATCAGGATCACGCCCTGGATCACCGGATAATCCCGTTTCAGGATTGCATCGACCACGAGGCGCCCGACGCCTGGAATGTTGAATACCGTCTCGATCACGACGACACCGCTGATCAGCAGCGCGACGCCGATGCCGATAACGGTCAGGATCGGAATCGCTGAATTGCGCAAGGCGTGTCTTGTGACGACGATGCGTTCCTTGACGCCTTTGGCGCGGGCCGTCCGGATAAAGTCCTCGCCCATCATTTCGAGAACGCTCGCCCGGGTGATGCGCGCGATCAGCACGAGATAGGCAAGCCCCAGCGTGATTGTCGGCAAAGCGATGCTCGACAGAAAGGGGAAGATGCCCCCGCGAATGCTCGAAAAGCCCTGAACCGGCAGAAGATGAAGATGCAGCGAGAACACGTAGATCAGGCAGTATCCCAGCACGAAGACGGGGATGGAGAAGCCGAGAACGGAGACGAGCATCAGCGTCCGATCCAGCCAGCTTCCGGCGGTGGCGCCGGCGATCGTGCCGAGCGGGATCGCGATTACGATCGAGAAAATGAGTGTCGTCAGAGCAAGCGAAGCCGTTGGTTCCAGGCGCTGCAGAATGAGCTGCGTCACGGGGATGTTCGAGAAAACCGACACGCCCAGATCTCCGTGCAGGAGCGAGCCGGCCCATATCAGGAACTGGCTCGTCAAGGGCTGATTGAGCCCGAGGGTGGCGCGGATCCGCTCGATCGTGGCGGCGTCGGCATTGTCGCCGGCAATCACGACCGCTGGGTCCCCGGGACTGAGCCGCAGTAGAAGGAAGACGACGATCGAGACGACCAGGATCACTGGCACTAGGCCAAGCATTCGTTTGATGACGAAGGCAAGCATGTGATTGTTCCCAATTTTTGAATTCTGTTATTGTATGCAATTTATAGCTATTAATGCATGCATTTTGGGCTTGGTAAAGCGTATTTTGCCGCAATGACGCAAATAGTGATCCCACAAGTCGCCGGCGCGGGCGGGCACTTCAGCGTTTCCAGGCAATAAATGGCTGGACACATACGATCTTCGTATGCAATTCGATGTGTCAAATCGATTGAACATTGGGAGTCAGGAATGGCGAAGAAGACGAGCGATGCAGGCGGTGGCCGCTCTCAGGCCGTTCATCGCGCATTGAAGCGAGCGATTATCGATCAGGCGTTGCCGCCCGGCTCAAAACTGCCGGAGGATTCGATTGGCGAGCGTTTGGGGGTCAGCCGGACGCTGGTTCGGGAAGCGCTGGTTCGTTTAAGCCAGGAAGGGCTGGTGGAACTGCGTCCGAACAAGGGGGCTGCGGTTGCACGCCCGAGCCTGGAGGAAGGACGAAACCTCTTTATCACGCGGATGGCATTGGAGCGCCTCGTCGTCGAAACGCTTTCGGGAAACCTGACGCGAGAGCAGATCGACACCCTGTCGGCGCATATTGCCGGCGAGGAAGCGGCGAGGACAGAACATGCCGCATCGATCCGTCTCGCCGGTGAATTCCATACACTTCTCGCGCAGATGACCAACAACGCCAGCCTCATCCGCTATGTGAACGAGCTGGTCGCCAGAAGTTCTCTGATCCTTGCCCTTTACGGCCGGCCCCATTCCTCGGAATGTGCAGTGTCCGAACATCGGGATCTGCTGGACACGTTGATTGCCGGCAAGACCGAGGAGGCGGCCGCGCTCATGGCGCATCACCTCGATTCCATAACGGCGCGCGCTTTGCTTCCAACGGAAAACAGCATTCAGGACGTGCTAGCGACCTATGCCGTCGCGGAAGGCTTGGCCTAGGAGATCAAGGCTTCCTCAGGCGATGTGACGTCTATTGCTGCAGGATGTAGCGCCGCGGCGTCTGTCCGGTCATCTGGCGAAAGAATGCGATGAATGCGCTATCGCTTGCGAAGTCCAACTCGAAGGCGACGGATGTGACGCTCCGACCCGATGCCAGAAGGTCTACCGCCTGCAGGAGGCGCCAGTTCTGACGCCAGGTCTGATAGCTCATGCCCGCCTCACGACGGAAAATACGGGTGAGCGTACGAGCGCTGACGGCGAGCCGCAGGGAGAGCACCTCAAGTTCCGGGGGCAGCTTCTCCAGATCGAGCCGGGCGAGGCGAGGATCGGTCGGCACCGGCAGAAGCATAGGTTCGTGCCGCGCGGCACGTAGTTCGTCCAGGCAGACGGCAAACAGATTATGTGCGGCGCCCTGCGACCAGTCTGTATCGAAAGGCTTGTGGCTGATCCGCTCGAATACCTCCCGTAGAAGCGGCGTCATCGACAGAATGGCGGGCTCAGGCGCGATCGGCGCTATTCGGGCTGGATCGAGATAGATCGAGCGATATTCGACCTCGCCTTGAATTTGCACACGATGTTCGATCCCCGGCGGAATCCACATCAGTCGGATCGGCGGCAGCATCGAGATCAGTCTCGGCATCGTGATCCTGATCGACCCCGCATAGGCGAAAAGCAACTGTCCCCTCTCGTGCCGATGAAAAAGGGAATCATGTTGGACGAGCCGTGATGCAATGCCGGTAATTGGCTCCGCCATCACGTCGGGATCAAAGAGGGTATCCGGAGCAATCCATGGCATTGTCTGATTTCCGATGTTTTTTGTCTTTTTGTTTGTAATCGACACGGCGGCTTGTGGCTAGAAGGCGAGAAATCGTCTTTCATATTCGGAACGCCCATGTCTTCTCGTCCACCGCTTGCACTTATCATCCTGTTACTCAGCTTTCCCCAGATCGTCGAAACGATCTATAGCCCGGCTCTCCCGCTGATCGCGAACCGTTACCAGGTCAGGCCGGAAGATGTCGGTCAGACCTTGTCGCTCTGGTTCGTGGGCTTCGCGCTCGGCGTCGTGGTTTGGGGAAGGCTTTGCGATCTATGGGGACGTAGGCCGACATTGCTCGCCGGCTTGACCCTCTATGCGCTTGGTGCGGGGTGGGCGCTGATCGCGCCTGACTTCAGTCACCTGCTCGGAGCGCGGCTCCTGTCGGCTTTCGGTGCGGCGGTCGGCTCGATTGTCACGCAGACGGCGCTGCGCGATAGTTATAACGGCGAAAGCCTGGGGCGCGTCTTCTCGCTTCTCGGGATGGCCTTGGCGATAAGCCCCGCAGTCGGCATGTTCGCAGGCGAGGAAATAGCCGCGATCACCGGGCATGAAGGGATCTTTGCAGCGCTTGGGCTGCTCGCAGCAGCACTGCTCACCGCGAGCAGCATTCTCTGGCCGGAAACCTTGCCGGCATCAATCACGGTGGCCCCTTTCCGGTCGACGCTCCACCGGATGCTGCTTGATGGGGCGATATGGCGTAGTGCGCTATTGGTTTCGGTCTTTAACCTTGCGATTTTCGGCTACTATCAGCTTGGCTCCTTTCTATTCGCCAGACTGGAGGGATCGTGGACCGATTTCGGGCGTAGCGGCATTGTGTTGGCGGCAGCTTCCGTGATCGCTGCCGTTGCGAATTCGCGGCTGCTACGGCGGGGGTGGGGCGCGGAAAGGCTCACGGGTCTCGGTATTCTATTGTTGGTTACAGGCGCCATGCTCGTCATGCTGTTTGCAAATGGCCCTGCGATTCTGCTCGGCATGGCGGTAATCGCAGGCGCCTATGCGATCGCGATCCCGAATATCCTGTCACGGGCGCTGAAGGCCTATACTGATCGCCTCGGCACTGCCGGTGCGATCCTCAGCCTACTCTACTACAACTTGCTGGGGGCGGGGCTTCTTCTGGCAGGCTTGGTCCAGAGACTGGATCTTGTCTTGCTCGCATGCGCAACCACTGCAGGCTTGGTCTTCTTCTACCCGAGAGCCAGACTGAACCGACCAACATCACCCCGAAAGCTCCGGCCGGCGAAGTGTCGAGCCAGACACCTCGGAAAATAGAGCCTGCCGCTGCGCCAGCATCGTGGGCTGCGATTGGTACGCTTTGCGCCCTTCCGATTTAACTGCATCTTGTTGCGCGTCACCCATTTGGGGGAAGCGGGTTCCTTGCAGGCGGCATTTAAATGCGCGTTACACAGCACCGAAAATGGGGAACCGGTGATGCTCAAGGTCTATTTTCCGATCAGTTATATAGACGTACCCGCAAGCGAGCCCCATCCCTCCGGCACTTGGTACAGGGTTTCGAAGGGTATGGAACACTGGAGCATCGACGAGCCGCGCTATGTTTACAAGGTTCAGATGCTTCACCGCGGCGTCATCGCTGGCCAAACGCCTCCATCCTATCCTGAAGACGGCGGTGACTTTGAGAGGGTCATCGATGCGATGAGAGTGCTTCGCAAAGGCGGCGGCAGAAATGGCCGGGGCATGATGACCGCCGCCGGCGACAAGCCCGGAATGGCGCTGCATGAAGTACACCAGATGCTTGGCTCGCATAGCGTCTGACAAGCAAAAATTGCATCGGGACAAATACATCGTGACCCGCTCATGCAACGCTGGCTGTGGAGCGTGAAACTTTGATCGGTTGGCGAAGCTGATCCTTGGTCTGCGCGAGTAGAAAACGTTTTTATGCAGAGAAAATCGCTGAAATTATCAATTCCCTAACCAAACTAAGCAACTCTCGCAAACATTCCGACGATGTCGTCGGGCTGAATAGACATAGATGTGTGGCATGACTTCTTGACGTCAGAAATGACTTCGGCGCGGCAACAGAGATGCACACCCAGGACATTTCGACCATGAGAATAAAAACGCAGTTTCTCGTTCTCGCCGCCGCCGCCGCTGTCGCGATTACGGGGTTGATCGGCAGCCTCTGGGGCTATGCCGGCGCCGTCGGAGAAGTCGCCAGCGCCTACGATCAGAAGTACAAGTCCTACCTGTTGGCCGAGAACTTTCGCCGATCCTCCGACGATTTGACCCGCATGGCTCGGACCTATGCGGAAACCGGCGATGCCGCGTTTAAAAGCCAGTACAACGCCGTCATCGAGATCCGCAACGGAACGCGCCCGCGCCCGCAGGACTATAACCGCATCTATTGGGACTTCGTTGCCGGCGGCGATCCCAAGCCGCGTCCTGACGGACCGGCCGTCTCGCTTCAGGATCTGATGAAGCAGGCAGGTTTCACCGACGACGAGTTCGCGCTTCTTGCCGAAGCGGGCAAGCGCTCGGACGCGCTGGTGAAGATGGAAACCGAGGCGATGGGCCTGGTGGACAATGCAGCGACCTTAGGGCCGCAGGCCAAGGCAAAAGCCGCAGCCATGCTCGATTCCCCAGAATATCATAAGTTCAAAGCCGACATCATGAAGCCGGTCGATGCCTTTTTCGTGAAGCTGGAGGAGCGAACCCAGGGGGCGGTCGACCGCGCGAATGCCAGCGCCTCCTTCTATTGGATGCTGACCCTCGTTGCGATGTCGGCGCTGGTTCTGATGCTGATGATTATCGGCTTCGTCACCTTCAAACGCATCATCGGTGGCATGAACAAACTCGGCCTTTCCATGAAGCAGGTGGCCGAAGGCCAGCTTGATCTCGACATTGGCCTTGCCAGGAATAATGACGAGATCGGCGACATGGGTAAAGCGCTGGAAGTCTTCCGCCAGGGCGCCATCGCCAACCGCCGGCTGGAGCGAGAGGCTGAGGAAGGCCGCAAGCGCGCTGAAGTCGAGCGCATTGCCATGCAGGAGAAGGCAGAGGCGGATGCCGCGGAGCGGCTGCGCGTGGCGACCTCCGGGCTTGCTGTCGGCTTGAAGCGCCTGGCGGGCGGCGACCTTGCCTTTCAGCTCAACGAAGCCTTCGCTCAGGACTTCGAAGCGCTGCGTCACGACTTCAACCGGTCCGTGGCCCAGCTTGGCTCCACGCTTTCCGAAATCTCGAACTCGATTTCGACAATGGACACGGGCACGCGCGAAATTGCTTCGGGAACGGACAATCTGTCCAAGCGCACCGAGCAACAGGCGGCCTCGCTGGAGGAGACGGCTGCCGCGCTCGACGAGATCACGGTAAACGTGGCCAATTCGAGCAAGCGCACTGAAGAAGCCAAGGATGTCGCCGGGCGCGCCAATCGCGCCGCTGCCGAATCCGCCAAGGTCGTCTCCCACGCAGAGGAGGCCATGCGCAAGATCGAGGAGAGCTCGCAGCAGATTTCCAACATCATTGGTGTCATCGACGAGATCGCCTTCCAGACGAATCTGCTGGCGCTCAATGCCGGTGTTGAGGCAGCCCGTGCAGGCGAGGCCGGCAAGGGTTTCGCCGTCGTCGCGCAGGAAGTTCGCGAACTCGCCCAGCGCTCGGCGCAGGCTGCCAAGGAGATCAAGGGGCTGATTCAAAACTCCTCCACGGAAGTCGAAGGCGGCGTCAAGCTGGTGCGGGATGCCGGTTCGGCCTTGAATACCATCAGCGGCTTCATCGTCGAGATCAACAAGCATATGGAATCGATCGCCACCTCCGCCAAGGAGCAATCGGTCGGTCTTGCCGAAGTCAACACGGCCGTCAATGCGATGGATCAGACGACCCAGCAGAACGCTGCCATGGTCGAGCAATCCAATGCGGCATCCAATACGCTTGCGGGTGAAGCCGTGCGATTGCGGGAACTCGTCACCCAGTTCCGACTGGAAGGCGCAGCCGCGACCGGTACAGTACGGGCGGCGAAAGCGAACGATACCGCGCGCACGTCCCCAGCTCGAGCTCTCAACCGAAAACTCGCCACCGCCTTCAACGGCAACGCCGCTGTTGATGCGAAGAACGAGTGGGAGGAATTCTAAAGCGCAACCCGCTTACGCTTTCCCGCAATGTTTCCGTCAGTCGCGGACCCACTCGCTTTTTTGCGAGTGGGTTCCATTGTCTGAAGCATCGTCTTCTGTGGGACCTTTGACACGAACTTTGTTGATCTGCGTCAGCGAGCGCGATCTTGGCCTTGTTCATCATATCTGCGATGATGCTTTCGTTATCCATGGTGACACGATCGTGGAGGCCGGTGCGGTCGTCGCTATTTCCGAACGGCTGCAAAGTGACTACACGCTTTCTTCCTGAAACCTGTCCGATCCGGACTAGGATCGTTCGCCGCTCCCATTAGACATCGCAAGAGTAAATTCCAATGACCTTCGATCCCACCCTTGCCGACCTTGCCGAAGAGGCAAAAGGCTGGCGCCGGACTATTCACCAGCATCCCGAACTTCTCTTTGACCTGCCGAAGACATCGGCGCTCGTTATCGAGAAATTGAAGGCTTTCGGCTGCGATGAAGTGGTCACCGGCCTTGCGAAATCAGGCGTCGTCGCCGTGATCAACGGCAAGCTCGGCAGCGGTAAGACGATCGCCCTTCGCTGCGACATGGACGCCCTGCCGATGTCGGAGCAGACCAACCTTCCGCACGCCTCCAAGGTGCCGAACATGATGCATGCCTGCGGGCATGACGGCCACACTGCCATGCTGCTTGCGACCGCCAAGCATCTTGCCGGCAATCGCGATTTTGCCGGCAAGGTGGTGTTGATCTTTCAGCCGGCCGAAGAAGGCGGCGGCGGTGGCCGCGTCATGATCGAGGAAGGGGTGCTCGAGCGTTTCGGCATCGAAGAAGTCTACGGTATGCACAATGAGCCTGGCCTCGCTGTTGGCTCCTTTGCGACCCGCAGCGGCCCCCTTATGGCCGGCGGTGACCGCTTCGTCGTCACGATCAACGGCAAGGGCGGCCATGCGGCGTCGCCACATCTGAGTCACGATCCCGTCGTCGTCATGGCCCATATGATCACCGCGCTTCAGTCCATCGCCTCGCGTTTCATCGATCCTTTCGATCCGGTGGTGGTTTCGATTACCTATGTCAACGGCGGCAACGACAAGGCGCTGAACGTCATCCCGGCCACCGTGCAGATTGGCGGCACGATCCGCACCATGCAGCCGAAAACGCGCAAGGCAGTGGAAGCTCGCTTCCGCGAAGTGGTGACCATGACGGCCAAGGCGTTTTCCGCGGAAGCCGAAATCGACTGGCGTCCCGGCTATCCGGTCACCGTGAACGATGCGGAAAAGACCAAGGTCGCGGTTGCAGCCGCCCGGCGCGTCGCGGGCGATGCAAACGTCAACGACAACTACCCGCCGACCATGGGTTCGGAAGACTTCTCCTATATGTTGGAAAAGCGGCCCGGTGCCTTCATCTGGCTCGGCAACGGCGACAGTGCCGATTTGCACAACCCCGCATACGACTTCAATGACAACGCAATCATCCATGGCGTCAACTATTGGCTGGCCTTGGTCGATCAGCAGTTGAGCGCGGCGCAGACGTAATCCGGCGGCCGGCAAATGGCAGAAATTGGGATGACGGGCGCTTTTGACGAGCTTGCCCGTCACCCTTACGCCGCTCTTCACGCGCGATACCACCGCGTCGGTACGCAGGGGCTTCCACTGGTTGCAATCGCAGCACATTGTGTGCCTGTCAAATGGCGCTGATCGATGCTGCCGGATGAGCAGCTGCACCAGATAATGCGCGGAATTGCGGCGCTGACATAGCCACCATCGCTCTCCGATAGATTAATTCCAAGTCATTATAACGGCAATGCCCACGTAACGTGCCGTCATCAGGCTCTCAGCATACAACACAAGTGACGGAGCCCTATGATGACGGTAAATTGGAAAGCCGTTGCCGCAGTCGTGTTCACAACGATATCGATCAGTTCGTGTGACGACACCGGCGACCATCGCAGACATTGGCATGACGATGATGGCTATAGGCCACGGTGGCATCGACCCTATTATGACAGAGACGTATGGGATGGTTCGAACCACCCCAACAGACCAAACTCGCCGAATAGGCCAAATAGGCCTAACAACCCAAACACATATTGACCATTATTCCGTTCTAGCAGTTGGAACTGCAGTGAATAGTTGATCTCCAGCCGCCTGCTGCCGGTATCTCCAAGCCCACAAGGAGGGCGGCATATGAGCGACCTTCACATTGGCAAAGCGATGTCGGCTATGCCCGGCATATTCGAGTTCAGACGCGTGTTCAGCGCGCCGGCAGTCAACCATCTCCCTATAGATCTTTTTGCTTGTAGAAGCTGGCTCTAACCAATCGGCGGTTCGGGTGGGTTCCTTCCGTCCAGCTGCCTGTTGAAAAGCCCCCGCTGCGCGCTGTCGCGGCGCACTTCGGAATAGCAACCCGTATCACCTCGGCATGAATCGCTGGGCATCGAACCGATCGCGAAGGTCGGTAAGGTGGCCCTCACATTTCAGCGTCGGATACCCGGCAGCCAGGCGATCATGCTGCTGTTCCCGCTCTGCAGAAGAACAGAGCGACGCGCGTCGAACCTGCGCGTCGGCATCCAAATTACAACAACGAGGTAATATTGAAATGCGCCATTTACGCCTTTTCGCAACGATCTTCATTTCCGCGATATCTCTACTGCTTGGCTCGCAGCCCGGCTGGTCGCAGCAGGCCGAGCCGGATGTGACCAAGCAACGTCCGCTTGCTCTAATTTATCGGGGACCGGCCGGTTGTGACGGTTGCTCCGAAACAGTGGCCGAGGTTCTGAAGAGATCACGCTACGGCTTTCGCATAGAGTATGTCGGCCCGAAGGATAAACCGATCAACGCCGACACCCTTTCCCGGGCGACACTCTATGTCCAACCGGGTGGAGGTGATGATGTCGAGGCAGCGGCCAAGGACATCGGCCAGGACTCAATAGCGGCTGTCCGGAGTTTCGTGCAGAAGGGCGGCCGCTACCTCGGCATCTGCATGGGTGCCTATCTTGCGGGATCTCCGGGGTTTGAGCTGATAGAAGGTTCACCTGATTCCTATGTCGGGCGTCCGGGTTCTCTGGTGCAGAATGACAAGGACACGGTTACGCCCGTCATTTGGCGGGACAAGAAGCGTTGGGTCTACTATCAGGATGGCAACATTCTACCTGAAAAGGGGGCGACGGTTCTCGCAGTCTACCCCAATCACGATATTGCCGCTGCGGTCTATAGTTTCGGCAAGGGTCGCGTCGGCCTCGTAGGTCCGCATCCCGAGGCGGATCAGAGCTGGTATGACGAAGCGGACCTGAAGGACCCAGATGGTCTCGATACCGACCTTGCATTGGATCTGCTTGATACGACCATGAAATAGGCCGTGTTTCACATCTCGGAATGCCGTGACGCCGATGTCGCGGCATGTCCACGATATGTTTCAACACGTTCGCCGATAATCGAGGCCGATGGTCTAGGCGTGAAAGCGCGCCATCTGTCGCGGGATGAGAAGCCTTGCCGTCAGCATGCACAGAAGCACTGCGAACAACAAAATCAGCGCGACCAGGGCGTTGATATCGGGAGAAAAACCCAATCGCATCATTGCCCAGAGCCGCACCGGCAGCGTGCTCTCCGTCCCCGTGACGAGGATCGTGATCATCGTCTCGTCGAAAGACAGCGCAAAGGCAAGGACGGCGCCGCCCGCCATCGCGCTCGACAGGTTCGGAAGGATCACGCGCCAGAAGGTCTGCCAGCCGTTTGCTCCAAGGTCATAGGAGGCCTCGACGAGCGTGCTGCTCATCGACTGAAGTCGGGTCAGGATTGTCCGATAGACGATCGCGAGCACGAAGACCGTATGTCCGATGATCACTGTCACCAGAGAACGATCGAAATTGATCTCCCGGAAGAAAATCAGCAGCGCCAGACCGCTGATGACCGGCGGCATCAGAAAAGGGAGGAAAATGATGAACTGGAGCGCTCCCCGGCCGGCACGTCGGCCGTGATAATAGAGCGCCAGAAGCGTGCCTGATACGACGGACAGGATGACCGTGCAGACACCGACGATCAGCGTTGCCCTCAGTGCGGCCAGGACATCGCTGTTTTCCGCTAGCGCCTTGTAGGACGACAGCGTCGGCTGGGACCAGTCAACCTGGCCATGATTGAGATCGAAAAACGAGGATAGTATGGGAACGAAAAGCGGACTGTAGAGCAGGATCGCCACCAAGGCCGTGATGCCTGCCAAAAGGACTGTCGGTAGATTGCTGCGACCATTCATCGTGACAACCCCCGCTGCCGGCCGGCCTGTTCCCCAAGCAGGATCGCTGCGATCACCACCACCGCCAGCACGACGGAAAGCGCGGCGCCGAAGGGCCAGTTATAGGCCGTGCCGAACTGGCTGTAGAGGATGCGCCCGAAGGTGAAACCGCTGACGCCGCCGACCATCTGGGGGGTCAGAAAGTCGCCGATCGCCAGAACGAAGACGAAGCTCGCCGCAGACGTCACGCCGGGAAGGCTCAGCGGCAGTGTGATGCGCAGGAATGTCTGGAACCGGCTGGCGCCCAGATCGTCCGAAGCGCGCAGCAGCACTTGCGGAATGCGCTCGAGCGTGAGGAAGATCGGCAAGATAGCAAAGGGAATGAGCAGAAGCGTCAACGTCAACAGGATCGCATTCATGTTGAAGACGAAGAGCGTGGAGGGTTGGTCGAGTATGCCCAAACCGACCAGCATCGAGTTGAGGACGCCGTTCTGGCCGAGAATGCTGCGGATGGCATATATCTTGATCACATAGCTCATCAGCAGCGGGACCAGCATCAGCATCAGCATGATGTATCGCCACCGGCCCTGAAGCGTTGTCAGGAAATAGGCGGCGGGATAGCCGAGAGCCACGCAGATGACCGCCACCGACAAACAAAGGAGACAGGTACTCCAGAAGACCGGCAGAAATACCGGATCCGTAAGGAAGCGTACGTAATTGGTGAATGTGAGCGTGTAGTTGATCGTGCCGTGATCGACGCTCAGGAAGCTGTAGCCGAGAAAGAGAATCAGCGGCAGCAGGACGAAGAAGACCGGGATCGCAAATGCGAGCAGGGTCACGAGGATGGAATAGCGCGTGCCACGTCGATTCATGATAGCACCAGATAGGAGTCGCCGGGTGCAAAGGATAGATCCATGGTTTCGCCCGGTCGCAGCGTGCTTCCTGATATGCGGCTCGGTTGGCGCAGCCTCAGCCGTTCGCCGCTCGAGTTGATGTGAGCAACCGTCGAGGAGCCGGCAAAGGCAAGTTCCTCGACAGAACCGGAAAAGCGGTTCAAATCATCCCCCGCTTCGGCAGTGTGCAGTGCCTCCGGCCGGAACACGGCAAAAGCCGAAGTTCCGTTTGGCGCGGACCGCAAGTCCGGTTGGCCATCGATGGAGCAATGGAGCCGCCCAAGCCCGGTATCGATGGCGCGCATGGTCCCGTCGCTCTCGGCCAGCCTGCCGGACACCAGATTGTTCTCGCCAAAGAATTTGGCGACGAACTTGCAGCTCGGTCGATAGTAGAGGTCATGCGGCGTTCCGAGCTGGCGAATGCGGCCCGATTGCATGACGCAGATGCGGTCGGCCATGCCGATGGCCTCTTCCTGGTCATGGGTGACGAATAGGAAGGTCGTTTTGACCTCGCGCTGGATCGATTTCAGGAATTCCTGCATCTGGCGACGAAGTTCAAGATCAAGTGCTGCAAGCGGCTCGTCCAACAGGACAAGGCGCGGCTGGCAGATGAGGGCGCGTGCCAGTGCCACGCGCTGGCGCTGGCCACCGGACAGTTGCGCGGGGTAGCGATCGGCAAATTTGCCGAGCTGAACCAGATCGAGGGCTTCACCGACACGCTTCCTGATTTCCTGCCGCGGCCTGTGGCGGATGGAAAGACCATAGCCGACATTGGCTGCGACCGACATATGCGGGAAAAGCGCATAGTCCTGGAAGACGGTATTGAACGGTCGGCGATTGATCGGCATCCGGCTGATGTCGTCTCCGTCAAGAATGATCCGTCCGGAGGTTACGGCTTCAAGGCCGCCGATGAGGCGCAGCACCGTCGTCTTGCCGGAGCCGGAAGGGCCGAGCACGGTCAAAAATTCTCCATCTCGGATGGAGAGATCGATGTCGTGCAGGACGGGCACCGCCCCATAGGACTTAGAGACGGACTGCAGGCTAAGCAGGTCCAGCGATTGGGTCATTGTATCACTCGATATGGTTCGGAAGCGGCCCGAAAACGGTCGGGCCGCCGCATGAAGACAATCCGGCTTGCGATCAGGGCGTGGCCTTGATTTCGTTCCAGAGGTCCGAGCGCTTCAGCGGATCTTCGACGTTGTCGAGCCAGATCAGCTTGTCGTCGCCATGGGCGCTCGCGGTTTCCGTGACCGTGTTGCCGAAGCCCGTGCGCTCGGACAGCTGAGAGCTCACTGTCTTCGAGATCATGAAGTTGATCCATTTCTCCGCCGCAGCCTTGTCATGCACGCCCTTGGAGATCACCCAATTGTCGAGCCAGGCAAGCGCACCTTCGCTTGGGTTGACATAGGCTACGTGCGCGCCCACGTCCTTGAGCGCCTTCAGCTGCTGCTGGCCGTAATTTGCCCAGATGAGGGCGACGTCGTTGTTCTTGTAGATCTGCTGAGCTTCATCGGCGGTCGTGTAGAAGCTCAGGACGTTGTGCTTGAAGTCGATCAACTTGGCCTTCACCGCGGCGATCTGGTCGGCGCTCAGGTGGAAGGGATCCTTATAGCCGAGCGTCAGCGCGGTAAAGGAGACGTTGTGTTCGCCGTTGTCGTAGGCGAGAACCTTGCCGCGATAGGCCGGATCCCAGAGCACCGACATGGAAGTCGGCGCGGGCTTCACCTTGTCCGTATCATAGATGAGACCGATCGAGTCGAAGCAGAAGGGAATGCCATAGACCTTGCTGTCCTTGGTATCGCCGCGGATCGCGGTCAGATCGCGGAAGCGCGGCAGCACATCCTTCTGGTTCGGTAGATTGGCGGTATCGATTGGCGTGACGAGATCGGCTGCTATGTAACGCTGCAGCTGGGCCGTGTTGACGGCGAAGACGTCAAAATCCTTGCCTTCGCTGCCCTTGATCTTGGCCCATGCTTCGTCATCGCTGCCGATGAAGACCACATCGACGCCGATGCCCGTCGATGCGGTGAAATCCTTGACCCAGTCCTTGTCGGCATAGCCGTCCCAGGCCAGCACGCGAAGGTTTTCAGCAAGTGCCGATGATGCCATCATCGACACGACGAAGCCGGCGGTTGCCATGGCTGTCAGAAGTTTTTTCAATCCCATTTCCGTTCCCTTTATTGTTGGTGTTGTCAATGTGATCGGCGCAGGTTTCGGCTATAGCTGCGTGACGGTCACCAGCCCTTCGTCGGGCGCCAGTTCCACCCGGTTGCGAAGCGGCTTGCCGAATACGTCCGCTTCGATTTCGTACTCGTCCCCCGGACCCGTCTGGACGCCGAAGGCATAACTCATTACCGCCGCACCGAAGAAATAGGCATGCAGGTCTCCCGGCCTGCGATGCATTGGGTAGCGGAAGTGATAGTGTTCTAGATTGGCGATGGAGTGAGACATGTGAGCCTCGCCAGACAGGAATTCCTCCTCCCAAATCACCTTTCCATCGCGGCGGATGCGGGAAACGCCACGAACCTCGTCCGGCAGATCGCCGACCAGCAGCTCCGGTCCGATCGAGCACGAACGCAGTTTGGAATGAGCGAGGTAGAGGTAGTTTTCTGCTTCGGTGACATGGTCCGAATATTCATTTCCGAGCGCGTAGCCGATCCGGAAAGGGCTGCCATCCGGCCCGACGACATAGAGGCCGACGATTTCGGCCTCCTCGGCGCCCGCAAGCGCAAAGGCCGGCATCGGCAGGGCACCTCCCGGCGCGACGACACAGGTGCCTACTCCCTTGAAGAACCATTCCGGCTGTACGCCCGGCGGGCCGTCGGCCGGCTTGCCGCCCTCAAGACCCATGCGGAAAATCTTCAGCGAGTCGGACTCCGCGGCGCCTTCGCCATGAGTAAGCACATGCATCTTGTCGCGCGCATTGGCGCTGCCGGTGTGGGTAAGCCCGGTGCCGGTCACGAGAAAACGGCTGGGCTCTTCGTGATCGAGCGGCGAAAGCACGAGGTTTTCGCGAAGCAGGCGGTCGTAGTCCACCAATTCCGCCGTCGCGCGCTCTTCGACCAGCGTTGCGATTGGAGCGCCGCGCGTGATTGCCGCTTCGGCAAGTTCGCGAACGGAATGCGTGTTTTTGAGCGGATGAAGGTGATTGCCATCAGTCGAGACGCGGCCGACCTTGCGCTCGCCCTCAGGCGTTTTGAATTGAACGAGACGCATAGCTGCACCTTTCCCTGTCATAAGTTGATTTGTCATACCCAGCCACCGTCGACGATGAACTGCTGGCTCGTGCACATGGCGCTGTCATCGGCTGCGAGGAAAAGCGCCATGCGAGCGATGTCTGATGGTTGAAGCCGGTCCGGCAGGCACTGGCGTTCTTCGATCTGCTTTTCGCCAGTGGGCGTGAGCCAGAGACGCATCTGCCGCTCGGTCATCACCCAACCGGGAACCATGCAGTTGACCCGGATGCGCTCAGGCCCGAGTTCGCGGGCAAGCGCCCGGGTCATCCCATAGACCGCCGCCTTGCTCGTGACATAGGCGGGACAGTCGGGGTCGCCGACCATCCAAGTGATCGAGCCGAAATTGATGATGGAGCCACCGCCCAGCGCCTTCATATATGGCCTTGCGGCCTGTGCGGCGAAGAACTGATGACGCAGGTTGACGGCCATCCGGTCGTCCCAATAGGCGACCGTCACATCCTCGGTCTGATGGCGATCGTCACTGCCGGCATTGTTGCAAAGAGCCTGGATCGGCCCGTTTCGGGCGGCGGCCGCCTCGAGCGCCGCGCGAAGTGCCTCGATATCGCGCAGATCGCAGGGAATGAAAAGCGGCGGCTCCGCGCCTTCTTCAGTTATGGCTGTTGCGAGCTGCCGGGAAGGCTCTTCGGCGATGTCGACGAAAGCGACGCGGCTGCCCTGGGCGCAAAAGTGTCTGACGAGGCTCTCGCCGATGCCGCTGCCGCCGCCCGTGATGAAGACGCTTCGTCCTTTGAGGCTGGGATATAAAGCGAAACTGTTTACTTGTCTGTTCATCATCTAAACCGTCTAGTGGGAATGACGGGGAATGCCGGCATCGCGGCGTCCCACGAGAAAATCGAAATCGCAACCGGCATCGGCCTGGGTGACGCGCTCGACATAGAGGCTTTGATAGCCCCCTTGCGGCGGTTGCGGTGGCTGCCATTCGGCGCGTCTTTGCGCTAGTTCGTCCTCCGATACCATCAGTTCCAGCCTGCGCCCGGCCACGTCGAGCTCGATCACGTCGCCGTCTCGAACCAGGGCCAGAGTGCCGCCTGCGGCGGCTTCCGGTGCGACATGGAGAACGACCGTGCCATAGGCCGTCCCGCTCATGCGGGCATCGGAAATGCGCACCATGTCGGAGATGCCCTGCTTTAGGAGCTTCGCCGGCAGCGGCATATTGCCAACTTCTGCCATGCCCGGATAGCCGCGCGGACCACAGTTCTTCAGCACCATGACCGAGTTTGCATCGATATCGAGGTCGGGGTCATCGATACGCTCATAATAATGCTCGATATTCTCGAAGACGACTGCCTTGCCGCGATGCTGCATCAGACTATCCGTCGCGGCTGACGGCTTGATCACGGCGCCGCTCGGCGCAAGGTTGCCGCGCAGCACGGCAATGCCGCCTTCCTTGGTGAGCGGGTTATCGACTGGCCGAATGACCTCTTCGTTGTAGTTCGGTGCATTCTCGATGATATCGCCCACCGTCCTGCCACTCACGGTCATTGCGTTGCGATCCAGGAGGCCGGCCTCATCGAGTGCCGCCATGACGGTCGTAAGACCGCCTGCGTAATAGAAGTCCTCCATCAGGAAGCGGCCCGATGGCATCAGATCGACAATCGTCGGCACGCCACGCCCGAGCCTGTCCCAATCGTCGAGGCTAAGCTCGATGCCAACGCGTCGGGCAATAGCGATCAGATGGAGTACCGCGTTGGTGGAGCCGCCGATTGCGCCATTGACACGGATAGCGTTTTCGAAAGCCGTCTTCGTGAGGATGTCGGAGACCTTGATATCCTGATCGACCAGTTCGACGATACGCCGGCCAGCCATGTGGGCGAGAACGCCGCGGCGCGCATCGACGGCGGGGATGGCGGCGTTGTCTGGCATGCCGATCC
>NZ_JAELTU010000164.1 GCF_016429015.1 Rhizobium sp. ASV20
ATCATGGCCCGTAATACCTTACCGTCCATTGCTGCCGGAGAAGCCGGCCTCAATCGTTATCTGGACGAGATCCGCAAGTTCCCAATGCTGGAACCGCAGGAAGAGTACATGCTCGCCAAGCGCTATGCGGAACATGCCGACCGTCAGGCCGCGCACAGACTCGTCACCAGCCACCTGCGCCTCGTGGCGAAGATTGCCATGGGCTATCGCGGCTACGGCCTGCCGATCGGCGAAGTCGTCTCGGAAGGCAATGTCGGCCTGATGCAGGCCGTGAAAAAGTTCGACCCGGAACGTGGTTTCCGTCTGGCAACCTACGCCATGTGGTGGATCAAGGCCTCGATCCAGGAATATATCCTGCGCTCGTGGTCGCTTGTGAAGATGGGCACCACCGCCAATCAGAAGCGCCTGTTCTTCAACCTGCGCCGGCTGAAGGGCCGTATCCAGGCCATCGACGACGGCGACTTGAAGCCGGAACACGTCACCGAGATCGCCACCAAGCTGAATGTCTCGGAGGAAGAGGTCATTTCGATGAACCGCCGCCTCTCCGGCGACGCTTCGCTGAATGCACCGATCAAGGCTTCCGAAGGCGATTCCGGCCAGTGGCAGGATTGGCTCGTGGATGATCATGACAGCCAGGAAGACGTGCTGATCGAACAGGATGAGCTTGACACGCGCCGCCGCATGCTGGCCCGCGCCATGGGTGTCCTGAACGATCGCGAACGACGCATCTTCGAGGCTCGCCGCCTGGCAGAAGACCCGGTGACGCTGGAAGACCTCTCGACCGAATTCGACATCAGTCGCGAACGCGTCCGCCAGATCGAAGTTCGTGCCTTCGAGAAGGTTCAGGAAGCCGTACAGAAGGATGCGCTGGAGCGTGCCAAGGCACTCCGCGTTGTCGAGGCAACGGCTTAACGCTTCTGCTTAGCGCGTTTGGGTAATCGAATAGAAAAAGGCGGGCCGCAAGCCCGCCTTTTTCATGTCCGTTGAATTCCGTGTCGCTTATTGCCCGCTGGAGGCAACTCCACCCAGGGCCTGCCATTCGGCAATCGCCTTGTTGAAGGCGTCCGTACCGGTCGGCCCCTTCTCCATCGTCAGCAACGCACGACGGCCGTTGCGATAGACGACTGGAATATCGATCCAGTTGCGGTTCTTCAGAAGGTCGAGATTGGTCTTGCGCGCATCCGGAAAATCGTTGAGCGCCACCATGTAGACATCGTCGGTGACCTTGGCAGGCACTGCGATGAGAGCATCACCGCGATCCTGCTCGGTCGCCTTCAATGCAACACGCTGCACGTTGTCGATAGCTCCGCCCTCGAAATTCGGGGGCACCTGGAAGGCAAGCTCGATCAGATGGCTGGCCGGAAGCGAGGGATCCCCATTTCGCGAAACCGTGATTGTTGCCGCGAGGCCCCGGTCGGGAACGCTGATAAGACCCTGGACGGAAGGCTCAGGCCGGCCGTCGGCACCCTTGCCCTCCTGCAGCGACCAGCTGACCGTACCCTGGAAAGCCGTGGGCGACGTCTGACCAAGACGCTCCTCATAGAGGAAGACTTTCTGCCCGTCGGCAACCGGAGCAGTCTGCTGAGCGGTTGCAGGCGGTTGCGTTGCAATTGCTGCCTGCGGCTGATTGGTCGCAGGCGTCTGCGTCTGCTGGTTCGCCGGAACCGGAGGGTTGGCGGCGGGCGTCTGAACCTGCGGCGCAGCCGTATTGTTTGCAGGCGGCGGCGTCGTTGCGGCAGCCGGCGGTGTGCCTGCAGCAGCAGGCGCAGCGGAAGCGACATTCTGCTCGGCAACGGACTTGCCTTCGACGACACCTGGCTGACCGTTTGCAGCCGGCCCTTCATCCTCTTCCGAGCCGTTTGACAGGAGGCGCTGTGTGAACTTCGTATTGACGGTATTCGGATCGCTGTTCAGCGACGCGACATCGGTGTTGCCAGCGCCGGCCGGCTTCGTAGCAGCCGCATTGCTCTGCGGCGGAGTAGCCGCCGGCTGGGTTGGAGCGGCCGCAGGGGCGCTGCTGGCAGTGTTCTTGCTTGCCGTATCCGAGGCAGGTGGCGTCGAAGCGCTCTTCGGTGCGGAGCTGACGAGCTTGGTCACCATGTTGTTGAGAGCGTCACGGTTAAGCCAAGCCGCATAGCCGCCACCGCCGACGACGGCAAGACCGACAAGCGTCAGGACGATGCCGGTAACGTTGAAGCGGCGACGCTTCGGCTCCATGCGAAAGCTTTTGCCTTGCAGCTTTGCCGCCATCGCCTGATCGAGATCGGGCGGTACGGAGGAAAAGCCGCCGCGATCGTCTTCCGCGCGCTTGTCGAAACCCGCAAGCTCCTTGAGCTCGCGCCAACCGTCATTACTCGTGTCCGCATTGGGTTCGGCCTTGCGGGTGGGATGTGCGTCGGCGAAAAGATCGACATCCTCGAAGGCATTGTCCGGCATCTGCCGGACGGGTTGCGCCGGTTGAGTAGCAGCCGGCAGCGGCTGCATCTCTTCAAACACGTCCGCATCCCAGGCAAAACCGGTATTGGCGGCCGGCGCCTTCGCTTGCTCTGCCGCACCCACCGGATGTCCGAATGGCGCGTCGGCAAAAGCCGCAGCCGGCATGGAAGGTTCGTCACGATGCGGAGCCACCGGCTCCGGTGCAACGTGACGGACCGGCGCGTCGACTTCAGCCCAAATCTGCTCCACCTGATTGATGACGTCATCAACCGGCGTTATCGCAACCTGAGGCGCAGGAGCGGCGTGGACAGGTTCGACTGCGACCGGCGGCGTCTCTTCGACATGGTGCCGGGGATCTTCGTGATAGACCGGAGGTTCTTCATGAAGAACCGGCTCATGAGTCGGCTCCTCGGGAACATCTACATGGTGCTCGGCAGCGGCGGGCTGCTCGGCTGGAGCAGGATGCACATCCTGATAAGGCTCGCTCCATTGCTCCGCATGTGCATGCTCATGCGACCGATCGGGTTCGGCATAGACAGCCGGCTCTTCATGGGCGAGCTCTTCGTGAACAGGCTCCTCATGAACCGGCTGAGGAGCGCTCGGCTCCTCATGGGCATGAACTTCGGCGGGAACCGGTTCCGGTTCATTCGCCTCGGGCTCGTGATGGTGCTCTGCATCGGCGTGATGCTGTTCGACAGGTTCGGGCACGGCATAGTGATGCACGACAGGCGCTGCAGCGGCTGGCTGCTCCGCCGCCGGCATCGCCTCGGCATGTTCGGCCTCAACCTCGACGATCGCAGCCTCAAGCTTGTCAAGCTGACGGCGGAGCATTTCCTCAGGTGGGCGCGGCTTCATACTCTCAAGCTGCCGTTGAACGGCACCACGAGCCCGATCGTAAACCTTGATCCGCATCTCGGGAGTATTGTCCGTCAGGCCGTCAACGGCCCGTCGAATGACTGCTACAAAATCCGCCATCAGCACTTTCTCATGATGCCCGGCGAGCGGCCAGGCCGGGATTCGTCATAGGTTTATGAGTTTAGCCCTCAAAAGGGTCCGTCACAAGTATGGTGTCCTCGCGCTCCGGGCTGGTCGAGAGCATGGCCACCGGCGCACCGATCAGCTCTTCCACCTGACGCACATACTTGATCGCCTGAGCCGGCAGATCGGCCCATTTGCGGGCGCCGACGGTCGATTCCTTCCAGCCTTCAAGCGTGATGTAGATCGGTTCGACGCGAGCCTGAGCTGCCTGGCTGGCCGGCAGATAGTCGATTTCCTTGCCGTCGAGCTTATAGCCGACGCAGATCTTCAGTTCGTCGAGGCCATCAAGCACATCGAGCTTTGTAAGCGCGATGCCGGTGATGCCGGAGGTCTTCACGGTCTGACGCACCAGAACGGCGTCGAACCAGCCGCAGCGACGGGGGCGACCGGTATTGACGCCGACTTCGCGACCGACGGTCGACAGATGCTTACCGATCTCGTCATGCAGCTCGCATGGGAACGGGCCTTCACCAACGCGCGTCGTGTAGGCCTTGGTAATCCCAAGCACGTAGCCAAGCGCCGTCGGACCCAGGCCGGAGCCGGCCGCCGCCTGGCCTGCAACGGTGTTGGACGAGGTCACATACGGATAAGTGCCATGGTCGTTGTCCAGCAACGCGCCTTGCGCACCTTCGAAAAGAATGCGAGCGCCGGCCTTGCGCTGCTCGTCGAGCAGGCGCCAGACCTGATCGATATACGGCAGGATATGCTCGGCAACGGAGGTCAGTTCTTCGTGCAATGCATCGAAGGAGATTTCGGCGACACCCATGCCACGACGCAGGGCGTTGTGATGGGTCAGAAGTCGGTCGATCTTGGCCGGCAGCGTTTCCGGCTCGGCAAGGTCGATAACACGGATGGCGCGACGGCCGACCTTGTCTTCATAGGCCGGGCCGATGCCGCGGCGCGTTGTGCCGATCTTCGTGCCGCTGTTGGAAGCAGCATCTTCACGCATGGCATCCAGGTCGCGGTGTAGCGACAGAATCAGCGGCGCATTTTCTGCGATGCGCAACACATCAGGGGTAACGGCAATGCCCTGGGCACGCAGCTTATCGACTTCCGCGACGAAATGATGGGGGTCGACAACAACGCCATTGCCGATGACGCTCAGCTTGCCGCGCACCAGGCCGGAGGGCAGCAGCGCGAGCTTGTAGCTGACACCATCGACAACGAGCGTATGACCGGCATTGTGCCCGCCCTGAAAGCGTACAATCACATCGGCGCGTTCCGAAAGCCAGTCGACAATCTTGCCCTTGCCTTCATCGCCCCATTGCGAACCGATCACTACAACGTTGGTCATTTCTCAATTCCCGCTTCCTGCGCACGGAGACGCGCCTTGCTCAAACCCGCGCATCTATAAAGCTTTGTTTTTGGGAAAGCGACCCTGTTGTCTCAGGAGATTCAGCTTTTTGCATGACGAATCAGCATGTCCAACAGGATTTTCCCGCAGGAAGGCCGCAGAAGAGCTAGCCGAGTTCGAGCGTGGTGACGCCATATACGCGATCGAGCGGCGTTTCCGGCGCCTTGCCGCGATACATCCGGGCGGTTTCGAACACCGGCGCCAAACCACACTCTTCCGCAAGCTCCACCGCCCGGGTATTGTCGATCGGCACATCCAGATAGACCGGCTCACCCCCGGCCTCCACCAGCAACCGCGCCAGCAAGGCGCGCGCTACGTCCGGTTTGTTGGCGAACACCGGACCGATCTTGTAGCCGTGGAAACAGCGTCGGATGGTACCGTAGCCGCGCACGCGGCTGCCGCCGCCGACGATGAAGGTTTTGCGCCTTTCCGGCGCGCCGCACCATGCCTTGATGAAGGAGTGGCGCAGACCGGGAAAAAGTCCGGCATCGTAATGTACCAGCCCTTCAAGCTTGCCATGCGTGACCGGCAGGACCTGCGCCGCCTGATCTCCAACGTCGGGTATCTTGGCAATACCCGCATAACGCAGCGTTCGATAGGCCGTTTCGAAACCGTGCTTGTGATAGTATTGCTGTTGCGCAACGACACCATCCAGCCCGACAATGCGATTGCCCGCAAGCGCCATGCCCTTGTTCCAGAGCAGTTTGCCGTATCCCTTGCCGCGAAATTCCGGGTGCAGCATGTAAAGACCGAGAAAGGCGAAGCTCTCGCCGTAACGAACGACGGAGATACAGCCAACCGGCACCTCCCCCATCGCGGCGACGAGGAAACCGGAGGGATCGGCCTCCCAGAAAGCCGGTGCATCATCGATGCCGGGATTCCAACCCTCTTGCCGGGCCCATTCCAGAGCCAGTTCCAATTCCCCGGCCCGCATTGTACGCACGGCAAAATTCGACTTCATGCAATAGTCCCGAACAGCCCAATATATATTCGTTCCAGCGGAACGATTGCGCCCAATTCATCATGCGGCAACACGATGCCATTCACAAGCGATGGGCAATGATAAGCTTAAAGTACAAAGGCTTCGTTTCACTTTGGACCTAGGTAATTGCGTTAGTAGAATGGCGAGGGTGCAAGTAGGCTTCCATAACACCTGCATCGCAATTGTCGCGGCTGAGGCATCGCATATAGGCAGCACCGGTGATCCTGTGTATAAGCGCGGGCGATCGCCAATGCCGGCTTCGCGTCTCGACTCTGGATCCGGCGCCAGCAAGAGGATTGAAGTTTCATGCGCATCACGATGATCGGCTCAGGATATGTAGGGCTCGTGTCCGGCGTCTGCTTCGCCGATTTCGGCCATGACGTCATCTGCGTTGACAAGGACGCAAACAAAATCGAGGCGCTGCAGCGCGGTGAGATCCCGATTTTTGAACCGGGATTGGACCATCTCGTTGCAGACAACGTCCGCGCCGGCCGCCTCTCCTTCACCACGAATGTGGAGACGAGTGTGGCCGACAGCGACGTTGTGTTCATCGCGGTCGGAACGCCTTCGAGGCGCGGTGACGGCCATGCCGACCTCTCCTATGTTTACGCCGCCGCCCGCGAGATCGCCGAGCACGTCAAGGACTTCACGGTCATCGTCACGAAATCGACAGTGCCGGTCGGCACAGGGGACGAGGTCGAACGCATCGTCCGGGAGACCAACCCCGATGCCGATGTCGCGATCGTCTCCAATCCGGAATTCCTGCGCGAAGGTGCAGCCATTGAAGACTTCAAGCGGCCGGACCGCATCGTCATCGGCCTCAATGACGAGCGCGCGCGCGGCGTCATGACGGAGGTCTATCGGCCGCTCTATCTCAACCAGGCACCGCTCCTCTTCACCTCCCGCCGCACCTCCGAGCTGATCAAGTACGCCGCGAACGCCTTCCTCGCCATGAAGATCACCTTCATCAACGAGATGGCCGATCTTTGCGAGAAGGTCGGCGCCAACGTGCAGGAAGTCTCGCGCGGCATCGGCCTCGATGGCCGCATTGGCTCGAAATTCCTGCATGCCGGTCCCGGCTATGGCGGCTCCTGCTTCCCGAAGGATACGCTGGCGCTCGCCAAGACCGCGCAGGATTACGACAGCCCCGTGCGCCTGATCGAGACGACCGTGTCGATCAACGACAATCGCAAGCGCGCAATGGGCCGCAAGGTGATCTCGGCCATGGGCGGCGACATCAGAGGCAAGACGATCGCAGTCCTCGGCCTGACCTTCAAGCCTAACACGGACGACATGCGCGACAGCCCGGCGATCACCATCATCCAGACGCTGCAGGATGCCGGCGCGACGGTGACGGGTTACGATCCCGAAGGCATGGAGAATGCCCGGCAGGTGATCGACAACATCGCCTATGCCGAAGACGCCTACGGCGCCGCGCGCGATGCCGATGCGCTTGTCATCGTGACGGAATGGAACCAGTTCCGCGCGTTGGACTTCGCCCGGCTCAAATCCGTCATGAAGGCTCCGGTTCTCGTCGATTTGAGAAACATCTATCGCCATGACGAGGTCGCCAAGCACGGCTTTACCTATACGAGCATCGGCAGACCCTAGACTGACGACACGCTCTAAGGCGTTTCCGCCTCTCCCTTAAAGGCGGAAACACCGACACCTGTTGTTTTCCACGCATTCCCAATGGAAACCGCTAGGCCCTTTTCCTGGAAATGCTTCAAGCGAAGGCCGATCAATGCGCTATCTCATCACCGGCACTGCCGGCTTCATCGGATTCCATCTTGCCAAGCGTCTGCTGGACGAGGGTCATTTCGTCGTCGGCTTCGACGGCATGACGCCCTATTACGACGTCAAGCTCAAGGAGAAGCGGACGGCCATCCTCGCACGCTCGAACGGCTTCAAGTTCGTGACCGGCATGCTTGAGGACAAGGCGGCGCTGGATCATGCGGCCGAATTGGCCGAGCCCGACGTGATCGTCCACCTCGCCGCCCAGGCCGGCGTGCGCTACAGCCTTGAAAATCCCCGCTCCTACGTCGATTCCAACCTCACCGGTTCGTTCAACGTGCTGGAACTGGCGAGAAACCTGCAGCCGAAGCATCTGTTGCTGGCCTCGACCTCCTCCGTCTACGGCGCCAATGAAAAGATCCCATTTGCCGAAAGCGACAAGGCCGATGAGCAGATGACGATCTACGCGGCGACCAAGAAGAGCATGGAGCTGATGGCACAAAGCTATGCCCATCTCTTCAATGTGCCAACCACTGCATTCCGTTTCTTCACCGTCTATGGCCCCTGGGGCCGCCCGGACATGGCGCTCTTCAAGTTCGTCGATGCCATCAGGAACGACAGGCCGATCGAAATCTACGGCGAAGGCAAGATGAGCCGCGATTTCACCTATATCGGCGATCTCGTCGAAGGCATCGTTCGCTTGATCGGCGTCATCCCCTCGGAGAAAAACCGGGTGGTATCGGACACGGTCATCGACACCCTGTCGAAGAACGCCCCCTTCCGCGTCGTCAACATCGGCGGCGGCCAGCCTGTCGGGTTGATGACCTTCGTCGAGACCATCGAAACGATGCTCGGCAAGAAGGCGATCCGCAAAATGCTGCCGATGCAGCCGGGCGATGTGCACAACACCTATGCCGTTCCGGATCTGCTGGTGGCGTTGACCGGCTTCAAGCCGCGCATTGAAGTCGACGAAGGTGTCCGCCGCTTCGTCGAGTGGTATCAGGAAAACTACTGAGGAAAGCCGGCCGGTCGGCCGGGTTAAACACCCGGCCGAATAAGTGCATTCTCACCGCCGTCAGGTGCGGGTAGAAATCAGCAGAAACATCGGTCGTTCGCGCTCGATCACCCAGTCCGGATGCGCGGCAAGGTCTTCGTCACTCGGCGACCATTCCTCGACATGCGCGATATTGAAACCGGATCTGATCAGAAGATTGAGCGTCGTACCCATGGTCCGATGCTGTTTGACCACGCCTTCGGCGAGCCAATTCGTCAGCCTCTTTCCTTCGATCTGATAGGCATTGAGCGGCCAAGTCTTGCCGCCATCCTCTTCCGTCAGCCATTCCGGCTGCCGCGGCGCCATATAGATCGGATGCTCGATCGAGAAAATCAGCCGGCCGCCGGGCTTCAAGGCCCGCCGAATAGTCGCCAGAAGCCCGGCAAAATCCTCGATATAGTGGAAAGCCAGGGAGCTGTAGACGAGGTCGAAGCCTGCCTCCAGAAGCTGCAGCTTTTCGAGATCAGCTCTCTCATAGCGGATGCGTGAATCCTCGCTCTCGGCGCAGGCACGGCCAAGCATCTTGTCGGATACGTCAACCCCCAGCACGCTAGCCGCACCTTGCTCCGCCGCCCAGCGGCAGAACCATCCGAAACCGCAACCGAGGTCGATGACGTCGAGCCCGCCCAGCTCCGGTAGCAGGGCGCGTATGGCCGGCCACTCCGCCGCCCCCGCCAGGCCGGAGACCGATCGCTGAAGCCGGCTATAACCTTCGAAAAAGCCCGGATCGTCGTAAATATTCTGGGTCATCATACTCTCCCGAAACTCAAGTCGCCATGGCGGTCAAGGTTGTCGAAGCCCTGATCGCCACGCAGATCACATCACCTTTGCCGCCATGACCTCGACCTCGACCAGAAATTCCGCCCGGCTGAAGCCGCTGACGATCAGCAGCGTGGAGACGGGCTTCGGCTCCAGCGTATAGCGATCGCGAACGGCAATGTAGGCCGGCATATCCTCGCGTGTCGTCACGAAGCCGCCAATGCGGATCACGTCGGCAAAGCCCATGCCGGCATCATCGAGAATGGCACCGATGGCCTTGAAGCACATCTCGGCCTGCGCGGTGACATCCGGCGGGATGCGGTCATCCAGACCGATGCCCACCTGGCCGGATACGACCAGAAGGCTGGCGCCCGGAGGCACCAGAATTCCATGATTATAGTTGGTGAAAGGGCGTCTGACAGACGGCGGATTGAATATCTTGTTCATCGATATCGACTCCTCGTGATTGGTCGATTTCAGCACTTTGGGGTTAGGCCGACAAGCGGTTCAATGCGTCTTTGCTGAAGTAACCACCCTATTGCGCCGGACCTCCAGCAGGATATGGCCGAAAAGCGCGGCGAGAACGATCGGGCCGCCGATCAACGTCGCAGTCGAAGGACGCTCGGCAAAGACCATCCATACCCACAGCGGCGTCAACGGCACTTCGAGCGCCGTCAGCAACGCTGCATCAGAGGCTGGAACGAGCCGCGAGCCGAAGGTGTAGAGGCTGAGACCCATCGCATTCTGAACGATGCCGAAGGCGACGATCAGACCGAGATCCTGGCCGGACACCGCGAGCGGCGAAGCGAACCAGAACGTAATGAAGGAGCAAAGCCATGCCGACATCGCCATCGCCGGCAGCATCGGCACATTACGATGCTGCCGCATGACAACGGCAAGGGCGGCAACCGTGAGCGTCATGACAGCCGCCAGCCCTTTGCCGAGCCAGCTGCCACCGTCGCTTGAATGTCCGGAGAGCATCACGAGTACGCCGATGAAGGCGATGCCGCTTGCGATCAGCGTCCGCACGTTCGGCCGCTCGCCGATGAAAAGAAAGGCCACACCCGCGGTCACGAAGGGCACCGTGGCGTAGATGACCATGGCGTCGGCCACCGACGTATAATAGATCGAGCCGATGCCGCTGATCATCGATGCGGTGGAAAAGATCGTCGCCGCCAGCGAGGGACCGCGCATCGAGCGCAGGATGCGAAAGGCGTTGCGGCGTTCGATATAGAAAAATAGCGCGAAGACGCCGAGGCCGGAGACGATGCCGCGACAGAAGAGGATCGTCATCAGGTCTGCGCTGATCGCTCGCACGAAGAGGCCGGAAGTCGACCACGCCAGCGCTGAAAGCGCCACATAGGTCACGCCCAGCCTATATTGTTGCTGTTCCGCCAGCGTCACCATCAGGTTACCCCCATCGCATTGCGACGGATCATTAGCGAGTAGCGGTGACGCTCACAAGCGAAGCCTGCGTCGCGGCATGTCGCGATTGCCGGAAGATGGCAAGGGTTGCAGGAAGGCCACGCTCCCGGTCCTGGCAGTTGAAGATCGGCCGGATAGTGCCATCTCAAATGCGACATCGGCCACATTCATCTTGCAGATATTCTCCATCGCTCTACGGTCTGCTCGGTTTCGATCGAGGGAGAATCAGTTGCGTTTGCTGTCAGCCACCTTGTTCGCGTGCGGCTGCGTCAGCTTGGCAGACGGCCCCATGTGGCCGCCAGCCGAGACCTATGTCGATACGACGGTGCAGTGCAGCCAAAGCAGCAATCCTGCCCGATGCCAGCACACGCGCAACCAGTGGAAAGCCGAATATGAAGAGGCGATCGCGGGCGGATATCGGGCGCAAAAGCACGTTGCTCTCTGCCTGAGCACCGGCTGCGACGAGGCGATCCAACCCGAGAAGATGCTTGGCTGTGCATGGCGGATAATCATAGCCGACGCCCGGCATCCTCAACCCGACGATATGGATGCCATCAACCTCAACCGCTTCTGCGGAACTGCCTACCTTGATGAAAAAGGAAAGCTAGCAGCCGCCTCGCAGGCAAAGGCAATGCTGCAGCAGATCGGCAAATAGCCGACCGCGGAACAGCCTGAAACTGTGCCACGGTCGGCGTTTGGTCATCCTTACGCGTATGGCGCAAGGAAACTGCGGATGGCCTCGATTTCATTGGGCCTGATATCGTGGCCGCCCGGATGCCAGTCGAGCTTTACCTCAGCATCCTGCCGAACGAAGTAATCGGCCAGTGCCTGGGTGACCGGCGCGGGCGCGATGGGGTCCCGTTCACCCGCGGTGATCAGCACACGCCTGCCCTGCAGCCGGCCATTGTCCTTCGGCTGAAACGGAATAAGCGGATGCATCAGGACGGCGGCGTCAAAGAGATCGCCGTGCTCGATCAGAACGTTGGCAAGGATATTGGCGCCATTGGAGAAGCCAAGGCCAATCACCTGCGACGCCCCATATTCCGCCGCGAGACCCGAGACGTAATTCGCCATCTTTTCCGTCGCACGGGCGAGATCGGCCATGTCATAGACGCCCTCGCCCGTCCGGCGGAAGAAGCGAGCGGCCCCATGTTCAGAGACATCGCCGCGCGGCGATACGATGGTCGCCTCCGGCAGCAGCCGGGCAGCGAAATCGAAGAACTGGTTCTCATCGCCGCCCGTGCCGTGGAAGGTGAAAAAAATCGGCTTTCCGGATGCACCGGCCTTTAGCCGGTGCACATAACTCGTATCAGTCATAGTCCTTCCTCCGATTAGCCTTCCAGCGGCTCCAGATGTTGCTCGATCAGACCGCGCAGATGCGCATGCTGCTCGGGCAGTTTCAGCGCTTCGCCGAGATGAGCCGTATCCTCGTCGCGATCGAAGCCGGGTTCATTGGTGGCGACTTCGAACAGCACGCCGCCCGGCGTACGGAAGTAGATCGCCCAGAAGTAGTCGCGGTCGATGACCGGAGTAACCTGATAGCCCGTATCCATCAGCGCCTTGCGCACTTCAAGTTGCTTTGCGCGGTTCTCGACGGCAAAGGCAACATGGTGGACGGAGCCTGCGCCGGGAAGCGCCCGGTTGATGTTTGGCATGGTTTCGAGGTCGACATAGTCGGCGCCGTTGCCGCCGGGAATGGCAAGCCGCTTGACGCCTTCATGCGTATCTACCACTTCGTAGCCCATGTATTTCAGCAGTTCGGCGGTGGCGCCCTCATCCCTCAGCCGCATGGCGACGGAATGGAAGCCCCGGATCGCATGTTCGGCATCGACGCCATTATGCGTCCAAGGCTGACGCGTGTCGTCCTTGACCTCGACGAGCGCAAAGCCGTCGCCATCCGGGCCTGCGAAATGCAGCCGCTTCTGGCCGAAGGACTCGTCGGCCTTCAGGCCCTCGACGCCATGTTGGCCGAGGCGTTCTGTCCAGTAGCCGATGGCACCTTCCGGAACGGAATAGACGGTATTGCCGACTTCACCGGTCCCCGGGCGACCGCGCGCCATCTTCGGGAACGGGAAGTAGGTCATGATCGTGCCGGGCGTGCCGATCTCGTCACCATAGTAAAGATGATAGACATCGGGAGCGTCGAAATTCACCGTCTTCTTGACGCGGCGCAGGCCGAGCGTGTCCGTGAAGAACTTGTTGTTGGTGCGGGCGTCTTCCGCCATCGAGGTAACGTGGTGAAGACCTTTGATCTGGTTGAGCATCTTAAACCCCTTGTCTCGCCTGCACCGGCAGGCGTTTCTCATGGGCAGAAGATGGTCTTCCGGGGTCTGTTTCGATAGCCCCCAATAGCCAAACGGATTGTCTTCAAAGAGTGAACGATAAATTCCAATCGTTCACTATGACGCAGCAAAGGCGAGACCTCACTGCACTTCGGGATTGGCCGGCAATGCCCAGTCGATCGGATCTCTGCCCTGCTCGGCTAGATAGGCATTGGCCTTGGAGAAATGCCGGCAGCCAAGGAAGCCGTTGTGGGCCGACAGCGGCGAAGGATGGACGGATTTCAAGACAAGATGGCGCTCGGTATCGACGAAAGCGGCCTTTTTCTGCGCATAGGAGCCCCAGAGCATGAAGACGACGCCATCGCACTCGTCATTCACCCTGCGGATGACAGCGTCGGTAAAGCGTTCCCAGCCTTTGCCCTGATGCGAGGCGGCCTGCGATTCCTCCACCGTCAGCACGCTGTTGAGCAGCAGCACACCCTGCTTGGCCCAGCTTTCCAGAAAGCCGTGGCGAGCAGGCGGGATGCCGAGATCGGCCTCCAGCTCCTTGTAGATATTGACCAGCGACGGCGGAATGCGCACGCCGGGACGCACGCTGAAGCAAAGCCCATGTGCCTGACCCATGCCATGATAGGGATCCTGCCCGAGAATGACGACCTGCACCTCATCAAGCGGCGTCAGGTCCAGCGCCCGGAAATACTCGCTGCCGCGAGGAAAGATCACCTTGCCGCGCTGCTTTTCCTCGACGAGAAAAGCCTTGAGTTCGTCCATGTATGGACTGTCGAACTCTGGCGACAATGCCTCTTTCCAGCTTTCTTCAAGCTTGATGTTCGCTTCCGCCATTGGTCATGCCTCCATCTTCGTCAGCAGTTCGATTGACGGCGAAAGTGCCGGCAAGTCAAGGAAAGGACTTCCATTGCAGCAGGCAGATCACAGCTTTCCGGCAGCGGACGTTGCGGACAAGGGCGATTGCGCCCTCTCCCCTGTCGAGACCAGCAGAGCATTGCGCTCGGGCTCGGGCATGGCGCGCATGCGTCGCATTACCGTGAGGCGAATCGCGACGAATCCGGCGAACATCAACACTACTTTGCTGCCGGTAGCGAAAGCCGGCATGACGATTGCCCATGTGGATAGATCAAAGGCAATAGCAATGAATGCATTAAGCGCGGCGGACAGGAACATCAGGCCAGCCCAGGCAAAGCCAACATAAGTTGCGACATCGGGCGCTACCGTGCGTGCGATCGCCGGCAGATATCGGTTCATCCAACCCTGCTTCAGCATCACGACGCCCACAATTGCATAGATGATACTCGGCTTGAACAGCACGAAACGCGGATCATTCGTCAGCAGCGTTGCCGCACCGGCGGTAATGACCAGAAAGAGGCTGAGCCACTCCATGACCTCGATGGACTTGCCTCGAGCAAATTGGACGCCGATCTGCAGAAGCCCAAGCGCAATCGCCAGACACGTCGCAAGCGTGGCGTTGTGTGTCAACGACAGCAGAATGACGAACAACAGGCTGGAGGCTAGATCAGCAAGCAGCAGCCTGGCCGCATTGAAAAAGCTTCTCACCGCACCCTGGCTCTCATTTCGATAGAGATTAAATTTCATAGAGCACCGGATTGCAGCGATCAAGGATGTCCGCGGGATCAGCCCTGCGCAGGGACAAGCCCAGGCTAGGGCATGGCGCCAAGCGGCCTCCGTTTTTCAGCTCTTAGTCAGTCTGAGCCAGATCTTCGTCGCCGAGAACGGTCAATGACAGCCGCAAGGTTGCAGATCGTTGACAATCGCACCCGCTTCAGCCAATGGAAGGCATCCCAATTTTTCGACCGGTGCCCCATGCTTCCCTTGCATTCCCTTGGCGAGCGCATTGTCGTGTTCGGCCCTTCCAATGCTGGCAAATCAACCCTTGCGGTTGCGCTCTCTAAAAAGCTTGGCTTTCCAACCGTCCATCTCGATCAGCTGCACCATCTGCCCTACACGGATTGGCAGCAGCGCCCCGAGGCAGAGTTTGCCGCCCTGCACGATGCGGCAATCCTTGGCGAACAATGGATCATGGAAGGCAACTACACGCGCCTGATGCCGCAGCGCCTGCAGCGCGCTACCGGCGCCATCCTCATAACCTCGAACCATTGGCTACGCTTCACCCGCTATATCAAGCGCACGCTTCTCAACAGCGCGAACCGGGCCGGTCACCTCGAAGGCGCCAAGGACAGCCTCAAGTGGGAGATGGTTCAGTGGATCCTTGTCAAAACCAGAGACAGCGGCGCCAAATATGCAAAAATCCTCGGGGAATCCGGCTTGCCGCTGATAGAATGCCATACAGCGGCGGCGCTCAATGACCTCTATCGAGCTTGGGATTTGCCAGACCGGCGATAGAGCGTTCTAGCGATTCAAAGAGAAGCAGAAGTGATCCAGCGCCTTTCGGCTCTCGATCCGCAGTGGGAACACAAGAGAAGCGCCGGCCCAAGCATGTAGGCATGCTCTTTGGGATGCCTTCGAGGGCGGAAGGTCTTGAATCGGGCCGACACGGCGCTTTGATGCCCGCATTCAACTGTTGCCTGAAGGGAGATCATGTCCCGAGACAAGCCCCGTGGAAACCACGGTCTCGAAATACTCTACCTTCAATTCGAATGAGCGCAGCAGCTTCTGCGTATTCGGCTTCACCACCGCATCATCGAAATCGCCTTTGCCGAAATGGCCGGCGGAGGCCATGTCGGCCCAAAAGCTCATGACCACCAGCGCATTGTCCGCGCTGCCCACCTTGCGCGCGAGGGTCGCTCCAAGATGGCCGGGCAATTGCGCCATCTCCATGAAGGTCGTCGTCTCGAGATGCCTGGCATAGGCGGCCAATACCTCATCAGAGCCGGCAACGGCCCGCCAAGAACGAACGATCATCTCCACTCCCTATCCAGCACGAACCGTGTTTCAGGACTCAATTGGCATCATTCTCAAGTTTAGGCCCGGATCCGGGTAGTGAGTTCACTCGTCAACCGATCCGCCCGAATTGCGAGCAGGCAATCTCATCAGTCTCACAGAAATCGCTCACCGATAGCAAGCGTCGCGCTGCAAATCACTTGGCAGGCTATCGAGCTTGACCTGCCAAAAATCGCCCCCAGCGCCGCAATCACCCCTTGATCCGCGCCATCTGCGGATCGTAGACCGGCTTCAGCGACACCTGGCACGGCACGCGGCTCTGCGCGACATCGAGTTCGTAGCGGCCAGACAGCACAAAATCCTCCGTCACGCCACCGGGATCCCGGACATAGCCGTAGCCGATTGCCTTGCCGATCGTGTACCCGTAGCCGCCGCTCGACAGCCAGCCGACGCGCTGCCCGTCTCGATAGATCGTCTCGCGGCCGAGAAGCACGATCTCTGGATCGTCAGGCACGAAACAGGCGAGCATCTTCTTCACGCCGGAGGCCAGCTGCCGTTCGATCGCTTCCCGGCCACGAAAAGCAACATCTTTCTTCGTCTTCACCGCCCAGGCAAGCCCCGATTCGACCGGCGTATGGTCCGGCCCGATATCCGAGCCCCAAGCGCGATAACCCTTCTCCAGGCGGCAGCTTTCGATAGCGCGATAGCCGGCATTGATAAGGCCGTGCTCGCGGCCGGCGGCCATCAGTACGTCATAAACGGTGGCGGCATATTCGACGGGCACATGCAGCTCATAGCCGAGTTCGCCGACATAGGTGATGCGCAGCGCCCGGACCGGGCAACCGGCGATACCGACGGTCCGTACTTTGCCGAAGGGGAACGCGGCGTTCGAAACGTCGGCCGAGGTCACGGCCTGCAGGATCGCACGCGACTTCGGCCCCATCAGCGACAGCACGGAATAGGCGGAGGTGACATCCACCAATTCCGCATGCATCTCGGGCGGAATGTTGCGGGCGATCCAGTCGAAATCATGCGTGGCAAAGCCGGTGCCCGTGGTGATGTAGAACTCGTTCTCGGCGATGCGCGCCACGGTAACATCGCATTCGATGCCGCCGCGGTCATTCAGCATCTGGGTATAGGTCAATGCGCCGACCGGCTTTGCCACATCATTGGCGGCAATCCAGGACATCGCCGCCTCGGCATCGCTGCCCTTCAATACGAACTTGGCGAAGGAGGTCTGGTCGAAGATCACAGCCGCCTCACGCACCGCCTTGTGCTCGCGACCGACGGCATCGAACCAGTTCTGGCGGCCATAGGTATAGACATCCTTCGGCTCCTCGCCGGCGAAGAGATCGGCAAACCAGTTCGGCCGCTCCCAGCCGAGCTTTTCGCCGAAGCAGGCACCCTGCGCCTTCAAGCGGTCGTAAAGCGGCGACTTGCGGCAGGGCCGGCCGCTGGAATGCTCTTCGAAAGGCCACGCCATGGTGTAATGCTTGCCATAGGCTTCCAGCGTGCGGGTCCGCACCCAGTCGGTGTCGAAATGCGGGCGGCCGAAGCGCCTGATATCAACAGGCCAGAGATCGTAAGGCGGTTCGCCCTTGGCAACCCATTCAGCCAGCGCCATGCCGGCCCCGCCGGCCGAGGCGATGCCGAAAGCATTGAAGCCGGCGCCGACGAAGAAATTCTTCAGCTCCGGCGCCTCGCCGAGAATGAAGTTGCCGTCGGGCGTAAAGCTCTCCGGACCGCACAGCAATTGCTTGACGCCTGCCGTCTGCAGCGCCGGCACGCGCACGAGTGCCTGCTCCATGATCTGCTCGAAAT
>NZ_JAELTU010000165.1 GCF_016429015.1 Rhizobium sp. ASV20
GCTATGACACCTGTCGGCGGGCCTGGTCATCGCGGGCAGGGCCGCTCGATGGCACGCGGAAAGCCGTTTCATACCGGCACCTGCCCCTTGCCAGAATTGTTGGCGCGAAAGCGGTTCAGCCCTGACGTTGCTCGGCTTATGGCCGGTAGGTGAGCTTCGCTATGAAGGCGAGACGGGTGGGATCTGTGAACGGACGATTTGCCTGCATTGCGGACGGCGCGCCTTCGCCGCATCGGCACGCATGTTGGGATCGTATTCCTTACAAGGCCGGATGTTGCACCCGCAGATCCGGCGATAGTTATCGGATGGCATCGTGGTCTGCCTCGGCGATGGGACAGACTGCGGATTGCACCCGATGATCCCGCCTTGCAGGGTCTTCGCCTTTCGAGGCGCTGTCGCTTGAAGGACGTTCCCGCCGGGGACAAGTCGGCGCGTAACCTACTTGCGTATCCTGGTCGAAGGCGGTCAGCCGCTGTAGCGGCGGCTTCGGCGTGACCATCGGCCGGGATTCCATCGATGTGGGGAAGGGGCTAAATTACGTTGTCGTAGAGACCACAGCACAGGGTGCGGAGTTTCCTGACGACGTTGCCAGTCATGCCGATAACGACGTTTCGTTCCAGAAGGCGCTCGAGACAGCCATTCTGGGTGTACGGGTTTCTACTCAGTAGGGACCATCTCGAAAGCCCTCGTTGGATGACGCTCGCCTTGCGTCCCGAACGGTTGGTTCCGACCAAGACCGCTCCTCCATCCTTCGACGTTTGCAACAATATTTCACACATGTTTCGCGCTTCGGCCTTTGTGGCTTCGAGGCCTGCAACGTCTCAGGCGCAAACCATTCTACATCGTTGGAGGTCAATCCAAGCATCTCTCTTTGCCGCGCTCGGCAAATGCAGTCGGCCAAAAAGGCACAAGACGAGCGCAGGGCGCCTGTCGCCGACCGGAAGGGAAGACACTTCTTGGAGCTCTGCGAAATAATCCGCGCTTGCCGAAAATCTATTGAATGGAAGCGGCAGCACGCATGGTTGTCTCGCCCAATATCCGCGCAAGGCTCGTACGGGCGCGAGATACGCGACTCTTTATCGTGCCGACTTCGCAACCGCAATGTTGTGCTGCATCCTCATAGGATACACCCTCCACGATTAACAATAGCGCCTCTTTCTGATAGGCTGGCAAGTGCACCAGGGCCTTGCTGACCTCCGTGGTGTAGAGGGATAGGGGTTGCACCGAGGAAACGGGAATATCGAAAAGGCGGTCATCATGAGATCGAATCTGGACGCGTTTTCGGCGCTTGTATTCCGTTAGGTAGGAGTTGCGCATGATGGTGAAAGCCCAGCTCTTCAATCTGGTTCCCGGCACGAAACTGTCCAAGTGAGCAAGAACCTTTTCAAGGGTTTCCTGCGTCAGGTCGTCTACATCTGCTTCACTGAAGACAAACCGTCGGGCAAAATTACGCAATGCAGGAATAAGGTCGACTACCTCTTCCTGTAATGAGGTTTCTGTTGTCATGAGCGTCCTGGCTCCTACCAAATCGGCATAAAGCAGCAATGCTCGACGACATGCCTTGTTCCCAGGGCTTGTTGCTGCGTACGGAAGCAGACAATCGAGGTGAACGGAAGCAGCACTGCCCAGACGCACCGCGACTAAGGCGTCCCCGATGAGGGAGGGTTCTTGCTATTCGAATAGCTTGATACCGCTCTCTTCGATCACTGCTAAAAAGGCCGTCCGGGCGACCTCGACGTCAGCCTTTCCGGCGTGCGCATCGACAAGCAGCGCGCGTGCTGCCTTAAAACTGCGGCCCTTCGGCTTTGAAGGCCAGTTTCGCAGCATGAACACAGCGGCAGCTTCACAGGTACTTATGGTCAGACGCTGGCCAGGCTTGCGCGTCTCAACGGTAACGGGGCTATTCCACCACTGTCGGTGCATTGGACCATCCTTTAGCACTAAACGCGGTTTGGAGTCTGATGTTCCTCAAAGGCCAGCTCGGTCGTTTCGGAACCATCCCGCATGAACTGACATTCGTATCGAAAACGCTCGTACAAAAAAGGCGCATGACATGTTCGAAGGCATGGCACTTGAAGAGATCGACGTTGGACCCGGAAGTCTTCGCGTGCGCCATGGAGGTAGTGGGCCGCCATTGCTGCTATTGCATGGGCATCCTCGCACGCATATGACGTGGGGACGGGTCGCGCCGCTCCTGCTGGAGGACTTTACCGTTGTTTGTCCCGATCTGAGAGGATTCGGAAAATCCTTCCAACCGATTGACACCGAAGACAGCCGCAACTCATCAAAACGGGCCAAGGCTATGGATTGCGTTCATCTAATGCGGCATCTGGGCCATGGCAAATTTGCCGTGGCAGGGCATGATCGCGGCAGCTATGTCGCCTTTCGGCTCGCGATGGACTATCCAGCATTGATCGACAAGGTCATCGTTATCGATAGCATTCCAATTATCGAACATCTGGAGCGGATGGACTGGCGTTTCGCGCGTGATTGGTATCATTGGTTCTTTTTTGCGCAGCGCGGAAAACCAGAACAGGCGATAAACGCTGATCCCCTGGGTTGGTATGATGCGATCAAGCCTGATCTTATGGGCCACGACGCCTATGAGGACCTTCTGGCTGCCATTCGCGACCCGTCTGTTGTTCATGGAATGATTGAGGATTATCGCGCTGGCCTCTCGGTCTACGCTGATGATGAACTGGCCGATCGACAAAGCGGCAAACGAATTGCAGCACCGCTGCTATGTCTTTGGTCCAGTGGTGACGATCTTGCCGTACACTTCGGCGATCCACGACCGATTTGGGGCGCATGGGCGAGGGATGTAACAGGCCACGCTATCGATAGCGGTCATCACGTCGCTGAAGAGAACCCGAACGACCTGGCGACGTCATTCCTCCGGTTTTTGAAGCCATTGCGCCTATAGGCTTCGCAACGGGGAAAATCCGTCGCTCCGCCTTTATTCCTCCAACGGTTTGCGGGGAATGGAGAGCGTAATACACAGCCCGTGGGGACGCCAGCTGCGCGTGACCACGCCGTTCAAGGTTTCAATTGTCACTCGCTCAAGCGTCGACCCGAAGCCGCTGGTATCGGCCGGCCTATCGATCGGGGGACCGCCGGTCTCCACCCATTTGAGCACCAATTCGTCCCCGGCGGCAATATCAATCTCGACGCGGCCGTCTTCGGCCGAAAGCGCGCCGTATTTGATAGCATTGGTCGCGAATTCATGGAGGAGAAGCGCGAGGGAGGTCAGGCTGGACGTTTCCAAAGCAACGTCGGTCCCTTTGACCGTTACGCGATTGTTGTCCCTGTCCTGATGTGCGGCAAAAATGACCTGCACGAGAGTCAGCAGGCTAAAGGAGTTATCCTGACCTGATATCTCTTCTCGCCCCTTGAGGGTAAGGTTATGCGCTGCAGCAAGTGCGCGTATGCGCGTCCGAAGATCCTCCGCAAGATCATGGACCGTCACCGCACCTCTCTCGCTTAGCGAAATAAGCGAGCTCATCACCGCGAAAAGGTTCTTTACGCGGTGGCTCATTTCTTGCAGCAGGAGAGCTTGGCGCTCGGTCATCCGCTTGCGCTCGGAGATATCCCGAACGATCTTGGAGGCGCCAATAACGGTGCCGTGCCTGTCGCGGACCGGCGAGACGGTGAGCGAAATGTCCACAAGAGTTCCATCCTTGTGGCGGCGAATGGTTTCATAATGTTCGATCCGCTCCCCACTTTCGATGTGAGCGATTATTATATCCTCCTCATGCCGAAGCTCGTTCGGTATGATGATGGTGATGTGTCGGCCGATCGCTTCAGACGCGCTGTAGCCGAAGAGCCGTTCGGCGCTCTTGTTCCAGCTTGTTACAATACCATCAACGGACTTGCTGATAATGGCGTCGTCCGAGCTTTCAACTATCGCGGCGAGGAGGCTGTCGGCCGAGAGCGGCGGACGTTCAACCTTGACCGTCGCCGGGAGATCGAAAGCAAGGCTCGCGGAGACTTCCAATTCGTTCTGTGCTTGTCTTGACAGCGGATAATCACCGTCCCGCTCCTGAGGCAATCGCTTACTCCTTTCCCTCGTCTTTGGTCCCGCGGCGCGAGAGCGGAGCCGCTACGCTGCAGCATCGAGATGGCTCCTTACGGGATGGCTACGCCAGCTGGCAGCCCTAACGCACACAGTCCCTCGCCGCGTTGCGGTGGAAAACCCGCCCGCTAACGGCGCCCTGCCGACCTCAGCCGCCCACCTCGCCGTCAAATGCGAGAGGAGCGGCGGACAATGCCAAGATACACAAGTTCCGGCCAGAGTCGGGGATTGTACGGCAGCGGACAATTGATGCGACGCAACCGAGGCATGCTAAGTTGGCCGGATAACGCGCGCGATTGCAAAAGACGAAGTTGCGCCGGCTTGCGCGTCGCTGCGAATATGAGACGTATGGCTGCCAGAGTGTAGAAGGCTAATAGCAGGAGAGGGAAAACGATGCGCCGCTATCACCACCTCGTTGAGGGGGTCCTGCAACCCGAAGAGATCGACCGGCTTCAGACAATCTTCGACGTTGTCATCGCACAACCTTGGTTCGACCTGAGCGATGCTAATCGTGAGGCATTTGCCGCTGACCTCATAAAGCTGTACCGGAACGGCGTGGTTGACTTTGAAAAACTTCACCAATTGGCCGCTTTATCGGCGATCGCATCTTTTGGAAAAGCGATGGCTGACGAGGAGCGTAGCGCGCTGAGGACGCTCTATCATGGCAGAGCTGCTGCGGACGATTACCAAGAACAAAATGAAGACAACCGCCCGTTTCCAAAATAGCCTGATGAAAATTAGGGCAAAGACTGAGGCCTGGTACACAGCGCCACTGGTCGAGTTTCAGCCGAGGTCTGCTGATCTAAACGTTCAAGGCAGATCCAAACTAGTCGTGGACGATCGTCACAATATTGGGGACGACGATTAGCCTCTATCTGTTTTTCTGACAGGCCCTCCAGGAGGCCGAGGATCTCAAAGAGAAACTCCGCCAGGAAGCGCTGCTGAAGCAGCCTGTGAGGCCCGACGCGCACATGCGCGTATCACTTTGGATACATTTATCGGCATGGCCGCATCCAATATTGTTGGACTGGCAATCATCACGACGCCCGCCGCGGCGCTCAACAAAGCGGGCGTGACCGCTATCGAGGCTTCGGTTGACGTAGCGAAGGCTATCGATCCATTGGACGGACACCTGGCCAAGATCGTCGTTGCCGCAGGTATTATCGGAACCGGTCTGCTGACGGTTCCGTTCTCGCGGGATCTGCCGCTTACGCTGTTGGCGAGGCGGCGCGCTGAAACGTGCGGCTATCGTGCGAGCCAAGGGAGGCAAAAGCCTTCCGTGTGACAGTCGGGCTGGCGATGATAATCGGGCATGCTTCTTAAGCTTCACACCGATCGCTCCGATGAAAGCCTTGTGCAGGAGCGCTGTGATCAACGGTGTGGTTGCAGTTGCAGTCATGGTGATCCTCATACTGATGGCCTGCAATGGAAAGGTTATGAAGCAGTTCGTCATCAAAGGAAGCGTGAGGTTTTTGGGCGGGGCCTCCTGTGCCGCCATGACCTTGGCTGTCATCGGCATGGCCGTGACATCATCCCTTAAGGAATTTGTTGGGAACCAAACGGCCGAAGCTCGGTTGGGGACCGCGAGACCAAGGAAGGTCTCGATCACAAAACGAGGAGAAAACATCATGGCTTCCCAAGGTGGATCCCACGACCAACACGTCAAGGCTGGCCAGCAGAGCCACAAGAATACGGACACCAAGCAGGCTTCGTCGAACAACGAGCAGCAGTCGGGCAGCGGCACTCGCGGCGGCTCGCATGAGCAGCATGTGAAGGCCGGCCAGCAGAGCCACAAGAACAGCTAGGTAACATAACCGGAAGCCAGCCTATGCCGGCTTCCCCTCGAGCGCGGCCGTTGCGATTGCATTTCCGGTCGTGCCTTCGATGTCAGCGCAAGCAAACCCCTTATGAGCCCTTTGGAGGACACAATGGCATCCGAGAAGACATTGAACGACCTGTTCCTTGACACGCTCAAGGACATCTACTACGCCGAAAAGCAGATCCTGAAGGCCTTGCCGAAAATGGCCCGCGCGGCCCAGGCCCAAGAAGGCAAGGACGGCTTTCTGCATCATCGTGACGAGACCCAAGGCCATGTCGAGCGGCTGGAGCAGGTCTTCGAACAACTTGGCAAACCCGCCCGCGGCAAGACCTGCGAGGCGATCCAGGGCATCATTGCCGAAGCGGATGAGATCATGGAGGAGTTCAAGGGCACGGCCGCTCTGGATGCCGGCCTGATCTCGTCGGCGCAGGCCGTGGAACACTATGAGATCGCCCGCTATGGCACGCTGGTCGAATGGGCCAGGCAACTCGGCCTCAAGGACGCTGTTCCGCTTCTGCAGCAGACGCTCGAAGAAGAAAAGGCGACCGATCAGAAGCTGACGAAGCTAGCAAAAACCGCCGCAAACGCCAAGGCCAGCAAGGCCGCATAGTCCCCCGACAAGACCGGTGCGTCATCCACGGACGCACCGGCGGAATTGGTATGAGAAAACTCTCTTCCAACGAAAAACGGTGAGGACATGGAAGCGGCGCAGAGGCCACGACCTTTCTCGATCTCTCTTCGCGATCGAAAGGGCGAAAAGGGATCGGATCTGAGATGGCGGCGGGGCGAATGCCCCGAAAAGCACGGCAGAAGTTTTTTGGTCGGAAAGAGGCGGCGGAACTACATCCGCGTGGTGTGAGTGACTTAGGTCTCGACACCGCGTGCGTGGCAGCAGCCTAGAGCTGATAGTACCTCAGCAGCTCGCGATCGGGAGAGCAGTCCGGCCTTTTGAGGCGCTTCAGTGCAAGCCTCTAAGAGGTACAACGCTAGAGGTTTCATGCCAGAAAGTCGACCCCATCTGGCGAGACTTGCATCGCATATTGAGGCAATCGCAACGGCGATATGGCTGATGGAACAAGTTCGCCGCTTGCCGGTTAGCGGCACATTACGCAGGTTTTCCTGCTGACTGGTTGGAGAACCCTCGACCATGACGCTTGCATCAAATACGCAGCCCGCTTCCGCCCGTTTGCGGATCTACTATGTCAATCCGCTTTTGCTCGCCGGACCAGACAGCTGGAACGAAGTTTTCGAGCATGCACGTGCACTCGGCTTCGGCGTGGTCATGTCCGCCCCGATTTTCAAAATGAGAGACGGCGCCGGCTTGTTTTCGAGCATGGATCTCGAAATGATCAATGAAGCGCTGGGACTTGGTGAAAATCTTCGCGAGGCGTTTTCGTCGTTAGTGACGCTTGCTCGTGCTCATGGGCTCGACTTCATGCTCGATATCGCCCCGGGCTTCTCCGGATCCCGAGGCGCAATGCTGGATCCTCGACGTTCGCCGGTCGATCCCTCATTTGGTTCTCTCCCCCTCTCGAGCACTCAGATCGACGAATGGGAAGATCGTCTCAGGCGATTTGCGGAGCTTGGCATCGGCGGATACAGGATGCTTGGGCTCAATCTCTTACCAGATAAAGCCTGGCGCCGATTGATCGTGGCCGCCAAGAGCGAAAATCCGGCGTCGAAGTGCTTTGCCTATACGCCAGGGACCGATTTCGCGCTTCGCAGGTCCCTCCAAGACTGCGGTTTCGACGGAGCCTTTTCATCACTTTGCTGGTGGGACATGCGCGAAGGCTGGCTCCTCGAAGAATTGCGGCTGCAGCAGCCATTCGGCTTGCAGATTGCATTTCCCGAAATGCCGTTTGGCAGGCGCACGGCCCATGGTGATGACAGTAGAGACGTTCGGGAACGCCGATCGCTTCGCGCCCTTCGGTTGGCAAATGAAGTTGGAGGTGGGCTCCTTATCCCGATGGGATTCGAATTCGGCGCAACACTTCCTCTCGATCCGACATTCGGAACAGGTGAGGGTCTGTTGAGGCTGCGTCAGGATGGTGACTTCGACATCACGTCCGAGATCAAAGAAGTCAATCTTGGCGGGCATGAAGAAACCCGGCAGCTGGCGAGCATCCGTCAGGAGAAGTTCGGCCAGATTACGGTCCTTGCCCAGGCAGATCAGCTGGATTTACGCAACGCCACCGACGGGCGCCTGCTCATAGTAAACAGGGACCTGCGGAATGTTGCCGTCCTTCCCCGTGATGCGATAAGGCGATTTGCATCACCCTTTTTGCCTGCCAATCAGACCGCAAACAGCTCCCATCTTCATCCCGGTGAGCTGCGCATTGTCGAGATGGCGACGCAGCCTGAGATCAAAGCGCAACAGGGTGACATCGCCATCGTGGAGGCGACGCTTTCCGCGCGCATAGCCATAGAGGGCGTCTCACCAACCGTTGATAATGGCAGGTTCCCGATCAAGCGCATCGTCGGCGACACAATCTTGGTCGAGGCGGACATTTTCGCCGATGGTCACGATCCCCTTTGTGCATCCTTGCTGTACAGACCGCGCGATGAGACCGGTTGGAACGAAGCAGGGATGGAGTTCGTCGGAAACGATCGCTGGCAAGCGGCATTTTCCGCTACCCGGGTCGGACGCCATGAATTTTGCGTCGAAGCCTGGAAAGGCCCTTTTATGGTCTTTCGCCAGGAACTGCTGAAGAAGCATGAAGCGCGGCTCGATCTCCATCTTGAGATAATCGAGGGGGAAAACCTGATCAGAACAGCGGTAGCTGATCCCGCGGTAACAATGACAGTGCCAGAGCGAGATGCCCTTCTTCGCGTTCTGACTGATTTAGAAGCCAGCGACAGTTCAGGCAGGATCGCTAGTTTGCTTTCACCTCACACAAACGCGCTGATGGCCCGAGCGGATCGTCGGCCCTTCCGCGTTCGTTCGCAAATATTTGCAGTCGAAGTCGAGCGCCCGCAAGCGGCCTTCGCCAGCTGGTATCAGATCTTTCCACGCTCGCAGAGCGGTGACCCTCATCGCCATGGTACGTTTGAGGACGTGGCCGCGCGCCTGGCATCAATAAGGGACATGGGCTTCGATGTTCTTTACTTTCCACCCATTCATCCGATCGGCCACACTAATCGCAAGGGCCGCAACAATTCGCTCGTTGCCGCTCCCGATGATCCCGGCAGTCCCTATGCCATCGGATCCAAGGACGGAGGACATGACGCCATTCACCCACTCCTTGGCGCCTTTGATGACTTCGAGCGTCTCGTAGCGGAGGCGAAACGATTTGGCCTGGAGATCGCGCTAGATCTGGCGATTCAGGCCTCCCCCGACCATCCGTGGTTGAAGGACCATCCAGGATGGTTCAACTGGCGGCCAGATGGGACAATCCGCTACGCGGAGAATCCGCCGAAAAAATACGAAGATATCGTCAACGTCGATTTCTACGAACAGGATGCCATGCCTGATCTATGGATCGAGCTGCGCGACATCGTCGAAATGTGGATCGGCGAGGGTGTAAGGATCTTTCGTGTCGACAATCCGCACACCAAGCCGTTTCCATTCTGGGAGTGGATGATCGCCGACATCCGAGCGCGGCACCCGGACGCTATTTTTCTGTCGGAGGCGTTTACGCGTCCCAAGGTCATGTACCGGCTTGCGAAGGTTGGCTTTTCGCAATCCTACACCTATTTTACCTGGCGCAATTCACGAGCCGAGCTTGAGCAATACATGCACGAGCTGACGCAAAGCCATGTCCGCGAGTTCTTTCGACCGCACTTCTTCGTGAATACCCACGATATTAATCCCGACTTTCTGCAAAATGCGCCGCGTCCTGCTTACCTCATCCGCGCGGTGCTTGCCGCGACTCTGTCCGGTCTTTGGGGCGTCTATAACGGTTTTGAGCTCTGCGAGGGTCGGCCGGATGCCAAGCGCAAGGAATATGCCGATAGCGAGAAGTACGAAATTCGCGCCTGGGACTACGACCGTCCCGGCAACATCAAGGCGGAGATTTCCATGCTTAATCGGATCCGCCGCGACAACCCGGCGCTCCATTCCCATCTCGGACTGACGCTGCTTCCGTCGTCAAACTCGAACGTGATGTTCTACGAAAAGGCAAGTCCCGGACGTCATAACGTCCTTCTAATCGCGGTCAATCTCAATCCGCACATGATCGAGGAAAGCCAGGTCGAGTTTCCGCTTTGGCACTTTGGTCTCGACGACGGCGCGACGGTCTCGATTGACGATCTGGTCACGGGCCAAAGGTTCGATCGCGGGGGAAAACGGCAAACGATAAGGCTCGACCCGACACAATTGCCCTACGCCATTTGGCGCATCACGGTGAAGGAGGCCTGAAATGGACACGGCGGCTGCACCAGACAAAGACGCAATCGGACAGGATCTGCACTGGTACAAGGATGCGATCATCTACCAGCTGCATATCAAATCCTTCTACGATGCCAATGGCGACGGTATTGGCGACTTCGAGGGTCTTTATCAGAAGCTCGATCACATTGCCGCGCTGGGTGTCACCGCCATTTGGCTCTTACCTTTCTTTCCCTCGCCGCGACGCGATGACGGTTATGATATCTCCGATTATCGCAACATAAGCCCCGACTATGGCACGCTCGATGATTTTCGCACGTTCGTCGCGGCCGCGCATGATCGCTCTATCCGCGTTATTATCGAACTCGTCATCAACCATACATCCGATCAGCATCCGTGGTTTCAACGGGCCCGACAATCGCCGGCAGGAAGTCCGGAGCGAGAGTTTTATGTCTGGTCGGACAACGACCAAAAATTCCCTGAAACGCGTATTATTTTTCTGGATACGGAAAAGTCCAACTGGACCTTCGATCCGGTTGCCGGATCCTATTACTGGCATCGCTTTTACGCCCATCAGCCAGATCTGAATTTCGACAATCCGAGCGTGATGGAGGAGCTGATTGCCATCATGCAGTTCTGGCTGGAAACGGGAATAGACGGTTTCCGGTTGGACGCCATTCCGTACCTCGTCGAGCGCGAAGGCACAAACAACGAAAATCTGCCGGAGACTCATCAGGTCCTGAAGAAGATCCGTGCTGCATTGGATGCGACGCACCCCGGCGTCATGCTGCTGGCGGAGGCCAACCAATGGCCTGAGGACACGCGTGAGTATTTCGGCGACGGAGACGAGTGCCACATGGCCTTTCATTTTCCGCTGATGCCACGCATGTACATGGCGATTGCCAAGGAGGATCGGTTTCCGATCACCGATATCATGCGCCAGACACCCGACATTCCCGAGACGTGCCAATGGGCGATATTCCTGCGCAACCATGACGAGCTGACACTCGAAATGGTGACAGACGCCGAACGCGACTATTTGTGGGCGACCTATGCCTCCGACAAGCGTGCACGCATCAATCTTGGTATTCGCAGGCGCCTGGCGCCGCTGATGGAGCGCGATCGCCGCCGGATCGAGCTGATGAATGCCTTGCTTTTGTCGATGCCGGGAACGCCCGTTATCTATTATGGTGACGAAATCGGTATGGGCGACAATATCTATCTCGGCGACAGGGATGGTGTTCGCACGCCGATGCAATGGTCGCCGGATCGCAATGGCGGCTTTTCGCGCGTGGATCCGGCACGTCTGGTATTACCGCCCGTTGCCGATCCGCTTTATGGCTATGAGGCTCTCAATGTCGAAGCCCAGATATCGGACGCGCATTCATTGTTAAACTGGACCCGGCGGATGCTGGCACTGCGGGGCAGGCATGGCGCTTTTGGCCGCGGCACGCTGCGCTTTTTGACGCCGAGCAATCGCCGCATCCTCGCCTACCTGCGGGAATTCGCAGATGAAACCATTCTCTGCGTTGCCAACCTGTCACGTCTGCCGCAAGCAGTGGAGCTTGACCTGTCGGCGTTTGAGGGACGCGTTCCAGTCGAATTGACCGGCATGTCCCCATTTCCGCCGATCGGCCAACTTACCTATCTGCTCACTCTTCCTCCCTACGGGTTTTTCTGGTTCCAGCTCAATACCGAGGCAGATGGTCCGGTCTGGCGCACCGCTCCCCCTGAGCAATTGCCCGATTTCGTTACTGTCGTGATCAGGCGCAGCCTTACAGAACTTGCCGAATTGCCCCAGCACGCAGTGATGCTGAGCCGAGACATCTTGCCAACCTATCTGTCCAAGCGCCGCTGGTTCGGCGCGAAGGACCAGCCGCTGAAGGAGGCGAGGCTCATCTCCGCAGCGCCAATTCCCTTTGCCGACGGCGTGGTACTTGGTGAGATCGAGGTCACTCTGCCAGACCATGTCGAATATTATCAATTGCCGCTCGCTGCCGAATGGGACGATACGCCGCCGAATATTCTCGGCCAGCAATTGTCGCTTGCCCGCATCCGCCAGGGTCGTCGGGTAGGCTTCCTGACCGACGGCTTTGCCGTCGATACGATGGCGCGCGGGATCCTCCAGGGACTTTGTGATCGCTCTATCGTCAGCGGCCGCACGGGCACGATCGAGTTTCTCGGCACCGACCGCCTTGACCACCTTTCTTTAACGGAGGATCTGCCGATCACTTGGCTGTCGGCGGAGCAATCCAACAGCTCTCTCATCGTCGGGGACCTGGCGATGATCAAGCTCATCAGACACGTCTTTGAGGGGACCCACCCTGAAGTGGAGATGACCCGCTACCTGACGGAGAATGGCTATGACCATACGGCGCCGCTTCTTGGGGAGGTTGCTCGCATCGATGGTGAGGGCCGGCGCTCGACGCTTGTCATCGTGCAGGGTGCAATCCGCAATCAAGGGGATGCGTGGAATTGGATGCTATCGAACCTGCGCCGCGTCGCCGACGAGATCGTGATAACGGAAGCCGCGGTCGAGACGGCCGATGAACAATTGCGTCCGCTCCTTCATTTTGTGGCGATGGTGGGAGAACGGCTCGGCGAGCTTCATGCCTTGCTTGCCCGGCCGACACGAAACGAGGCCTTCTTGCCGCGTCGGGCAGATCTCTCCGACATCGACACCATCCGCAAGGCCGTGACGGGAGAAATAGCCTATGCGTTTTCGAAACTGGCCGAGCTTGGAGACGATGTCGACACGCAGTTAACGGATCGGCTACGCCCGCTATTGCTGGAGCGTGACCACATACTGGCACTCGCGCATAAGCTTGCGGATGATGCCGCAGAAACCCTCCTGACGCGGGTGCACGGAGACTTTCATCTGGGCCAGATTCTCGTAACCGAAGGCGACGCAGTCATTATTGATTTCGAGGGCGAGCCGGCTCGAAATCTCTCAGAACGGCGAGCCAAGACAAGTCCCCTGCGAGACGCGGCCGGCCTATTGCGTTCGCTTGACTACCTGACGGCGACCACCATGCTGGAGAATGATGCTATTTCAGATCATCATGACAACCGCAGGCGTGACGTTATTCGGCGTTTCGGCGAGAACGCGAGTAACATCTTTCTGGCCGAGTATCAAAAGGCAATCGCAGTATCGTCGAACTTGCCGCAAACCTCGTCGGAAATACAAAAAATCCTCGACATTTTTCTACTGGAAAAAGCTGCCTATGAAATAGCCTACGAGGCTCGAAACCGCCCGAAATGGCTGCCGATACCGCTGAACGGGTTCATTGACATCATAACGCGCCTTTCGGAGAGCCACCAATGACGAGGGACGTTACGAATATCGCTGTCGGCTTGAGCGTGGCCGCCATCAGTGATCTCGTCGACGGGCGCCATGGCGACCCGTTTTCGTTGCTTGGAATGCATCAGGAAGGCGACGAGCGCTTTACGATCAGGGTGTTTCTTCCCGGAGCGGTTCGCCTCGACATCCTCAGTCGCGCCGATTCTGGGCTGATAGCAAAAGCTGAACTCCTGCATCCGGCTGGACTGTTCATTGCGGTGCTGGATCAGGCCTGTTCATACAGCCTCCAAATTCACTGGCCGGGTGCCATCCAAATTACGCAGGACCCGTACAGCTTCGAACCGCTCTTGGGAGATCTCGATCTTCATCTGATCTCACAGGGGACGCATTATAATCTAGCGCAGGCGCTCGGCGCCAATCTGATGGTGATTGACGGCATTCCGGGCGTCCGTTTTGCCGTTTGGGCTCCCAATGCAAGGCGTGTCTCCGTGGTGGGCGATTTCAACGCATGGGATGGACGTCGGTACCCGATGCGGCTTCGTCCCCAGGCGGGGGTATGGGAAATCTTCATTCCCCATCTCACGGTTGGCGAGCGCTACAAGTTCGAGATCGTCGACCGGCACGGTGCGCTTCTTCCCCAAAAGGCCGATCCGGTTGCCCGTGCCGCGGAAGCCTCGCCTTCGACCGCATCGGTCATCGCGCCATCTCAGCCATTCCGCTTCACTGACGCTGCGTGGATGGCCAAGCAGAGGCGCAGCGGTCGTCAAGAGCGACCATTATCAATTTACGAGGTCCATGTCGGCTCCTGGCTTCGCGACATGCAGGATGCTGGACGCTCCTTGAACTGGGTGGAGCTCTCGCAGCGTCTCATCCCCTATGTCAAGGATATGGCTTTTACTCATATCGAGCTGCTCCCCATTATGGAACATCCCTTTGGCGGTTCCTGGGGATATCAGCCGCTCGGCCTTTTCGCTCCGACTGGACGCTATGGGACCCCTGAAGACTTCAGCTATTTCGTCGATCGCTGCCATAACCAGGGTATCGGCGTGATTCTCGATTGGGTACCGGCCCATTTTCCGACCGATGTCTGGGGTCTCGCGCGCTTCGACGGTACCGCTCTCTACGAGCACGAGGATCCACGCGAGGGCTTCCATCGCGACTGGAACACGCTGATCTACAATCTTGGACGCAACGAAGTGAAGGGCTTTTTAATTGCCAGCGCACTCGAATGGCTTGAGCGCTATCACATCGACGGATTGCGCGTCGATGCCGTCGCATCGATGCTGTACCGGGACTACAGCCGCCCGGCCGGTCAATGGATACCGAACCGCAATGGCGGCCGTGAGAACCTCGAAGCAATCGAGTTTTTCAAGCATTTGAACAGCATCGTTCACCAGCGCCACCCCCATGCCTTGATGGTCGCCGAGGAGTCGACTGCCTTTCCCAACGTCACCAAAGCCGTGGAGGAAGGGGGGCTCGGCTTCGACATGAAGTGGAACATGGGCTGGATGCACGACACGCTCGATTACATGTCCAAAGACCCCATCTATCGCAAACATCACCACAGTTCGATGACGTTCGGGATGGTTTATGCCTATAGCGAAGCTTTCATATTGCCATTCTCCCATGATGAGGTCGTCCACGGAAAAGGTTCTTTGCTGAACAAGATGCCGGGCGATCAGTGGCAGAAAATGGCTCAACTGCGGGCGCTCTTCGGCTTTATGTGGGGACACCCGGGCAAAAAGCTATTGTTCATGGGGTGTGAAATCGGACAAGGGATGGAATGGAGCCACGATGGTTCGATCGAATGGAATTTACTTGATCAGCCGGGCCACACGGGCTTGCAGCGATTGGTTCGCGACCTCAACCGTATCTATCGACATTCTCCAGCTCTGCAGTACGGAGATACAGCCTCGCACGGTTTCGAATGGGCTGTGTCAGACGACGCCGAAGGGTCCGTGTTTGCGATGTTGCGCCTTGACGCAGAGCGCGAAGCACCGATTTTGATTGTTTCAAACTTTACGCCGATATTTTGGAGGGAATACAGGCTAGGGGTCCCTCAACCGGGGCGATGGCGGCAGATCCTCAATTCGGATGCAGACATTTATGCCGGCAGCGGAGCAGGCGTCTCTGACCATGCGAGCACTTATGATATTCCAAGCCACGGGCGTGAATGGTCCCTTGTTCTGGATCTTCCGCCCCTGTCTACCATCATGTTGCGGTACGAGCAGGACCAATCCGTATAACGGAACAGGGTCCAATCCGCTTGGCCGTTGACACTCCCGCATTCCTGCTTTGTGTAGGTGCTCGCATTATCACAAGCGGCGGCAGCCGGTCCACGTTGGACAGACCTTGCCGCCATGAAATGCCCAGATGTATGGCGCGGATTGACGCGGCCGCTAGCGAGCGGCTCTGCGTGCTAGTCGAAGCCTTGTTCTGCGGCCACCAATGCTTCGACGATGGCTTGGTCAGAAAAGGGCTTTGCGATCACTGCCACGGCACCCTCCCGCCCGTAACCGATCCCTTCCGGGCTTCCGGTTACAAAGACAACTTTGATGCCGAACCGATCCGTCAGCCGCCGCGCCAGACCGTCGCCGCTGTTACCGCCCGAAAGGCTAAGGTCGACGAATGCGACCTCAACTCGCTTGGCATAGGCGAGGGCTTGTTCGACGGTCGAGAAAGACCCAATGACGTCGTGGCCGGCCTCAACTATAATCCGCTCCAATTCGGGCGCAATCAATGCCTCGTCTTCGACAATCATTACCTTCATTGGCCCGGTCCTTCGAGATTCGCCGACCGACTAGACAAGCTAGTCCGGCGAATGCCGCCACCGATAACAAATAGGTCTTGCGCCGAAGGGCATAGCTCTTTGATCTGGTTGTGTACTGTTGGCGCAGAGCTTCGATATCCGTCTGCAATTGCGCCAGATCGTGCCGGACGGTTTCCATACGATCTCCATTTACCGAAATCTGCACCGCCTGGATTGGCTGACCATCATCCAGTTCGCTCAGATACTCGTCCAACTTGCGCTTGCTTTTAAATCCGGCCGCCCTGATATCCGTCATAGCTTCCTCGCTATTTCTATACACGTGTCGAATTTCGCCGCCATTTGCGGATGGCGCTTCATTCGATTGCCGGCGGCGATCCCGCTTACAACGCCTCTGTCTTGGTCTAGCCTCGCCCTGGATCTCAGAACGTCTTGATCTGGAACATTCCCAGTCGCAAATTCTTCATTGCCCGTTGGCACCGTCGCATGAATGCAATAGGAATATTAGGGGCGGGAGGATGCGAGGTGCTCGAAGACAGGGGGTACGATCTTATAGGCAGGCTCCGATTCTCCTCCGCATGACCAAACCTTTTTGACCAAACTGCGCCCTTCTGCGTGATCGCTGGAGTTTTGTGCTCCCACTCGCTTGACTAGACCCTCATCCGGCTGGTGCTGGCGACATGCTCCGGCGGCTTGCTAGGCTGCTTCGGCCTGCATCGGATTTTCGGTATCCCAGCTGCCGGCTTTTGAACCACCGCGGAAAAAAGGCCGGCTTTGCCGGCCTTTAGCCTTTAATCGATTACCAGGTTTGACGGTCATACCAGCTGTCGACATCCGATTTGGCACGATCCTTCTCAATGCCGTATCGTTCCTGGATCCTGCCCTCGAGCTGATCGCGCTTACCGGCGATCTGGTCGAGGTCGTCGTCCGTTAGCTTTCCCCATTGTTCTTTGATCTTGCCCTTAACCTGTTTCCAATTGCCTTCAACACGGTTCCAATCCATCGATTTATCTCCTTGGTTGCTACAGAAGTTAAACGCCGGAGCGTCCGGATTGTTCAGACACAATTCTCATGTTCATCGTGTATATATGTCGAAAGCGGCTGCCGCTGTTGTTGTTTTCGGACACCAAGCTTTGGATTTTAAAGATTGTCAGTCGAAACTGATGCAAGATCGAGAACAA
>NZ_JAELTU010000166.1 GCF_016429015.1 Rhizobium sp. ASV20
CCCCCCCCCCCCCCCCCCCCCCCCCCCCCCCCCCCCCCCCCCCCCCCCCCCCCCCCCCCCCCCCCCCCCCCCCCCCCCCCCCCCCCCCCCCCCCCCCCCCCTTTTTTGATGTCTCGTGGGCTCGGAGATGTGTATAAGAGACAGTGTATACGCAGGTCAGCCAATATCACGTCGTCATGGAGCTTGCTCCACAGTTTGCCTTGTCGCCTGAAGCGCTATCGCACCTCTACGTGAGGTCTTCGACCACCGGCAGGCTTGTTCCGCTGAGCATGCTCGGATCGTTGAAAACGGGTGTGCTGCCGGTCTCGGTCAACCATCAGGGATCGATGCCCGCCACGACGATTTCCTTCAACCTCAAGCCAGGTAGCGCGCTTGGTGATGCAGTTACGGCGATCAAGTCGGCAGAAACGAGCGCCGGCATGCCAGCAACGGTGATTGGCACTTTCCAGGGAACCGCCCAGGCATTCCAGGATTCGCTGCGCAGCCAACCCTGGCTCATTCTCGCAGCTATCGTGGCAGTCTATATCGTGCTCGGCGTTCTCTACGAAAGTGCCGTTCATCCCTTGACGATCATCTCTACGTTGCCGTCCGCTGGGCTTGGAGCTTTGTTGGCCCTGCAATTGGCAAATCTCGACCTGTCCATCATGGGAATGATCGGAATCATCCTGCTGATCGGTATCGTCAAGAAGAATGCGATCATGATGATCGACTTTGCGCTTGTTGCCGAGCGAACGCAGCATTTGTCCGCACAGGAGGCGATACGTCAGGCGTGCATGCTGCGGTTTCGCCCGATCATGATGACGACACTTTCTGCCCTGTTTGGAGCGGTCCCGCTGGCGTTGGGAACGGGGCCTGGATCCGAATTGCGTGTGCCGCTCGGCGTCGCAATCATTGGAGGGTTGGTCGTCTCGCAAGCATTGACGTTGTTTACGACGCCGGTGATCTATCTTGCATTCGATAGATTGCGAAGCGGCGGATCGAGGCGACCGTCGCATTTGCAGGCCGCAATCGGGCCGGTTGAGGCTCGGCTTCTTACAGATCCGCCCCCGCCCAAGATGATGAAATCGTAAGAATTGCGTAAAGTGCAGGGAAGATTTGCGTTGCAAGGTACAAATCGACTGGCAGTGCCGGTCGGTGGCGCGAGCGCCACAGCAACACGCAAGAAATCGAGGAGATAGTCATGTTGAACAGGTTGTTGACCATAGTCGCCGCCGCCGCGCTTGCCCTTGCTGCAGGAACGGCAATGGCCCGTGACGAAACTGGAACAATCACCAATATCGACGCAAAGGCCGACCAGATTACACTGTCCACCGGCACGACAATCAATCTTCCGGAGAAGATCGAGGTCCAATCCTTCAAAGTCGGCGAGCGGGTCGCGGTTCGCTACAGAATCGAAAAATCAGGCGTCCGGCTGGCTTCGAGGGTAAGCCCTGCAAAGTAATCAAGCCGACGCGAGGTGCTGCAATGCAGCACCTCGCGCAGCTTTGCCCCGCTTTACCCTTACGAGCGATGCTACGGCGTCGCTTGCTCCCTTTCAGCCCATTGTCAGCATTTTCGTGCAAGTCAGATCAGACTTGGAAAATCAAAAGAAGGCAGTGCCCTACGATAGCTCTAATCGATACGCCGCGCGGTTCATGAAGACAGCCTCAAATTTTCATTGAATGGCTGTTTAGCATATTTAGGGTAGGCGATTGGCCCGAAGTGGGTCTCTCGTTGCTTGTTGTCGTTGCGATTTCGTATCTGTTGTGGTGCGTATGCCATGCCAACTCCACTTTTCTCAGAGTGGGAGGAGATTTTCTGTATGTAGATAGTAATATCTACATACATGTCATGCCGTTTCGACATATTCTTCATTATGAAATCGGATTTATGTCAGCCTTTTTCATAGGGGCGAAAGACCGCTATCCGCTATCGGATGATGTCATTCATTGATAGTCGGTGATGTTGAATTAAACCTACGGTGTGATCCGATTTGACAGTGTATTGAAAGCTTATTGAAAGCTTGCCTGTCCTAACCTCACCGGGCTTCGTGGAGGAAGCATTTTTTGCACAGCGTCATATGGCGTGAGCATTCAAACCGGAGGAGACATTAATGCGTTCGTCGCGTACTCTTTTTAACACTGCAGCCCTATCCCTCATCATGACGGCTGCTTCCCTTGCAGCCCCAGCCGCATATGCTGCCGATAAGATCTCAATCATGGTGGGTGGCTATGAAAAGCAGATCTATCTGCCGGCCAAACTTGCCGAATCTCTCGGCTACTTCAAAGACGAAGGTCTGAACGTCGAGCTTCTCAACGAGCCCGCCGGCGTCGACGCGGAGAACGAGATGCTTGCTGGCGCGGTGCAGGGCGTCGTCGGCTTCTATGACCATTGCATCGATCTTCAGGGCAAGAACAAGTTCGTCGAATCCGTCGTGCAGTTCAGCCAGGCGCCGGGCGAAGTCGAGCTGGTGTCGGCCAAGCACCCGGAAATCAAATCGGTCGCAGATTTCAAGGGTAAGAGCCTCGGCGTCACCGGCCTCGGGTCCTCGACCAACTTCCTGACGCAGTTTCTGGCGGTCAAGGCTGGGCTGGAACTCAAGCAAATCACCTCCGTACCGGTCGGTGCCGGCCAGACCTTTATCGCCGCCATGCAGCAGGACGCCATCCAGGCCGGCATGACGACGGAGCCGACGGTCTCGCGTCTCTTGAAGACCGGGGAAGCCAAGGTTCTCATCGATATGCGCACGATGGACGGAACGAGGGCTGCGCTCGGTGGAACCTATCCGGCCGCGTCCCTCTACATGCAGGAGTCGTGGATCAAGGACCACAAGACAGAAGTGCAGAAACTCGCGAACGCCTTCGTCAAGACGCTGCATTTCATCAACACGCATTCGGCCGCCGAAATCGCCGACAAGATGCCGAAAGATTTCTATGTCGGCGACAAGGAAGGCTATGTGAAAGCGCTTGAAAACGGCAAGGCGATGTTCACGCCTGACGGGGTGATGCCCGAAGACGGCCCGAAGACGGTTCTTGCCGTGCTCTCCGAGTTCTCCAAGAATGTTCAGGGCAAGCCGATCGACCTGTCGAAGACCTACACGACCGAATTCGTGAAGGCGGCCAAGTAGTTCAATGGAGTCGCTCCCGCGATCAGGCGGGGGCAACCGTTCTCGCGATCGGGCGGGGGATATTCCGACGAAATGTGGCTCGCAGAATCCGGACTTGAAAGATTGTTCAACTCAATCCGCTGGACTGCTATGCTAGCATCCGCCCTTGATTTGCGTTGCCGTTCGGTTGCCGAAGAGCAACGCTCGGTCTTCAAGCCAAATTTCAGACGATGCCACGTCTATCGCGATCAGAGAGGCCTGACGTTTTCTGCCTTCGACTTGCCCGTCTTCCGATCCTGACCCAGATCATAGGAAACAGACTGTCCTTCTTTGAGGACATCGCCGTATTGCAGGGCGGACACATGCACAAAAACGTCGGTTCCACCTGACTCCGGCGTGATAAAGCCAAAGCCCTTGTCCGCGTTGAAAAACTTAACCTTACCAGTCGGCATTATCGTTCTCGCTGTTTAATCCAGCGCACAATTTAGCAATCAGTCGTTCGCAGATCAATTGGCCACTTTCAACATCCATTCATTTCAATCGAGAAAAAAGGCGCCCTAACTTGGGGGGGGCGGTTTCGCGTCTGTTGCCGTCAATCCTATGCCGGCGACCGCCTCGCCACGGGAAGCCGAGGAAAGAGCGAATTTCCTGGTGGTTGGTCCGACGGAAGAACTCTTGGCGAATTTGCAGATGTGGCCCATGTCCGTTCAGCGTGCAAAACGCTTCGATCGGGACTTGTATTTCGAGGGTGATAGACTCCGTGCCTGAGAATCCGGTGATGAACTTGCGATATCGACATCCAGGCACGGCCGCGATGAAATGCAAACTTGGGTGAAATCTGGACACAAATGACGCAGCAGCGCTTCAGCCTGTCTGAAACGCTGCTGCCCCAAGGTCCCGCGTATCAAGCAATGCGGCGCCGCCGGTTTTCGAGTGGGCGCAAGCAATGGCAGCCTGAAGCTGCCATTTCCGGCAAATTAGACGTATGCCTCCCGACTGCCAAAAGCGGTCGTGGCGTCAAAATTCGAGGTTCCGATACGCGAACTTTCACCGGAGAAAGCCGAATTCGCCTTGCTTCCTTCATCCTGCGGGCTTGCGGCGGAGGCCGCATTGCTGGAATTCTGAAGCTTTTGAAGCTGTGCCTGGAGCTTGTTTATCTGCTTCTGCAGGGAGGCCCGGGTCTTTGCGTCCGTTGCCTTGCCCAATTCCTTCGTCTTTTCTTTGATTTGAGCCTTGATCTGAGATGCGGCGATTGTGGACGACGATGAGGTTGAAACGGAAGTTGTAGATGTAGATGATGAAACTGCAGATACCATAGCAATTATCCTTTGGTGAGCTCTGAGTATTCTTAGCAAACGCAGGTAAATATTGAGATAACGCTATTATGCAAACTCATTATGCGAGTGAAAACATTGAAGGTAGATACATATATTGTCGTTCATGAACCTGTGAATGCGAATGAATGCATCATTGATCGATACGTCACTCACTGAAACGTGGCAACTATGTACATGATTGGTATGTCAGAAATGGAGTCAGATAAAATCTAATAAGGCATTTATCATTAGTCTAAATGAACAATAAGACATAGATTGATGAACATCGATCATATTGTGACCTGGTGAGGAGTGAAGATGATTTCACTCAAAGTCAAATGCAAAATTACAGTCATACGCTTGTCAAGCAAATACACGTGCCCATTCCAGCCTAGCGCATTACCTCAACGCGACACTGTTCTCGAATACGTCGCGAGCCGGCTTGCGGTCGTTCGCCTCAATATCTTGCCAGCTCCGATCCATAGCATAGGCTGACGACACGACCGGAATGCCAACATGGCCGTAGTAAAACGACAGCTGGCCCTCAGCCTTATCGTCGCTCCAGCCGGCAACCTTTTTCGCGTAGAGGGCCGCAACCAGGCCACTGCGATCCGCGCCAGACTGACAGTGGATCAGAATAGGTTTCGGAGCGGACGCCATGAGTGAGACGATTTCCGCGGCTCTCTGCGGAGTTACCGCTTTCGACGCAGACATGCTGAAGTCGATGTGCTCTAATCCAAGCTTCCGAGCCACGGCCACTTCGCCATCGTACCAGTCTGTTCCGGGATGGGAGCCCCTGAGGTTGATAATCGTCTTGATGCCGTTCGCTCGGACATATGAAGCAAGCTGGTCAGCGGATGGCTGCGCAGAGCGATAGAGCTGGCCTTCGATAACGGGGTGAAAATTTCCGCTAAGTTGAAGATATCCAGCATATGCCCCGCAGCTCAGCCCGAATGAGCCAAGCACCACGGCGGCGGCGATCGCCATATGTCGCAGACTGTATCTTGCCATTTCATCGCACTTCTCATTGTCGTGCTCGACAAATGCCAAATGCTCCTGACGAAGACCTGAACGACTATATTAAAGTGGCTTCATTTTCGCTTTTCATGCAACCCTACGACTTCTGTGAGCTGTGGCTGCCGACCTTCTCGGCGCGAATGGGCTTCTGAGATTCATGCGATTCTTGGGTCAATTTACCCATAGGGGCCAGGACAGTTGCAACATTCTCACATGCGATATCTGGCGGTTTACGACACAACTTCCGACGCGCCCAAAGACAACGCCAGCATCTGGAGTTCCTCATAGAGCGATTGCGCAAAGCTCCGCAGCACGACGAGTTCGAAATCCTTGTCGCCGGTCCGCGTTAGCTGGATCGAAATGTGACCGAAGAGGGTCATGGCACTACCTGCCTCCGGGAAATTAACCGGATGCAGGTCAACGGCCGTACCCTTGTTAAGGAGCATGGCTGCATTAGACCCGGAAACATGGATACGGATGCGGCCATGGCTCTGGTCCGAGATGAAGGCGCCGTCCGGGAGGGCGTCGGCAAGCGCCTGCCTCTGGGATTCCGAAAGGGTGTCGTCACCTGCAATGAACCATTGCCGGTAACCGGCTGGACGCACGGTGCTTTCATTGAGGTTCACCGCGCGCAAATGGCTTGCAATCTCGCCGGTCGTAGTCGGACCCACCACATGCAGGAGGTGGCCTTCGGGCAGGGCCGCAAGCCGGATGGTGTCGCCTTGCAGAACGGGCTTGCCGGCAAGGACCGGCTTTGGTGTTGGCAAGTCAGGCATGGAGCTTCTCGTTCTGAGGGTCGATGAAAACGGGGCTACAGATCACCGCATCCGTGTATTCATTTCTGAGGCCGTTCCATACGGTGACCTTCTCACCGATGCGCTCCGGGCCGTTCTTGATCAAAGCCAACCCGATCGTGTGGCCAAGGCTTGGTGAAAAGGCGCTTGATGTGACATAGCCCTGGTCGTTTTCGAGCGTGGCGGCGGCACCTTCCGCCAGGATATGGGCGCCGGTGCGGAAGCTGGTCGCAGCACTTATCGGTTTGACACCGACGAGGCGGGGACGGTCAGCTGCCTGCAGGCCTTCGCGCGCGAGCATCGCCTTGCCGATGAAATCGGGCTTCGTTGCCGACACCATGCGGGTAAAGCCAAGATCGCTAGGCGTTACAGTACCATTGATTTCGGCGTGGGTGACGTGGCCCTTCTCGATACGAAGGACACCGAGCGCTTCGGCACCATAGGCGCAGATCTCGTAGCTTTGACCCGCGCGCAGGATGGCGTCGGCGACGAATTCTCCATAGGCCGCGGGCACGCCGAGCTCATAGGCGAGCTCGCCTGAAAAGGAGATGCGGAACAGCCGTCCCTTGAGCTTGCCGCCGAACAAGGAGACGGCGCGTGCGCTCATGAACGGGAAAGCCTCATCAGAAATATCATCATCGACGATCTCGGACAGGATGGCGCGTGATTTCGGACCTGCCACCGCCATCTGCGCCCATTGGTCGGTCGAGGATGCAAAATAGACGTCCAGCTCGGGCCACAGCGTCTGGGCGCAGAATTCCAGGTGCGTTAGCACGCCGGCCGCAAGCGCCGTCGTCGTCGTCATGAAGAAATGGTCGTCGCTCAAGCGGCTGGTGGTGCCGTCGTCGTAGATCATGCCGTCTTCGCGCAGCATGATGCCGTAGCGCGCCTTGCCGACGGGCAGCTTGGCAAAGCCGTTGCAATAGATGCGGTCGAGGAAGATGGCGGCGTCCTTGCCGAAGATTTCGATCTTGCCGAGCGTCGAGACATCGCAAATGCCGGCGTTCCTGCGGATGTTCAGTACCTCGCGATCAACGCTTTCGCGCCAGGTCTTTTCGCCCTCGCGCGGAAACCAGGACGATCGATACCAGAGGCCGGTCTCGACGAAGATCGCGCCGTTTTTCCTCGCCCATTCATGCAAGGGAGATTGGCGTGCCGGCTGGAAATGCTTGGCCCGCGAAGTACCCGTCAGCGCGCCGAAGGAGACCGGCGTGTAGAAGGGTCGGAACGTCGTGGTCCCGACTTCGGCCGGCGAGACGCCGCGGGCCTCGGCCAGGATGCCAACGGCGTTGATATTGGAAAGCTTGCCTTGATCGGTCGCCATGCCATTTGTCGTATAGCGCTTGGCAAGCTCGACATCGCCATAGCCCTCGCGCACCGCAAGGCCAAGGTCTTTCAAGTTAACGTCGTTCTGATAGTCGACGAAGGCCTTGCCCTTGCTGCCTTTGACGTACCAGAGCGGCGTGGCGGCAAGCGGTGTTTCCTCTGCCGAAGCAAAGGCGGGGGCGACCTTGCCGAAGCCGATCTCTTCCAGCGCCTCGGCAGCCTTGATCGCTCCGTCGCCAAGGCAGCTATTCGTGGAGGCAAGACCGGCCGCAGAACCGGCAATCAGCAAGCCGTCCTGTCTTTCTGGCGCAAGAAAGGCCCCATGCTTTTCGGACCAGACCGGCTTGGCGCCGCGATGGCAGGCAAGATGGATGATAGGGCTCCAGCCGCCGGACACGGCCAGAGTATCGGCATCGATCTCCTGTGTACCGGACCCGCTCGCAATGCTGACTTTACGGACCTGTTTGGCGCCGTGCGCATCGATGACGCATGCGCCGCTCAGCACCCGTGCCTTGCCGTTCCAGGGCTCACTATTGCCGCGTGTGTCGACGATGGCTGCCACATCGAGGCCCGCGGCCTCGAAGTCCGCCGCGGTCCTATAGCCGGAACCGTTGGTCGTGAAGACCACGGTGCGCTTGCCAGGGGCGACCGCCTGCCGGTTCAGATAGCTGCGCATGGCACTGGCCATCATCACGCCTGGAATGTCGTTGCCGCCGAAGACGATCGGCCGTTCCTCGGCGCCGGTGGCAAGGATCGCCTGTTTGGCGATGATGCGCCAGAGCCGTTCGACCGGCCGGCAGGGGTCGGGCATTGCCACATGCTTCTGGACGCGTTCGACCGCGCCGAAGACATTATCGTCGTACCAGCCGATGACGGTCGTGCGTGGCAGGCATTCCACGTTTGGCAGACCGGCGAGTTCGTCGAGCATCTCCTTGAGCGACGAATTGCGTTCCGCAAGCAGACTGCCGCCAAGCTCGAAACCCTCATCCGCAAGAAGAACACGCGCTCCGGCGCGTCCCGCGGTCAGCGCTGCGGCAAGGCCCGAAGGGCCGGCACCAATGACGAACAGATCGCAATGCGCCCAGCATTTTTCATAGGAATCGGGATCGGCGTCATAGGAGGCCTTGCCGAGACCGGCAGCCTTGCGGATCAACGGTTCGTAGACTTTCTCCCAGAAAGCAGCCGGCCACATGAAGGTCTTGTAGTAGAAGCCGGCGCTCAGGAAGGGCGAGAGCAATCCGTTGACGGCGCCGATATCGAAACCGAGCGAGGGCCAGCGGTTCTGGCTGCGGGCGATCAGCCCGTCGTGGAGCTCGATCATCGTGGCGCGCGTGTTGGCCTCGGTGCGTCCGCCTGTGCCGGTCGTAACAAGCGCATTGGGTTCGGCCGCCCCTGCCGTCAGAATGCCGCGCGGCCGATGATATTTGAAGCTGCGCCCAACGAGCTGGATGCCGTTGGCAAGCAGGGCAGAGGCAAGCGTGTCGCCGGCATGGCCGGTCAGGTCCTTGCCATCGAAACTGAAGGCAACGGTTGTGGCGCGATCGATCCGGCCGCCGGAGGAAAGGCGATGGCTGCTCATGCGCTGCCTCCAAGCTTGGCAAGGGCGGCATCGCTGACGCCGTGGACCTTATGCGTGACTGTGTCGCGCTCGACGATCAGCCAGCGCCGGCAGCCGGAGGAGTGATGCCAATATTCCTTGTGCAGTCCTTTTGGATTGTCGCGGAGATAGACATAGCCGTACCAGTCTTCCGCGCCGGCATCCGCTGCCGGACGGCCAAGGCTCGCATCGCCCTTGATGGTGAACTCCTCCTTGGGGCGGGCGCCGCAGTGAGGGCAGGAAATCAAGCTTGCCATGTCGTCATGTCCTCAATGCAGGTTCGGTTGGGCGCCGACGCCCTTTTCATCGAGCTGATAGCCGCGCCGGAAGCGGTCGAGGCGCAATTGTGTTGCCGTCTCATGCGGCTCGTTGCGAGCGATCAGATGCGCGTAGCAATAGCCCGATGCCGGCGTCGCCTTGAAGCCGCCGTAACACCAGCCGGCGTTCAGATAGAGATTGTCGAGATGGGTGCGGTCGATGATTGGAGAACCGTCCATGCTCATATCCATGACCCCGCCCCAGCTGCGCAGATAGCGCACCCGCGTCAGTGCCGGGATCATCGCGACGCCGGCTTCGGCGACATGCTCGACGGTCGCAAGATTGCCGCGCTGGGCATAGGAATTGTAGCCGTCAATATCGCCGCCGAAGACGAGGCCGCCTTTATCCGATTGTGAGACATAGAAATGCCCCGCGCCGAAGGTGACGACACAGTCGATGAACGGCTTCAGGCCTTCGGAGACGAAGGCCTGAAGCACATGGCTTTCGATCGGCAGGCGCAGGCCGGCCATGTCGGCGACGACGGTGGAGTTGCCGGCGGCCGCCAGCGCCAGCTTGCCGCAGCCAATGAAGCCCCTGGTGGTTTCGACGCCCGTGACATGGCCGCTTTCGGTGCGAATGCCGGTGACTTCGCAGCCGGTGATGATATCGACGCCGCGACTGTCGGCGCCGCGAGCATAGCCCCAGGCGACGGCGTCGTGACGAACGGTGCCGCCGCGCGCCTGCAGCAATCCGCCCATGATCGGGAAGCGGGCATTGTCAAAATCGAGGAAGGGCAGCTTCTTGCGAACGGCTTCCCGGTCGAGCAATTCGGCATCGACGCCGTGCAGGCGCATCGCATTGCCCCGCCGGGTATAGGCGTCGCGCTGCGCATCCGAATGAAAGAGATTGAGCACGCCGCGTTGCGAGACCATGGCGTTGAAGTTGAAATCCTGCTCCAGTCCTTCCCAAAGCTTCATCGACAATTCGTAGAAGGGATTGTTGCCGGGCAATAGGTAGTTGGAACGAATGATCGTCGTATTGCGGCCGATATTGCCCGAGCCGAGGTAGCCCTTTTCCACAACGGCGACATTGGTGATGCCGAAACTCTTGGCGAGATAGTAGGCGGTCGCCAGTCCATGGCCGCCGCCACCGACGATAATGACATCATAATGCGGCTTCGGCTGCGGCTGCCGCCACGCGGGCGCCCAGCCGGTATTGCCGCGCAGGCCGTTGAGGAAAACTGAGAAAGCCGAATAGCGCATGGTCAGGTCCGCCTTGAATTCTGCTCATGATGACAGAGTGAAAAATGGCGACTTGCCCATTTAGGACCTTTTTAGATAAAAAAGGGACATGGCTTCGATCGACGCAAGAAATACCCAGACGATTGGCTTTATCCTGATCCCGGGATATGCGCTGATGTCGTTTGCATCAGCAAGCGAGCCGTTGCGTGCAGCCAATCTCCTGGCGGGGCGCGAGATCTATCGGTTGTCGATTTTTTCGCCGGATGGCACCGCCGCGGTGTCGTCGGGCGGCGTGCCGGTGCCAGCTGAGCCTCTCCCCGGTCGCGGATCTGGTCTCGGCACAGTCTTCGTCTGCGCCGGCGGATCGCCGCGCGACTGGCACTATCCTTCGGTTCTTGCCTGCCTTCGCCAGCTCGCACGCGACGGCGTGCGCATCGGCGGCATTTCCGGCGGTCCCTATCTGCTTGCCGCCGCCGGTCTTTTGGCCGAGCGCGATTTCACCATTCATTGGGAGCACGCGCCGGCCCTGCTCGAATCCTTTCCGACGCTGACGCCACGCCAGGCGCGATTCGTCATCGACGGCAACCGCATCACCTGCGGCGGCGGGATTGCGCCACTCGACATGATGTATGTGCTGATATCCGAGCGCATGGGCGCAGATTTTGCCCGCCGCGTCAGCGATTGGTATCTGCACACCGAAGTCGGCGAGCCAGCGGCGCCGCAGCGCGGCTCGCTTGCCGAACGCTATGGTGTCCACCATCCGGGCCTGCTGAGCGTGCTCGGAAAAATGGAAGAGACGATCGAGATGCCGCTCGACCGCACAGCCATGGCCCGCATTGCCGGGGTTACACCGCGACATCTCGACCGGCTGTTTGCCGGACATCTCGGGTCAACGTTTCTCGACCAATATCGGCGGATCAGGCTGCAGAATGCCCGGCGACTTCTGGAGCAGAGCCCACTTTCGATCTCCGAAATCGCCATTGCCACGGGCTTTTCCAGCGGCGCGCATTTCGCCCGCGCCTATCGCTCTCTTTATGGTGTTTCGCCCAGCGACACCCGTCAGGCGTGATATTCTTCGCAATTGAGAAAATTTCACTGGGAGGATAGAGTTCTTCCCAAAAGCCCTGCCGGGAAAAAGGATTTAGAATGAAAACCAAGGCAGAAAAGATACCCGCGGATGACCCGTCCCATGCTGGACGAACGGCCTTTTCGCAAGATCCACATGCAGTGCGCGAGCCCAAAGAGAACAATCTCGAAATGGCGATCGGCCACGAAGTGCGCGCCTATCGCAAGAAGCTCGGCATCACCGTGACGGATCTCGCCGCCGCGACCGGTATCTCGCTCGGCATGTTGTCGAAGATCGAAAACGGCAATATCTCGCCATCCCTGACAACGCTGCAATCGCTTTCCCGAGCGCTGGGAGTACCTCTTACAGCCTTCTTCCGACGCTATGAAGAGCCGCACAACGCCGTCTTCGTCAAGGCGGGGCAGGGTATCGAGCTTGAGCGGCGCGGCACGCGTGCCGGCCATCAATATAATCTGCTCGGTCATATCGACAACAATTCGAGCGGCGTGATCGTCGAGCCCTATCTCATCACGCTGACAGCCGATTCGGATGTGTTTCCGACGTTCCAGCACGAGGGCATGGAGTTCCTCTATATGCTGGAAGGCGAGGTCATGTACCGTCATGGCGATGAGCTTTATCCGATGCAGCCCGGCGACAGTCTCTTCTTCGATGCTGACGCGCCGCACGGTCCGGAGGTCTTGGTGAAGCTGCCGGCAAAATACCTGTCGATCATCAGCTATCCGCAGCGGGGCAAGACGGGATAACTTGCCTCAAAAGAAAAAATTATTCTTTTGAGTTGAAAAGCCGCGATGGACCTGATAGCCATTTTTGCAGATGCGAAAATGGAGGCTTTGGGCATGTGCGGAATTGTCGGTCTTTTCTTGAAGGATAAGGCGCTGGAGCCGAAACTCGGCGCGCTTTTGTCCTCTATGCTTATCACGATGACCGATCGCGGACCTGATAGCGCGGGGATCGCGATCTATGGCAATGATAACGGCAACACGGCGAAGATCACCGTTCAGTCAGCCGATCCGGCAAAGGATTTCGACGGGCTTGAATATGAGCTGAGACGGGCGCTCGATGCCCCCGTAGCCGTGACGGTCAAGAGCACGCACGCAGTCATTACGCTTGCCAAGGGCAAGCTTGACGAGGGCAGGATAGCCCTGACCGCGCTGCGTCCGAATATCCGTGTCATGAGCAGTGGCGATACTGTTGAGATCTACAAGGAAGTCGGCCTGCCGAAAGATGTGGTCTCACGCTTTGGCGTCACCAGCATGTCCGGCACACATGGTATCGGCCACACGCGCATGGCGACGGAATCGGCCGTGACTACGCTTGGTGCGCATCCCTTTTCCACCGGTTCGGATCAGTGCCTGGTGCACAACGGTTCGCTGTCGAACCACAATAACCTGCGCCGCGAGCTCAGGCGCATCGGCATGAGCTTTGAAACGGAAAACGATACCGAGGTCGCCGCTGCCTACCTCACAGCCGAAATGGCAAAGGGCAAGGATCTCGGCGCTGCGCTCGAAAGTGCGGTCGATGATCTCGACGGTTTCTTCACCTTCGTTGTCGGCACCAAGTCGGGCTTCGGCGTTGTTCGCGATCCCATCGCCTGCAAGCCGGCGGTCATGGCGGAAACCGATCAGTATGTGGCTTTCGGCTCGGAATATCGTGCGCTGGTCAATCTCCCGGGCATTGAGGACGCCCGCATCTGGGAGCCGGAGCCGGCAACCGTTTATTTCTGGGACCACGAAAAGGCTGCCTGATCGGGCGCGCTGGAAGCGAGAGAGTTTTTCATGCCAGTTTTCGACTTATCCGTCACGCCATTGCGCGACCTCAACAGCGCCCTTCATGGTCTTCCTGCAGGCGCCAACGATCTAGCCTTTGAAGTCGTCAATCCGCGCGGCCATCATGCTGTGGCTGCCGGTATCGACGCGCCCGTCACTGTCGATATCAGGGGTTCCGTCGGCTATTACTGCGCGGGCATGAATGACGGCGGTAACGTTACGGTGCATGGCTCAGCCGGTCCGGGCGTTGCCGAAAACATGATGTCCGGCAGCGTCGTTATCGAAGGCGATGCCAGTCAATATGCCGGCGCGACCGGGCAAGGCGGGCTTTTGGTGATAAAGGGCAATGCGGCTTCGCGCTGCGGAATCTCCATGAAAGGCATCGATATCGTCGTGCACGGCAATATCGGGCACATGTCCGCCTTTATGGGGCAGTCCGGCCATTTGGTGGTGCTTGGTAATGCCGGCGATGCGCTGGGCGATAGCATTTACGAGGCCAAGCTTTTCGTTCGCGGCTCGGTGCAAAGCCTCGGATCGGATTGCATCGAGAAAGAGATGCGGCCGGAGCATCTGCAAAAGCTTGCCGAGCTTCTCGCCCAGGCCGGTGTCCGGGACGTGAAACCGGAAGAATTCAAGCGCTATGGATCAGCGCGCAAGCTCTACAACTTCAACATCGACAATGCCGACGCATATTGAGGCGAAAGGGACATTATGAGCTATCACAACCCGCTAACGCCTCCGCGCAAGTCCGCAACCTTTGATGATCACACGCTTGCCGAAATCCGCCGCGCTGCGGCGACGGGGATTTACGATATTCGCGGCGCCGGCACCAAGCGCAAGGTGCCGCATTTCGACGATCTGCTATTCCTCGGCGCCTCGATATCCCGTTACCCGCTCGAGGGCTATCGCGAGAAATGCGATACCACCGTCGTTCTCGGCAGCCGTTTTGCGAAGAAGCCGATCACTCTTAAGACTCCGATCACGATTGCAGGCATGAGCTTTGGCGCCCTGTCGGGCAATGCCAAGGAGGCACTCGGCCGTGGTGCCACACTCGCGGGCACATCCACCACGACCGGTGACGGCGGAATGACCGATGAGGAACGCGGTCATTCCCAAACACTTGTGTACCAGTATCTTCCTTCGCGGTACGGCATGAACCCGAAAGACCTGCGTCGGGCGGATGCGATTGAAGTGGTTGTCGGCCAGGGCGCCAAGCCGGGTGGAGGCGGCATGCTGCTGGGCCAGAAGATCTCCGATCGGGTCGCCAACATGCGCAACCTGCCGAAGGGCATCGATCAGCGCTCGGCCTGCCGTCATCCAGACTGGACCGGCCCGGACGACCTTGAGATCAAGATCATGGAGCTGCGCGAAATCACCGATTGGGAAAAGCCCATCTACGTCAAGGTCGGTGGCGCGCGGCCCTATTACGATACCGCCCTTGCGGTTAAGGCCGGTGCCGACGTCGTGGTGCTCGACGGTATGCAGGGCGGCACGGCTGCGACCCAGGACGTCTTCATCGAAAATGTCGGCATGCCGACGCTTGCCTGCATCCGTCCCGCCGTTCAGGCGCTGCAGGATCTCGGCATGCATCGCAAGGTGCAACTGATCATTTCTGGCGGCATTCGCTCCGGCGCGGATGTCGCCAAAGCACTCGCGCTGGGTGCGGACGCCGTTGCCATCGGTACGGCAGCGCTGGTCGCGATCGGCGACAACGATCCGCGATGGGAGGAAGAATATCAGAAACTCGGCACCACGGCCGGTGCCTATGACGACTGGCATGAGGGCAAAGATCCCGCCGGGATCACCACGCAGGATCCGGAGCTCTCAAAGCGGTTGGATCCGATCGTGGCCGGCCGGCGCCTTGCTAATTATCTCAAGGTGATGACGCTTGAGGCCCAGACGATTGCACGTGCTTGTGGCAAGAATCACCTGCATAATCTCGAACCGGAGGACCTGTGTGCGCTGACGATGGAGGCCGCAGCCATGGCACAGATTCCGCTGGCCGGGACCAATTGGTACCCGGGCAAGGGAGGCTACTAATCATCTGACGTTTCCGATCGGGCCGCAGAGCCCGACGGCTGCATGCATAAATCGAAGTGTCTCGAAGAAATCCAAAGGGGAACGAGAATGACACTGGATCTTGCTGCTTTTGCGAAAGACAAGGGCATCAAATATTTCATGATCAGCTACACAGATCTTTTTTCCGGGCAGCGCGCCAAACTGGTGCCCGCTCAGGCTATTGCCGAGATGCAGGAAGATGGCGCAGGATTTGCAGGCTTCGCGACCTGGCTCGATATGACGCCTGCCCATCCTGACCTGTTTGCCGTGCCGGACGCGTCCTCCGTCATCCAGCTCCCATGGAAGAAGGATGTCGCATGGGTCGCTGCTGATTGCATGATGAATGGCGAACTCGTCGCGCAGGCGCCGCGCAACGTTTTGAAGAAGCTCGTCAGGCAAGCCGAGGGGGAGGGCAAGCGCGTGAAGACCGGCGTCGAAGCCGAATTCTTCCTGATCACAGCCGATGGTACCAAGATATCGGATGAATACGATACGGCGGAAAAACCCTGCTATGACCAGCAGGCGGTCATGCGGCGGTATGACGTCATTACCGAGATCTGCGATTACATGCTGGAACTCGGCTGGGGGGCCTATCAGAACGACCACGAGGATGCCAACGGTCAGTTTGAAATGAACTGGCAATTCGACGATGCGCTGAAGACGGCAGACAAACACTCATTCTTCAAGTTCATGGTCAAGTCGATCGCCGAGAAGCATGGCCTTCGCGCCACCTTCATGCCAAAGCCCTTCAAGGGTCTCACGGGCAATGGCTGCCATTGCCATATCTCTGTGTGGAGCAATGACGGCAGGACCAATGTCTTTGCCGACCGGGAAGCAGAATTCGGCCTATCATCTGAAGGCAAGCATTTCCTCGGCGGCATCATGAAGCATGCCTCGTCGCTGGCGGCAATCACCAACCCGACGGTCAATTCCTACAAGCGCATCAATGCTCCGCGCACGACATCGGGCGCCACCTGGTCTCCCAATACCGTGACATGGACGGGCAACAACCGCACCCATATGGTGCGCGTGCCGGGCCCGGGCCGCTTCGAGCTGCGCTTGCCCGATGGCGCCGTCAATCCCTACCTGCTGCAGGCGGTGATCATCGCTGCCGGCCTCGATGGTCTTCGCAACAGGGCCGATCCCGGACCTCACCACGATATCGACATGTATGCCCAGGGGCATCTGGTGAAGAACGCGCCGCGCCTGCCGCTCAATCTGCTCGATGCCCTTCGTGCCTATGACGAGGATGAGGGGCTAAAGCAGGCGATCGGTTCGGAATTCTCAGAAGCCTATCTGAAGCTCAAGCATCAGGAATGGAACGCCTACTGCTCGCATTTCACGCAGTGGGAGCGCGATAGTACGCTCGATATCTGAGTGCCGAGACCAAGATTCCCCGAATGAGCAAGCGTGCCGGAGCCCTGCTCCGGCGCCGAAGCTGGATGTCGGCCGTTTACGGCGGAGGAAGATCATCATGAAGAACTATGTACTGACCGTTGCGTGCAAGTCGACGCGCGGGATCGTGGCAGCGATATCGAACTATCTGGCCGGCGAGGGCTGCAACATCGTCGATTCCAGCCAGTTCGACGATCTCGATACCGGCATGTTCTTCATGCGCGTCTCGTTCATCTCCGAAGAGGGCGTCAGCGAGGCAGCGCTGGTCGAAGGCTTCAAGCCGA
>NZ_JAELTU010000167.1 GCF_016429015.1 Rhizobium sp. ASV20
GTCTACAAACAGTGCAAATAGCCGATAGGAAAGCTGCGGCAGAGCGCCGATGGCGCCGGGCAGCAAGCCTCTCCTTCCGCGCATCACCATGGAGCATGGGCTTGCGCGGCTTTTGCTCGCACCAATGAGTTTGGCGCCGAGGAGCGCGCCCGACAGCCGAGCCGACACAAGGCCAACCTCGTCTTCGGCCATTTGCTCACCTTGGATGTCATCTTGCCGATAAGATGGCACCGGCCGGCATGAGCTTGAAGGGCATGATCAGGCGTCTGCGTTGTTTCAAACCGGGCCGACGACCTCAGCGCTGACGAACGATCCGCGCGCCACGACCGTCATGGAGCCATTCCTTCGTGCAATGACAACTGATCGTCCTCGGCGCTCTCGAAGAGCGGATCCCCACGATCAAATCGAACAGGGTTCTTGACTCGCTTTTTCTCCCGTGATTTAGTTCGGTGATAGAACGAATTAATTGAGGACGTCGTGAGCGATACCCAGCGCATCTCCAGAAAGTTCTCCCAACGTGCTGTCATGGAGGCGATCGTCCAAGGCGGACCGATCTCGCGTGCATCGATCGCCAAGCAGACCAACCTGTCCAAACAGACGATCTCCGAGATTGTCCGTCAGCTCGAACTGGACGGTTGGGTCCAAGAGACCGGCCGAACGTCGGGCCATATCGGCCGAACCGCCGTGACCTATGAGCTCATCCCAGACGCGGCCTATATCGCCGCCGTCGATCTTGGCGGCACCAAGGTGCGCGTCGCAATCGCCGATCTTGCCTGCCACGTTTTTGCCGAGGAAGTGGCTCCCACTGATCGCAGAGGTGGCCAGTTCGTCGTCGACCAGATTGCGGCACTCTGCTGGCAGGCCGCTGCGCGCCAGAATATCCCTCGCGGAAAGATCCGCATGGCCGTGGTCGGCGCACCCGGTGCTCCCGAGCAGTCGACCGGCCGCATCCTCCTGGCTCCGAACATTCCCGGCATTCAGGACATGAATGTCGCCGCCGCTCTGGAGAAGGCACTTGGTTTCGATGTGACGCTCGAAAATGACGTCAACCTCTGTGTCATCGGCGAAAACTGGCTCGGCCAGGGGCAAGGGATCGATAATCTCGCCTACATCGCTGTCGGCACGGGTATTGGTGGTGGGCTGATGGTCAACGGCCAGCTGGTCCGGGGTGTCGGCAATGCCGCCGGCGAACTCGGCTTCCTGCCGTTCGGCGCAGATCCCTTCGATCCGGAATCCCTGCGGACAGGTGCTTACGAGCGCGTGACAGCCTCGTTTGGCATCATTGAACGCTATCGAAGATTGGCGGGCGAGACGGTCACGGTTCCGGAGATCTTCGAGAAGGCTGCAGCCGGCGACAAAAAGGCCGCGATGGTACTCGACGAGACTGCGAAGCTTCTGGCGCAGGGCATTGCCGCGATCGCCGCGATCGCCAATCCGCAGAAGGTCATTCTCGGGGGCTCGATCGGCCTGCGCGAGGAGCTGATCCAGCGGGTGCGGACCTTCCTGCCGCAGTGCTTTCCCTATCCTGTCGAGGTCGAGATAAGCGCGCTCGGCGCGCGTGCGGCGATCGTCGGGGCGACGGCGATTGGCCTCAGTCACCTGCACAATGCGCTTTTCGGCGCCGACGCCCCCGACAGCCGGATGTCCTTGCCACCGGCCGAGACGGTGTCTTTCAAGGAGGCCATAGGATGACCGCTGATACAATTTGCGAGCGGCTTGCGGCGACACTCGACCGAGACGATGCGATCGCGCTGCTGCGCGCCGCAATCGGTCGCGAGAGCATCACCGGTAACGAAGCCAATTTCGTTTCGATGCTCCATGCCGAGATGCAGGCGCGTGGGATCGAGAATGTGCGTGTGGCCGAGTTTCTGCCTGGCCGCCCGAATGTCTGGGGCGAGCGCAAGGGTACCGGTGGCGGCAAGCGGCTGCAGTTCATCGGCCATACAGACACGGTGCATGTCGACGGATGGCGGGAGCATTGGGCGGGCACCGAGCGCGAGGATCCGTTCGGTGCGCCTGTCATCGATGGACAAATCTGGGGACGCGGCTCGGGCGACCTCAAGGCCGGCATCTGCACGTCGCTCGCAGCTCTGTCGCTCCTCGACAAAGCCGGCATCAAGCTCAAAGGCGACCTCGCTTTCGCCTATGTCGGCGACGAGGAGAGCGGCCAGCCGGGTACGGGCATTTCCGCCGGCGTGAAAGACTACGTCGCTCGCATGGAAGCCGGTGAAATTGCAAGGCCGGATTTCGTCGTCTACACGGAACCGACCCGTCTTGCGGTCTATCCCGCCCAGATCGGCTTCTTCATCGCCGACATCACCCTGACTGGCAAATCCGCCTATTTCGGCGTGCCGGAACTTGGCAAGGATGCACTCAAAGCCAGCCACGCTGTCATGTCGGCACTATGGATGCATTCGGATGAGGTTTCAGCCCGTGCCGAGCATCCTCTCATCGGGCGCGGTTTCCTGCTGATCACCGGGCTCACCGGCGGTGGTTTCATCGCCGTGCCCGAAGAATGCACGCTGTCGCTGATCCGCAAGCTGCTTCCCGGAGAATCCCTCGACGATGCAGCGAGAGAGATGGAGGCGGTCATTCGCGGTGCAATCACCGATCCCGACATCAAGGTGGCAATTGCCTACCCGGCCGGCCGCGACCACAAGCTTGGCGGTTCGGCGGCAGAGATCGATCCGGATCTGCCTGCGGTGTCGATGCTTTGTGCCTCGGTGGCCCAGGCAATGGCCGGCCGCGGCGAGCTGCAAGGCGCCCCGTTCTGGTCCGAAACGCCGTTCTTCGTCAATCGACTGACTATTCCGGCGGTCTATTGTGCACCGGGAGACATCCGCAACTGCCACACATTCGAGGAACATGTCGAGATCGACGAATACCTCGCTGGAATAGTCGCCTTCGCCAGCTTCATGGCGCGCTATTGCGGCGTGGCGGAATGAAAATCGCAGAATCAACAAAGTAAAAAGGGAACACGACGATGCTGATGAGGAAAATGTTAAGTGCAGCGCTTCTAGCCAGCGCATTGATTGCCGCACCCACGCTTGGCCATGCCGAGACCGTCGGGCCGGCCGGCGAAGCCGCGACGAAGAGCGGCGACGTCAAGCTCTCCGATGCGGATCTCGCCAAGCTCAAGGGCAAGGGCTACAAGGCGGCCCTGCTCTGGCACACGTCATCCGATTTCACCAACGCAGTTTCGGCAGGCGCCAAGGATGAATTTGCCAAGGCTGGCGTCGACATTGCCGTCACCACGGATGCCGGCTTTGACGCGGCGAAACAGCGTAGCGACATCGAAACCGCACTCGCCGCCAAGCCGAACGTCATTCTGGCATTGCCACTCGATCCGACCACCTCTGCGGAAGCGTTCCGGCAGGCGGTGAAGGATGGCACAAAGCTCGTCTTCCTCTCCAATGTGCCGGCCGGCTACAAATACGGCGTCGATTACGCCGCGATCGCGACTGACGACCTCTTCCAGATGGGCAAGCAGGCAGCAGACGCACTTGCGGCGGCGATCGGCAAGAAGGGCAAGGTCGGTTACATCTTCCACGACGCGACCTATTACGTGACCAACCAGCGCGACCAGGCTTTCAAAGCGACGATCGAGAAGGATTATCCCGATATCAAGATCGTCGCTGAACAGGGGATTTCCGATCCGGCGCGCGCGGAAGAACTTGCGAATGCCATGCTCCTGCAGCATCCCGATCTCGATGGCATCTACGTTACCTGGGCGGAGCCTGCCGACGGAGTTCTGGCCGCACTACGCGGCGCCGGCAACAAGCATACCAAGATCGTCACTCTCGACCTTTCGGAGCCAGTTGGTCTCGACATGGTCAAGGCAGGCAACGTCACCGCGATCGTTGCCGACAAGGCCTATGAGCTTGGCCGCGTCATGGCTGCAGCCGGAATGAAGTCGCTGATCGGTGAAAAGACGCCGCCCTTCATCATCGCGCCTGCCCTGACCGTCACCAAGGCCAATGTCGCCGAGGGCTGGAAGGAATCGCTCAATCGCGATGCACCGCAGTCGGTTCTCGACGCTGCAAAGTAATTGCTCAGGCCGGCGGCTCACGCCGCCGGCTCCCCGGCACATTTTTCGGAGTAAACCCGATGCATAAGTTTTCCATCGCTGCCCTTACACTTGCGGCAGCCGTTGTCTCCAGCCATGCCTTTGCCGCGGACGGTCAGACGTCCGGTCCGCACGGCGAAAAGCCTGCACCGGCTGCAAGCTACAGCCTGACCCCTGCGGAAGAGCAAAAGATCAAGGACGGAAAGTTCTCCGCGGCACTCGTCTGGCACGAGATGAGCGAATACACGACGGCCGTCAATGCCGGTGCCCGAGACGAATTCAAGCGTCTGGGCATTGAGGTGATCGCAGAGACGAATGCCGGCTTCGACGCGGCACGGCAGAAATCCGACATCGAGACCGTGCTTGCCAAGAAACCGGCGATCATCCTGTCGCTGCCTGTCGATCCCGCCACGGCGGCCAATGTTTATGATCCGGCACTCAAGGCCGGCGTCAAGCTTGGCTTCGTCGACAATTCCCCCGTCGGCTATGTGCAGGGCAAGGATTACGTGACGATCGTCTCCGACGACCTATTCCAGATGGGGCAGAAGGCCGGCGTCGCGATGGCCACCGCCCTCGGGAAGAAGGGCAAGGTCGGCTACATCTTCCATGACGCCGATTTCTACGTAACCAACCAGCGCGACCAGGCCTTCAAGAAGACCATCGAGCAGGACTATCCGGACATGAAGATCGTCGCTGAGCAGGGCATGGCCGATCCGGCACGTGCCGAGGAAATCGCCCAGGCGCTCGTGACGCAGCATCCCGATCTTGACGGCATCTACGTCACCTGGGCGGAGCCTGCGCTGAGCGTATTGTCGACTTTGCGCTCTGCGGGCAATACCCATACCAAGATCGTCGCGCTCGACCTCAATGAACCGGCAGCGCTCGACATGGTCAAGGGTGGCAATGTTGCAGCGCTCGTTGCCGATGAGGCCTACAATATCGGCGTTACCGCGGCTCGGGCGACCGCCGGATCGCTGGTCGGCAAACAGGCAGCTCCCTTCCTGGTGGTCGATTCACTCGCCGTTACCAAGGATGGCGTGAAGGAAGGCTGGCAAAAGTCGCTTCACAAGGATGTGCCGGCGAGCATTGCCGCCGCTTTGAAATAACGCATGGCGGCAGGCTTGCCCTGCCGTTTCATCCCGCTCGGAAGAACCGATTTGTCTATCGCTCGTAAAACAGGCGCACCGGCCATGCCCATGAAAAGCCGCATCAACCTTCAACAATATGTCGTCTATTTCGGCTTCGTCGCAATCTTTCTGTTCTTTGCTGTCGTGCTGAAGGACAGCGGCTTTCTAACCGCGCGAAACCTCTCCAATATCGTGCTGCAGACGGCGCCCGTCACGATCATGGCCATCGGGCTGGTGTTCGTGTTGTCGGCGGGTGAGATCGACCTCTCCATCGGCTCAATCGTTGCCGTGTCGGCATTGACCGCCGCAGTCGCTATCGGCAATTACGGCATGGTGGCCGGAATTCTCGCCGGTCTGGGCGCGGGGCTGGCCATCGGTTTCGCCAATGGTGTTCTGGTGGCCTATGTCCGGCTACCATCCTTTCTCGTCACTCTCGCGACAATGGGACTGTTTGCAGGTGTCGCCCGGTCGCTGACCAATCTCCGCTCGGTGCCCGTGACCGATGACGCGTTCACCGGCTTCTTCGGCTCAGGAGCGCTCCTCGGCATTCCCTCGCTGATCTGGTGGACCATCCTTGCGATCATCGTCGGTCATGTCATCTATCGTGAAACCCGTTTTGGGGCGCATGTGCTTGCCGTGGGTGACAATGCCCGCGCCGCCAGCGTTTCCGGCATCAAGGTCGCTCGCATCCGCCTGACGGTCATGATGCTGAGCGGCGGTCTCGCAAGCCTTGCCGGGCTGCTCTATGCGGGCCGCCTGCAGGCTGCCAAATACACGCTCGGCGAAACCGATCTCATGACGGTCATCGCCGCCGTCATCGTCGGCGGCACGCTGCTGAACGGCGGCAGAGGCTCCATCGTCGGCGCGCTGGTCGGTTCGCTGATGATGGGCATGCTCAACAATGGCCTGATCCTGATGGGACTCTCCGTCTCCGACCAGATGATCGTCCGTGGCTTCATCATTCTCGCGGCGGTCGCCGTGTCGCTGCGCGAAAAGCAGCGCTAAGGAAGGATTTTCAGATGTTTCTTGATGTGCTTCGCCGCCGCAATCCCAAATTCATCGAGGCGGCCATCGCCCTTCATCGGGAGGGCCGGATCCCGGCAAATTCCTACGTGCTCGATCTCGATACGGTCGAAGCGAATACCCGCGTGCTGAAGACCGAGGCCGACCGATTGGGGCTGAAGATCTTCGCAATGACCAAGCAGGTCGGCCGTGCGAGCTCCTTTGCGCGCGCCGTCATGCGCGGCGGGATCGATCGTTCCGTTGCAGTCGACATGGCTTGCGCCCGAGCGTCTGATCGTGCGGGTCTCAAGATCGGCCATCTCGGTCATCTCCAGCAGGTGGCCCGTCATGAGGCAGGAGCGGCCGCCGCCAGATTCAGCCCCGATTACTGGACTGTCTTCAACGACGAGAAGGCGGCTGAAGCTGCTGCGGGCGCCAAGGATGCAGGTTATACGCAAGATCTGCTCGCCCGCATCAAGGCCGAAGGCGACACCTTCTACCGCGGTCATGAAGGCGGCTTTGACGCTGCCGATATCACCAAGGTCGCTGACAGCTTCGATCGTCTGGACGGCGGCCGATTTGCTGGAATCACCACCTTCCCGGCGCTGCTTTTCGATCATGAGACACGCAAGGTCATTCCGACCCATAATCTGGCGACGCTGACCAAGGCAGCCGAGGAACTGGCAAGGGCTGGCCGGCGAGATATCGAGGTCAATGCGCCGGGCACGACATCGTCTGTCTTGCTGCAGGCGCTTGCCGATGCCGGTGCGACCCAGTGCGAGCCGGGCAACGGCCTGCATGGGACGACGGCGCTGCATGTCGTCGAGGACCTGCCGGAATTGCCTGCCGTCTGCTATCTCACCGAGGTATCGCATCTGTCCGGCGGCAAGGCCTATTGCCTCGGCGGCGGCTTTTATATCGATCCGATCTTTTCGGACTATGACGTCAAGGCCATTGTCGCAGACGAGCCAACGGTCGCGGCAGCTGCGCTGCGGAGCGTGGAGATACCGCCACCGTCGATGATCGACTACTACGCCATGATCGATGCGGCCGGCCCCCATGCGCCAAAACCCGGCGACACCGCCGTGTTCGGCTTTCGCGGCCAGGCCTTCGTCACCCGCGCCTATGTCGTCGGTGTCTCGGGCATTTCCAAGGGCCAGCCCAAGGTCGAAACCATCGAAAATAGCCTCGGCGAAACCGAATCGTGGCCGGTATAGGAGTACCCAAGATGAACGCTTCCGCACCTGTCCTCGAGCTCAAGGACATCAAGAAGAATTTCGACGCCGTCGTGGCGATCGAGAATTTTTCACTCGATATCCATCCTGGAGAGATCGTGGCGCTTGTCGGCGACAATGGGGCCGGCAAGTCGACGCTGATCAAGATCATTTCCGGTGTCTATGCGCCCTCGTCAGGGACAATCACCATCGAGGGCGATACCGTCGCGATGTCGAGTGCGACAATGGCGCGATCGCACGGTATCGAAGTCGTCTATCAGGATCTGGCGCTGGCGGATCAGCAGACCGTCTACATGAATATGTTTCTCGGGCGCGAGCTGACCAATGGCCTCGGATTGCTCGATCGCAAAACAATGATCGCCGAAACCGAGAAATTGGTGCAGGAACTCGATGTCCGCATCCCCTCGGCACATGCGACCATCAAGGATCTTTCCGGAGGCCAGCGCCAAGGCGTCGCAATCGCTCGTGCAACCCGCTGGGCAAAGAAGCTGATCTTGCTTGATGAGCCGACGGCAGCTCTTGGCGTTGCTGAAACCGCAAAGGTCGAGGCAATCGTGCAATCGCTCAAGTCTCGCAATATCGGCGTCCTCATCATCAGCCACAGTCTCGATCAGGTATTCAAGCTGTCCGATCGCATCTGCGTGCTTCGCCGAGGAAAGCAGATTGGCATCCGCAAGACGTCCGAAACCGACAAGAATGAGATTGTTTCAATGATCACGGGCGTTTAACCCACATCCTAATGTGCGGATGGCGCGAGAACCCCAGAGCAGGATCGTCGGCCGACCATGCACGTTTAGATCGTCTCCGCCGGAGCCGGATGGCGGTGGTGGCGAGGCTGTCGGACAGAGCGTCGCCATCGGCCAGCCCCAGACTGCCGGCGCTCCAGGTGAGGAGGGTCTCACGGTAGGCATACCCGCCGGTTCTCGTTTCAGAAATGGTCGCCGTGCTGCCCTTGTGGATCGGAATGTCGAGAGGTGGTGGCGGCAGAAGCGCGGACAGCGCGATCCCGATATCTCCGAACCGACGGATAGAATTGTCAATCCGTTGCGTCCTGCAAACCAATTGTGACCAGCAATCCCCACCAGACGCGCTGCCTGCCTTTTGTCGGGATAATTCATGTGCTGTTCGCTTCGTCCAGCAGAAGCTGCCCGCGAAGAACGGTTAATGGGCCCGCACCGCATGAACTGCACGTTCGAGCTGGGTGTCGACCCCGTTCCGCAATTCGTCGCGCGTCACAGGAATAGTCACGTCCGGTTCTATGCCGACGCCTTCGAACTGGCGACCATCGGGAAAATACTCGCGCTTGCTGGACACTCTGAACGACATGCCGAACTCCCGAAACCGCGCAAAATAGGGCTGTCCCGTTGATCCAAAGCTGGGTTCTCCCAACACGAGGCCCCGATCGCCATCCTTGAAACGTAGGACGAAATCCTCGCAAGCCGAAGCGCTACCGCCATTGATGAGCAAAGCTATCTTTCCCTTCCAGGCGTCCAAGAGTGGCAGAGTTGTGTCCGAGCCGCTCTGCATCATCGTTGTCGGCAAAGCTGGAACGCTGCCGCTGAACGAGTTGGACGCATCGGACTTAGCGATCGTCATCGGAGTGAAAACCAATGTACCGCGATAGGCTTTCGTCATGATGGTAGACAACAGATCCCCGGGCGAACTGCCACCGCTGTTGTCACGCAGGTCGAGGAGGATGGCACGGGAAGTCTCAACGCCTCTGATGGCCGCGATCGCAGCCTCTTGATATTTCGGATCGTCAAAGACCGGAATACGGATTACCGTAACACCGTCCATCCGTTGGATGGTTTCGACGTGGCTTGAGAGGAGGGGGCCGCCTTCTGGTCCAGTCTCGGTCAAATCGATCGGCACTCGTCTGCCGTCATCCATGCCGATCGTAAAACAGTGCGGCAGCAGAAACGGGCGGAGCCATGTCATCCAATCCAACGCGGCCAGGCTGGATTGACCGATATGTTCCCGCACGACCTTAAGCCAGTCGTTGACGGGTTTACGGTCAACCTCGACCACAGCGTCACCGGGGTGCAATTGAGGCACTCTGGATCGCACGATCGTCCATCGATTTTCGATCCGCCTTATCCTGAACGGTAAGGATCTCGATCGTTGCGCCAATTCTTCGTCCCAAAAGGAGGTATGGCCATTTTGTAGACTTGCGAAGAAGCGCATCGAGGCCAGGGAAAAAGCCGTTCTGTTCGGCGCTTCCAACGCTGCTCCAAGGTATTCACGGTAGCGCGCCTCGAAGTCGTAACCGACAGGCAGTCCTTGCGCATGAGCGAAGTAGCGCTTGATCGCATGGTAAGCGGTTGCGCCGATATAGGCGCGATCTGTGATATCCGGGTCACGAAACTGGGGCATGTGAGCGCTTTCTCTGCACTGGCCGGGCATCTGCAAGATGCTTCGGTCGTGACCCTATCGTATCCGCGCAGACTAGACAGCAGTCTCGGATAAATATGTGATCGTGTTTGTGGACTCGAAAGGAGTTCGGCGAAGTGCCATAGTTGTTCGCATGCCGGTCAATGGGGAATTGGACTATGCTTCACGATGGCTGGGAACACTCCCCCGTTTTGCGCGCGGGCACGTCGCCAGCAGCACTGTTATTTCTCATAGTTGCATTCGTGCGATGACATTGAGCAAGCGCACTCTTGGAGTTGGCCCGGAGCCGAGACCTGTTCCGGTCATCCGGTTTGCTGAGAGGCCGTCGCCCTCCCCCTATCTCGCTTGCGTATGGCGAGCAGAAAGCACCTGCGCCGACGACTTTCTGTCTGTGACATATTCAGAATGGGAAATCGTTGTTGCCCATGTTGATGAGCATATCCAAGTCGCATTACGCGGCCCAGTCTCAATCGTAAAGCGAACGCTGGTTCCTGGCAACGGAAGATGGATTGGCATTCGTTTCCGACGCGGCGTCACCATGGCCGCGATCAAAAATTCGTCGCTTTTAGACTCACACTTTCTACTTCCTAGTTCAAATGGCAAGTTCTGGCTCGCGGGCATGGAATGGGAAGTTCCGACGTTTGACAACGCCGAAGACTTCATCGCTCGCTTATTGCGCGAAGGGCTCCTCGGATTTGACGAGCTCGTCCCCGCAATTCTCCGCGGTGAAGCGGTCAGTGGCGAGAACCTCAGGACAGAACAACGACGCTTTCTCCGCACCACGGGCCTCTCACGCCGAGCGATCATCTCGATTGAGCGCGCGCACGCCGCAACCCTCATGCTCAAAGGCGGTTCGACGATCAGCGATACTGTTGGCGCGCTGGGCTACTCCGACCAACCACATCTCACCCGTTCGTTGCGCCGTCTGATCGGTTGCACGCCTGGCGAAATTCTCTCGCAAGATGCTATCCAACTTTCAGTCATTCCTAAGCCCGACCCGGCCATCATCGCAGCATTGCCGAATGTCGACCTTGAGCCGTGGCCGCGACCGCTTTCGACGATAGGCGTTTCGAGCGCAAATTGCCGCAAGTGACGAGGTGGAGGACCAGGTTTCCTGGCGACAGCAATCAGAATTTGGCCTGTCGTCATCATTCAAGACGCGAGGTCTCGAACCTGTAAGTGTAGGCTCAACAGTCCGGACACCTTCGTCTGAGGCGACAGGAGACTATAGAATGCGAAAACTGGTATCCCTTCTATTCATCTCTCTCGACGGCGTTGTTGAGGAGCCAATAAAGTTCGTTGGCCGCGACGCTGCCGCGGAGGACGTCCTCAAATTCCTCGGCGAGACGATCGCCGAACAAGACGCGGTCCTTCTTGGACGCAAAATGTATGAGGAGTGGTCGGGATTTTGGCCAAAAGCAAAGCTTGAGCCCTTCGCAAGCTTCATAAACTCGCGCCAGAAATATGTTGTTTCAAGCACGCTGAACTCCACTCACTGGGGTCCGACAAGGATCTTGCGGGGCGCGCTCGATCGAGAAGTCGCCGCTCTGAAGGCTAGCGTCGGTGGCACGATCGGCATTCACGGCAGTATCAGTGTTGTCCAGTCCTTGCTTGTCGCCGGCTTGATCGACGAACTGAGATTCATTCAGTTTCCAGTCGTCTCAGGGAATGGACGGCGTTTGCTGGAAGAGGCCTCGGCGCCCATCCGGCTACATCTCGATCACGCCTACAAAACACCAACCGGCCTTCAATATCTGATTCTGTCTCCCGAGAAATAACACTGGGTCTCAGAGAAGCCATTCGAGGCGTTGGCTTTCGCATTGGGGACGCCGGTCTGCCTGATAGCTGGTCACATAGACGGTATTCGCGGAAATCTTGATTGGAGAGATTTGCTAGGCGGACAGTCGCCCTCAAGATGAGCTCCTGCCCAATCGAAAGCCCCACGTGGTGCTATGGATAATTTGGTTTGGCTTTACAAATCGCCGCTGAGAGCCCTTGGCAGGCATGTCGAAGAGCTTCTAAGCCATGCCAATCATCGTTTCGGTTGCTGGGCGACGCCCCCTTAACAAGACCAATACGAGGATCGCCCCGCAAGAGCACGTCAAAGACAAGAGGACCACGCCGCGGCTCCCAAAATTTGTCATCAAGGCGATCAATATTGGGGGTGAGACGGCAGATATCCAGTTTAATGGAAGAGCGATCCGGGAAAGTGCTTTCGCAAAGTCGCCCTTGTCATAGAAGACAAGCGGAATGGTTGATCTCGCGACCGCAAGCGCCCCGCCGCTTACCCCATAGAGAACCAAAAACGTGGCAATTGCTATTGTCGAGCCGTGAGCTAGCAAGAGAATGACGAGCGAGATGCACAATACCACCGATGATCCGAAACCCATCGCCAGACCATCCCACCTCTTTTCCAGAATGATATTTAGGCCACGCGCACCGACTTGTATGATGCCGAGTGCAGACCCATAGGCCAAAGCCTGCGTCGGGCTCAATCCTTCCGCCTTCAGCAGCTCGATCAAGGTGGCACTGAAGCCGAACGTAATGAAAGCATTCAACGCTATAGCAGCGACGACAAGAAGAAATGTCCGATCGTAAAACCTGGCCGAATTCTGAGATGACATAGGATTGATGCCGAGCGGCGACTTGGCTCCGCGAGGCAAGCCGAAGCTGTAAAGAGGCAAGCATACCGTTATCATGACCAAGGCATACACCTCGCAAGTACCGCGCCAGCCTATTTGCCCGGACAGGAACGACGTCAGGGGCCAGAACAAAGTTCCGTACAACCCCGAAACGAGCGACAGAGTGGCGATCGCCCGTGCGGCATTCTTACCGGCGATCTCGTTGAGAAGTATATGTGCCGGAATGGTAAGAGTGGCGCTCCCCGCGATACCGAGTGCGGCCCAACACAAAAAATAGGCGACGAGGGAATGCGAAACTGAAAGAAACCCCAGGCCAAACGCCGTGAGAACAGTCCCGGCGACCATAACCGAACGTGCGCCGATGCTGGTAAAAAGATTCGAGAGCAATGGAGCGCATGCGCCCATTGTCACATAGAAAACGGTGATGCCTGCAAACACCGTCGGTATGGTGACGTTAAGATCCGCAGCGACTTCACGGCCCATCACCGACAAGAAGCTTACTGCACCCCAACCTATCAGTTGCGCGACCGACAGAACGATCAGCGGCAATAATATTCTCGTATCCGATCCGGACCTGTCCATAACGCGCACCCAATTTGCAATTGCAAATCATTAGTAGCTGGATTTTATAATTTTTATGACAGCGGTCCTCTACGGTCCCGGATCCAGAGTTGATGCGCATGATCACGGCCGACGCGTACGGGGTTTCGGACGACAAGCGGATCGAGGTGATGTCGAAGTCCGGAACACTCGCCGGGGTCTAGGTGTGATTGCGCGTTTGCCAGATCGGATACTGCCGGCGCGAAACGAAACGATGATACCCGTAGGCGACCAGAACGATGAGGACCGTGCCCGCCAAGATCGGCGTCAGCAGGAATTTCCAGGATGCGCCCGCCGCCAGCACGACGATCGGATCAGCGCCCGCCGGCGGATGCAGTGTTCCAGTGATCTGCATCGCCGATATCGCCAGACCGACGGCAACCGCATAGGTCAGCGGATGTGCTCCGAGAAGCGCGAATACGACGACGCCGATCAGCGACGAGATGAGATGGCCGCCGATGACGTTGCGCGGCTGGGCCAACGGGCTCTGCGGCAGCGCAAACACCAGCACGCAACTTGCACCGAACGGCGCGACGAGCATCAGCACGCCGAGCCCGGCGCTCAGTCTGCTCAGGACATAGATCGTGACGAAGCCGCCTATTCCGGACAGCAATGCGGGCACCGCGCGTGTCCTGCAGAAATCGATCGTCGTTCCCTTTGATGCCGTCGCGTCCGTCGTAGTCATTCGAGCCTCATCGTCCCGTCATTGAAGTGTTGCGGCGGCTTTCCCGCCGCAACTCTCATTCAGTCGCGCTTGAACTTGGCAGCCTCTTCCGAGCCGCCGGTTGCATTGCCCGCGCTGTAGGAGCGCGCTCCCGTTCCCGCCAATTTGCCACCATCGACGATCAGGTACTCGTCGCGGATCGGGCGTCCTTCGAAATGGCATTCAAGGATTTCGCGCGTTCCGGCCGCGTAGCGTGTCTGGGCTGAGAGCGACGTGCCCGAGATGTGCGGCGTCATGCCGTGGTGCGGCATGGTCCGCCAGGGATGGTCCTGCGGCGCCGGCTGCGGGAACCAGACGTCGCCGGCATAGCCCGCGAGCTGCCCGCTTTCGAGCGCTCGGGCGATCGCATCGCGGTCGCAAAGCTTGCCGCGGGCGGTATTGACGAGATAGGCGCCGCGCTTGAATCGCTTCAGCGTCTCGTCGTTGATCATGTGCTCGGTTTCCGGATGCAGCGGGCAATTCAGGGTCACCACGTCGCACGCCTCGTAGAGCTCCTCCCGTGTGGCGTGCCAGGTCAGGTTCAGTTCCTTCTCGACCGCTTCCGGCAGGCGATGGCGATCGTTATAATGGAGATGCATGTCGAACGGTCTCAGCAGACGAAGGACGCGAAGTCCGATACGGCCCGCGGCCACCGTGCCGACATGCATGCCCTCGACGTCATAGCTTCGCGCCACGCAGTCTGCGATGTTCCATCCGCCCTTGATGACCCAGTTGTAGGACGGGATATAATTTCGCACCAGGCCGAGGATCATCATGACGACGTGCTCGGCCACCGAGTGCGAATTGCAGTAGGTGACCTCGGCGACGGTGATCTTGTTATCGATCGCGGCCTGCAGATCAACGTGGTCGGAGCCGATGCCTGCCGTAAGCGCGAGCTTGAGCTTCGGCGCCTTGGCAATGCGTTCCGCCGTCAGATAGGCTGGCCAGAAAGGCTGCGAAATCACGACCTCGGCGTCGGAAAGATGCTTCTCAAGCTCAGAGTCCGGGCCGTCCTTCGACGACGTCACGATGAATTCGTGGCCCTGAGATTCCAGATACTTGCGCAGTCCGAGCTCGCCGGACACCGATCCGAGCAATGTGCCGGGCTTGAAGTCGATCGCCGTCGGCGTCGGCAGGGTCTGGCCGTCGGGATACTTCTCCAGCTTCGGCAAGTCGTCGCGGGCATAGGACTTCGGATATCCGTCGATCGGATCGTCGTAGAGGACGCAAACTACTTTCGCCATGGTCGTTTCCTTCGTTCGGGCAGCAGGGAACACCTCGGCGACACGGATGCATCGCCGGCCATCGTTGTTTCTGGCAGAAGGACTCGGCTGCAGGTCTTTCGACCACGCCGAGCACGCCGCTGGTATTCCTTGGGCTACGTCCCTTGCCGGGACATCGTTCAACAGCCGGATCGTTTCACGCGGGCAACTGCGCTTCAAATGAAAGCTTTGGAACGATTGATAGACGTCTTCTATGAAGTCGAGAGCAATCGCTCCGCAAAGTCCGCGTCGAAGTCGGCGCCCTGCAGAGCACCGACAAGCGCCTTCGTCATCGGAGACTGCGGCAGCCGGTCCGACAGGACAAGGCCGATCGCCTGGGTCGGAGCGGGCGTCGCGAGCTGCCGGAAGACAAGATCGGAATCATCGCCGAAGACATACGAAAACGTATGCGGGACGATGCTGCACCAGCGGCCGTCCCGAAGATGGGAGCAGACGGCAAGAAAGGAATTGCTGGCGATCGACGCATTGATCGTCAGTCCCGCCGCGGCCGCGATCCCATCAAGGATCCGGCGGTTCTGCATGTCTTCGCTGAGCAGGCAGAGGGGTTCTGCAACGGCCTCCGCCCATTCGACCTCCCCCCGGTTCGCAAGGCGATGGTCCGCTCGGCAGACGAACACAAAGCGTTCCCGGTAGAGTGGCAAGCGCCTGACGTTCTCAAGCGGCTCGTTCTCGAGGTAGGTCAGACCGCCGTCGATCTCGAAGGTGGCGAGCGCGTGCTCGATCGCCCGCGAGGTCATCGACTTGATCTCTATCTTCGCGGCCGGATTTCGATCTGCAAAGCGGCGCGACAGAAAGGACACTGAAGGCATGGCCGCCGGGATCACCCCAAGCCGCAGCGTTCCGGAAAGTCCCTTCGAGTTTCCGCTCATCTCCTTCTTCATGCTCTCGTAGTCGAGCAATATCTGGCGACCCCATTCGAGGACGCGCTCTCCTTCGGCGGTCAGGCCGAGATATCGATGCCCACGGATCATCAGCGTGGCGTTCAAATCCTCTTCCAGCTTGCGGATCGCGGCGGAGAGGGTCGGTTGCGCGACGTGGCAGGCGTCGGCAGCCCTCGCAAAATGCTTCTCCTCTGCGAGGGCGATGAAATACGCAAGATGTCTGATCAGCACGGGCAAACCTCGATTACGGTCGTTATATTTCTAGGAATATAACGCTGGTCGGAGCAAGCCCTTGTGCGACGATGTCCGACCTTACTGTGGGTTATTTGCCGATCGGCACGTAGTCGCACTCGAAGCGGAATGCTTTCTCGGTGACGGCTTTGGTCAGCTTCAGCGAGTATCCGTACTGCGTCATCATGGCGGTCACGTCGACGGCCTTCTCGACTTCGAAGATATTGTCCTTGTGCGGCAGCGACCAACTCTTGATCTGGGCGAGCGCCCTTTGGGTGGCCGCCTTCGCGTCAGGTGCCACGAGCAGGATATTCTTGTGCAGTTCGGCGAATTCCGTCGGATCGTATCCGCCCAGATTGACGAAGAAGAGCTTGTCTGCGGTTTCCGACGGCGCCTCCTTCGCAAGCAGGACGTCGTAGCCATCGGCCTGTTCGACCTCGCCCCAACAATCGAGATGCAGGCTCTTCGGCTCTCCCCACCACTGCTTGCGAAGATCGTCTCGGCAGTCCTCGGGTGTCTGGCCGACCGAGAAGCGGACGTCATGCAACTCGGTGTTCGAGTTTCCACAGTCGCCGCCGACATAGAACATGAAAAGCTTCATCTTAACTCCTGGCTTTTTTCCGTTGCTTGCAGCAACGCAGTCACGGGTAGCACGGCCGATGAGGCGATCCAACATGCCCCCGTCATGCCGCTGCCCGGCATAGCGGTCCGATCGTGAAAAGCTCAACCTGGCAAGGCGGCAAAGTCCAAGGCAGCATGCAAAAGGATCCTCGCCGTATCGACGAGCCGAACCCCGCATCCCGCCTCGGTCAGATCAAGCGGCAGCTCCGTGCCGCCGAGGATCACGACAACGCATTCGGCGGCCATTAGCGAAACTCGCCCTTTCACTACACCGATACAATCACAACGCGAGGAACGACCATCGCAATCAGCACGTCAGACTGGAAAGGCGACGTTGAATCCGTCGTACCACGAGCCTTGTCTAGAC
>NZ_JAELTU010000168.1 GCF_016429015.1 Rhizobium sp. ASV20
GCAGCGGCAAAAGACATGGCGCGGCAGGCTGTCAATATGTCGGGCACGATCGAGGCGAAGGGCGTCTCGGGGAGAAGCGGCGACATCATCCTGTCGGGCGGCGATGGCGAGGTTGAAATCACCGGCAGGCTCGATGCCAGCAACAGGCATGGCACCGGCGGCAAGGTTCAGGTGACGGGCCGCAGGATCACGCTGGCCAATGCAAAGATCAATGCCTCGGGCAAGAGTGGCGGCGGTACGGTCAATATCGGCGGCAACCGTCAGGGCAAGGGACCGCTGCAGCGGGCCGAGACACTGACGGTCGATGCCAACACCGTCATCAATGCCGATGCGATGACGACGGGCAATGGCGGCAACGTCGTGCTGTGGTCGGACGATCTCACCCGTTTCGCCGGCACGATCACGGCGAAGGGTGGCGCGCTCTCGGGCAATGGCGGCGAGGCGGAAGTCTCGGGCAAGGCGAAGCTCTCCTATACCGGCCTCACCGATCTGACAGCCACCCATGGCTCCTTCGGCAATCTGCTGCTCGATCCCTACAACGTGACGATCTCGACGGGCACGGACAGCAACTCCTCGGGCTTCACGGCGTCAGGCAATGACAGCATCATCAATGTCACCACGCTGACCAATGCGCTGGCGACGGCCAATGTCACGGTATCGACCGGTGGAGTGGGCTCGGCCGGCTCACAGCTGGGTGACATTACCGTTGCGGCTCCACTGACATGGAGCGCCAATCTCCTCCGACTCGACGCCGCACACTCCATCAACATCGATGCGACGGTCACGGCCGGTGGCACCGCTGCGTTGATGCTGAACACCAATGTCGGCGGCGGCTCGGGCGGCACGGTCGACTTTGGACTGACGGCGACGGGCTTTGCCGGCCGCATAGACTTTACCGGCACACGGGGCTCGCAAGCGCTGTTCCTCAATGGCGCGCAGCAGACGCTCGTTTATTCAGCTGCGGATCTGCTGAACATCAGCGCAGCAAACTCGGGCCGTTTCGCCCTCGCCAGTAACCTTGATCTTGCGGGACTACCTTTTACCGATGCGCCGATCCCAACTTTCAGCGGTAGCTTCGATGGCCTCGGCCATACGATCTCCAACCTGACGATCAACAGCACGACCAATAATGCGGCCGTCGGCCTGTTCGGCACCGTCACGGGCGGTACGATCCGCAATATCGGCCTTGTAGGCGGTACCGTCAGCGGCGTCGGCACCACGCCCCAATACCCCAATCCTGTGGCGTCGGACGGCGCTCTGGTCGGTCTTCTGACAACTGCCAGCAATGGCACGCAGGCGTCGGTCATCAATGCGTTTGCCTCCACGAATGTGAGAGGCGGAACGAGCGCCAATGTCGGCGGCCTTGTCGGCGGGACATTGAGCAACGGCGCTCCGGTCACGATCGCCAATTCCTACGCGACCGGCGCGGTGGCGGCGGGATCGCAGGGCAGCGCCGGCGGTCTCGTCGGACAGAACTATGCCAAAGCCGGTTCCGCCACGATCACCGGTTCCTACGCGACGGGCACGGTGACGACGGGAAGCTTCGGTTCCGCGGGTGGCCTCGTGGGCTACAATTATGCCAACTCCGATACCGCTGCGATCACCGGTTCCCACGCGACCGGGACCGTCACCGGTGACACGAACGCCACGCTCGGCGGCCTTGTGGGTCAGAACTTCGCCTACATAAACATGACAGCTTCCATTGCCTCGTCGTACGCGACCGGAACCGTCGGCTCCACGGCGACACTAACGGCAGCCGGTGGCCTCGTCGGATTGAACAGCGCTTCGACCGGCTCCTCCGCACTGATCGACAATGTATTCGCGACGGGTGCGGTCTACGGCGGCAGCATGGTCGGCGGCCTTGTCGGTCAAAATTATGCGTTCACGTCCGCTAACGCTTCAATCACCAACGCCTACGCGACCGGGGCAGTGTCTGGCGTGCAATACGGCCAGGCGGGCGGTCTTGTTGGTATGCTTCAGGCCTACGGAGGGACTGCAAGCCTCAGCAATGCCTATGCGACGGGCTCGGTCACGGCACCGACCCAATATTTTCAGACCTATGCGGGCGGGTTGATCGGCTGGACCTATCCGCAGAACGGTGGCACGATCTCGGTCAGCAACGCCTATTGGGACACGTCGACGAGTGGCATCGCCGGCAATGGCATCGGCAATGATGGCGCTGGCCAGCAAGGGAATGTGAGCGGGCTTGCTACGTCGGTTCTCCAGACGGCGGGCATCAACCTCGGCTCCGCCTTCGCCGGTGGCACCAATGGCCTGTATCCCTATCTCACCAGTATCTTCCAGAACGGAGTTCAGGCGATCTCCGGAACCGCCTATATCGACAACCAGGTGACACCAGCCTCCTCACGCCTGAACGGTGCGGTCACGGTGACCGGTCTTGCCAACGGCAGTCGCTTTGGGTCAGCTTCGACAGGCGCCAACGGCTACTATTACATCTTCGGCGCTGCGGGGAGCTTCGCGCCGGGCAATTCGCTTGTCACCTATACGACTGCCAACCCCGGAACCGGCGTGACCAACTCTGCGGCCTTCGCCACCGCGTCCAACCAGCCCGTTCAGACCGGATTCAATCTCCTCGGCAACACGCTGTCGGGCTCGACGGTTTCGACGCTTTATTCAACCGCTGGCATCACGAAAGCCGCCGCCATAGCCGCGACCGGTAGTGATGCAGGCGCCATCGCTGCCATCAACGGTACGTCCAACCTTCTGATCAACGCCCTCGGCGCCAGTTTCACGATCGATCAGGCAATGACGATAGGCGCGCTGACCGTGGCGACAGCGAGCGGATCGCCGTTGACGGTCGCCAGCCCGCTTACGCTGACGGCAGGCAGCAGCCTCCGGCTGCTTTCTGGCGGCGCGCTCACGATCAATGCTCCGATTACGGTAAAGGGCGCAGGCTCGGTCGCGCTGGCCTACGACAGCTCGTCAGTCAGCAATCTCTCGTTCGGTCTGACCGGCTCCGGCTTCACCGGAAACCTCACCTATCTGAACGCCGATGGCACATTCGCCACATCGAATCAGGGCGGCTCGCTCACCGTCAATGGCGCGGTCTATTCGCTTCTCTACTCGATGGCGGATGTGGCCAACATCACGTCGGTCGGTCTGGCCGGGCAATATGCACTCGCCAACAGTCTTGATGCCTCGGGTACCACATATAACAATGCGCTGATCGGTCCAAACAACCTCAACTATTTCACCGGCGCGTTCGAGGGGCTTGGTCATACGATCAATAATCTGACGATCTCCAAGAGTGATGACGGTGCGGGGCTATTCGGTTACAGCAGCGGCCTCATTCAGGACATCGGATTGGTCAACGTCTCGGTCACCAATACGAATCCCTTCGGACGTTACGTCGGCGGCCTTGTCGGATACCAGTCCGGCAACATAATCAACAACGCTTACGTCACCGGCGAGGTGAGCGGCGGCAGCAACACCGGCGGTCTTGTCGGCTCTCTGAACGGGGGGGTGATCAACAGCGCCTATTCCTCCGCCGCTGTCAGCGGGACTCAGATCGTGGGCGGCCTCGCGGGATCAGTCAACGGCGGTGCCGTCAACAATGCTTACGCGACGGGCGCTGTTGTCGGCACGGGCAACAGCACCGGCGGCCTCATCGGTGGGACCGACCGGTCCTCTCATGCGGTCACGATCACCAACGTCTACGCCACGGGCGCCGTCATTGGTGGCAATAACGTCGGCGGCCTCATCGGGTTCTTATATGGCACGCTCGGCAATGCCTATTCGACGGGCGCGGTCAGCGGCGGTAACGCGGGCGGCCTTGTCGGATATGCGTATGGTGGCTCGGTAGCCAATACCTATTGGGATACACAAACGAGCGGAACGACCACGGGTGTCGCAAACGATTCCGCCGGAGTATCGGGCAATGTGACAGGCCTCACGACGGCGCAATTACAGGATGGGTCGTCGGCCAGTGGGCTCGGCTCGGCATTCACAATATCTCCCGGCCTATTCGCTTATCTTACCCCATTCTATGCCAATGGCGTCCAGGCCATCTCCGGTATCGCCTATCAGAACAGCGGCACGATCGCGCTTGCCTCGGGGGCGAGCGGGGCGGGCCTCGTCAATGTGCGTGTTGGAAACGGCACCGTCCAGACAGTCACGACGGGAGCGAACGGCTACTACTATGCGATCGTCGCCAATGGCACGATCGATACGACCAACGGCACCAATGTGCTGGCCTATACGACCGCCAATGCGACAACGGGCGCGGCTGACGGGGCAACGTTCAGCACGGCGCTTGGTACAGTCAACAATGTCGATGTTTCGGGCGGCTGGCGGCGTGACACGACTGCCCTCGGCACGCTGTCGACGCTCGACGCAGCCTATGCCAACGCGACTGCCGGCACGACGGCATCCGGCCTCACATTCGCCAATCGCTCTATCTTCGCGGTAAACGACTTCGCCATAGATACCGCGCTTTCGGTCAGCGGCACGGTCAATTTGTCGAGCCCCGGGAACGTCACGCAGACCGCCGCCATTTCCGCTGATACGTTAATGCTTCAGGGGGCGGGAAACACATTCACGCTCACGAACAGCGGCAATCAGTTCAGCCGATTCGCTGCATCCGGCGGAGCAATGGATATCTACGATGCCAGCTCTTTGACCATTGCAGCGAACGCCACGGATGCCTGCAACTGCGTCGTGACGGGCGTGACCGGCGATCAGATCAAGATCACGACGGCAGGCGACCTGACGATCGCATCCGGTGCCGCGATCACCGGCAGCTCCCCTGTGCTCGCGGCGAGTGGCGCCTTCATCAACAACGCCGGATCAAGCGCGGTCGCAGCAACGTCCGGCCGCTGGCTGATCTATTCCGCCAATCCAACCGGCGACACATTCGGCGGCCTTAACAGCGGCAACACGGCCGTTTGGAATACGGCGGCTGGTGACGCGGTGTCGGCCACAGGCAATCGCTACGTCTTTGACTATCGCCCGACCTTGACGGTGGCAGCCGTCGATTCAAGCAAGACGTATGGCGACGTCGCGACGCTGCCGAACGCCTCGATCACCGGCCTGAATGCCGGCGTGGGCGGGGCCTACCTTGGCGATACACTTCCAGATGTCGTCTCGGGATCGGCGAGCCTTACCTCGACCGGTACGGCCGCGTCAGCCAACGTCGGAACTTTTGACATCGTCGCCGCGCAGGGCTCGCTTGGGTCGAGCAGCTATGGTTTCACCTTTGTCAACGGCAGTCTTAGCGTTACCCCACGCGCCCTGACCGTCACGGCGGATGCGCAAACGCGCCTCTATGGTAACGCCAATCCAGCGCTGACCTATGCGGTGGGGGGTGCAGGTCTCGTCAATGGCGATACGCTTTCAGGTAACCTCCTGACGTCGGCGACGGTGGGATCGGATGTGGGCACTTATGCAATATCGCAGGGGACGCTCGCGGCTTCCAGCAACTACGCACTCACTTTCAACGGCGCCAATCTCAACGTCACTCCGCGTGCGCTGACGGTTGCGGCGGATGGTCTGTCGAAGATCTATGGTAACGCCAACCCGGCGCTGACCTACACGACAAATGGCCTCGTCAACGGCGATACGCTGTCCGGAGCGCTTGCGACGGCTGCCGGGCAATATTCCGGCGTCGGCGCCTACGCGATCAGTCAGGGCACGCTCGACAATTCCAACTATGCGATCAGCTTCACCGGCGCGAACCTAACGATCAACCCGCGTGCGCTGACGGTTGCGGCGGATGGTCTGTCGAAGATCTATGGTAACGCCAACCCGGCGCTGACCTACACGGCAAGCGGTCTCGTCAACGGCGATACGCTGTCCGGAGCGCTTGCGACGGCTGCCGGGCAATATTCCGGCGTCGGCGCCTACGCGATCAGCCAGGGCACGCTCGACAATTCCAACTATGCGATCAGCTTCACCGGCGCGAACCTAGCCATCAACCCGCGTGCACTGACGGTGACGGCGGATGGTCTGTCGAAGATCTATGGTAACAGTAACCCGGCCTTGACCTATGCGGTGGGCGGCTTGGGTCTCGTCAATGGCGATACGCTGTCCGGAGCGCTTGCGACGGCTGCCGGGCAATATTCCGGCGTCGGCGCCTACGCGATCAGTCAGGGCACGCTCGACAATTCCAACTATGCGATCAGCTTCACCGGCGCGAACCTGACGATCAACCCGCGTGCACTGACGGTGACGGCGGATGGTCTGTCGAAGATCTATGGCAACGCCAACCCGGCGCTGACCTACACCACAAGCGGTCTCGTCAACGGTGATACGCTGTCCGGAGCGCTGTCGACGGCTGCCGGGCAATATTCCGGCGTCGGCGCCTACGCGATCAGCCAGGGCACGCTTGACAATTCCAACTATGCGATCAGCTACACCGGCGCGAACCTGACGATCACCCCGCGTGCGCTGACGGTGACGGCGGATAATCTCGGTCGCAGCTACGGCGACGTCAATCCGGCCTTGACCTATACGGTCGGCGGCTTGGGATTGGTCAACGGCGATACACTGTCCGGAGCGCTTGCGACGGCTGCGACCTCAGCCTCGGATGTTGGCTCCTATGGCATCACGCTCGGCTCGCTGGCGGCGTCTGGCAATTACGATCTTTCCTTCACCAGCGGCGATCTGACGGTTGGCCGGAGGGCGATTTCGGTCTCGGCCAACACCGGTCAGAGCTTCGTCTACGGCAATAGCCCGACGCTCGCTTATACCGTCGGCGGCGCAGGCCTCGTCAATGGTGATACGCTTGTTGGCTCTCTTACAGGTATCACCAGCATCACCGGCGTCGGCATTCATGCGATTACCCAGGGAACGCTGACCAATGCCAACAACGGCAACTACGACATCAGCTATAGCGGCACCGATGGTACCATCACACCGCGGGCGATTACGGTCTCGGCCAATGCTGCAGGCCGTGCCTATGGCGACGCCAACCCTGCATTCACCTACATCGTTGGTGGAAGCGGCCTTGTGAATAGCGACACGCTCTCGGGCAACCTCGTGACGTCGGCGACGACAGCATCCGGGATCGGCACCTATCGCATCTCGCAGGGGACGCTCGGTAATGCTAACTATGCGATCAGCTATATGGGCGCGGATCTGACGATCAACAAACGCGCAATCACCATCACCGCCAGCAACCAGGGCCGCAGCTATGGCGACACGTCGCCGCTTGCCTATTCGATCGGTGGCGGCGGGCTTGTCAACGGCGATGGCCTGACGGGTGCATTGTCCGGCGTGACCAGCACAACGGGTGTCGGCACCTATGCCATCGGCCAGGGAACGCTTGCGGCCTCGGGCAATTACGCGGTCACGTTCACGGGGGCGAACCTCGCCGTCGGCAAGCGGGGGATCATCGTTGCCGCCAACAATGCCAGCCGCACCTATGGCGATCCCAATCCGCTCTTCAGTTATACGGTCGGCGGAGCGGGCCTCGTCAACGGCGATCTTCTGACTGGCGCGCTCGCTTCGGCCGCCGATCGGAATTCCGGTCCCGGCAGCTATGCGATCGACCAGGGAACGCTTGCAGCCTCGGCAAACTATGACATGCGCTTCGTCGCTGGGCTGCTGAAGGTCACGGCTGCGCCATCTATCCCGACCATGGATCTTGCAAGCGCGATCGTGCCGCGATCCTTCTATCCGCACACTCAGCCGCTGCCGCCGTTTCCGGGCGAAGACGGAGGCGCGTTCTCTGTCGCGGACGATGGTTCGCGCGACTTTTTCACCGATCCGCGCTTTAGCGGCACGGTCGTCTGCCTTGAAGGCGGGGTCGGTTGCTTGATCCAGCCAAACAGGCCCTAGTCGTGGGACGAAGGTGTGCCCGGTTGGTCCCTGTCGAAAGTAACTGCCGCGCGGGAACGTGCAGGAAATAGAGGGTGGATGTAGCCAACACGCCATCCGATCTTGAATGGAAGAAGGAATTTATAACGTGACAATCATCGACAATCTTCAGCGACGGGCACGAGCCCTTGCCGGATCGGCTGCCCTTGCAGGCCTGATGCTTGCTGCCGCCTCAGCCTCGGCGGCGTCTCTGCCCGGTGGCGCTGGGTCGCTTGTCGAAACCTATCAGGACTGGATCGTCGCCTGCCGGGCTCAGAACAATACGACGCAGTGTGCGATGCGGCAGGTCCAGAGCAACAAGGATACTGGCCAGAACGTCTTGACGATCGAAGTCGCAGATATTGCCGATGGCAAATTGCAGGCCGCGTTGCTGATGCCGTTTGGACTGGCCCTTGCTCAGGGCGTGACCGTACGGATCGACGATGCCCCGACGGGCAGCCCGGCCGCCTTTTCGACCTGCATTCCGCAGGGTTGCCTTGCTTCGATCAGCTTCGATGCCGGACAGGTGGCAAAACTCAAGACCGGAACCAACCTTAATCTGAGCGCGACGGCGCTTACACCGCCACAGCCGGTCGCACTCAAGGTCTCCCTAAAGGGCTTTTCCGCAGCACTTGCCCGTGTTGGCGAGCTGACCAAGTAAGAGATTTCAGATGGTCTTCGATACCACGCGTCTAGCCGCTCGCTCACCCGCTTTGCGGGAGATCCATGGCGAGTGGATCGTTTTTGCCCCCTCGATACGGGCAGGCTTGCACGACGCCACCGCCTGTACAATCTCGCAGGTGCAGCTTGACGGCGAAACACGCAAACGCCTCCTGGTGATCGAACTGCGCCCGGAGAAAGGGCGTGTGACAGGTTCGCTCTTGCTGCCGCCGGGTTTGATGCACGAGCCTGGCGTTGTGCTGCAGTTCGAGGAAAGTGAACCCGCTCCTGCCCGGCAATTCCAGACAACGTCGTCCAACGGCACCCTCGTCGATCTGGTCTTTGACGAGGCCATGACCGTGCTGTTGATGTCATGTCGTCGCTTGCACGTGTTGGCGACAGCAGAGACGGGCGAGGAAGTCAATTTCTCCATTCCACTCAATGGCTTTGCCAGTGCACTCGCGCGCGCCCGTCACCACCAGGACCGCTTGCATTCCATCAAGAAGGACATGTTTCTCTCATGAACGACCGGCGTGCCTCCAACGCGATTGCCGCAAACCCAACAGTGCGTCTGCCCGGGGGTGCCGATGCTGTGCGCGAGATCCACGGCGATTGGCTGTTGATGGGCTCCGTTCAACCGGGCGATGCGACGGCTCAAAAAACCTGCGTCATAGCCCAGGAGCAGCTCCACAACGACACACGCCAGCGGCTGCTCCTGATCGAGCTGCGACCTGAGGCCGGCCGCATCAGGGGTACGCTCGTTCTGCCATTCGGCCTCTTGTTCCAGAAGGGTGTCGTCCTGCAGGTCGATGAGCACAATCCGGCGCCCGCCGTACCGTTCCGTACGGCCCTGCCACTCGGCTGTGTTGTCGAGATCGAGATCGACGCCCTGCGGCTCGCACTGCTCAAATCCGGCAAGGTATTGCATGTCCATGCGATTGTCGCCGACAACGGCAATCCAGTTTCGTTCGGCATTTCGCTCAACGGGTTTTCGACTGCGCTTGCTCGTGCCGAGGCGGTCCTGCGCTAGAGGTATGATGGCATTGGCTCTTGCCCCCGGTAAAGATGTTGTCGCGGGAGCGGGGGCGATTTATGGGAGCAGGTCGGGAATAACGGCACGCTAAGTGCCGCTGAAAGGAAAGATTGGCTCTGGAAACTCGCCAAACTTCGGGAAGGCCTTGCCTCTGCGGACGCTTTCAGGGCATCTGGCCTTTATGGCGCCCTCGCATCGGAAGCCTTTAGAGACTGGACAAGGTCGTTCAAAGTCGAGGCGACCCCGCTCTTCGACGAAACGGTGGGCACACCGGCTCTATCGTGTGATGGCAAGAGCATCGTTAGCATTTAAACTCTTGATTTCCATGGGGGATGCGACCAAAAGTGGCTGCCTGCAATCGCTTATCGAGATGCTTCCATTGGCTCGCAGTGCCCCGCATTTTCGCGCGCATGCAGCATCGTTCTTGATGGGACATCAAGGCAATAGATAACGGGGAGCTCCCAAAATGGCAATGAAATCTGGGAGCCCGACCCGCTAACGGGATATTCTACTCGCTAGAAAGTCATATGCGCGACAAACGACAGTCTGTCGCCATACTTTATTAGCGCCCTGACGTTCTCGCCTTTTTGGGAGCCGAAATGCCGCTTTCCCGCTCAAGCTTCTTACGAGCGAGCTTACGGACACGCCTGATGCCTTCAGCCTTTTCACGAGCGCGCTTTTCGGACGGCTTTTCAAAACGCTCCCGAAGGCGAGCCTCTCTAAAGACGCCTTCGCGCTGCAGTTTCTTCTTCAGAAAGCGGAGCGCCTGCTCAACATTGTTATCACGTACCAGAACTTGCATTCTAAACTCCAAGGATCACTGTCGACGTTCATTAGAGCTATGTGCGAAGATGATCAAGATGTAGATGGTGGTTTGCAGGTTTCTCTTTCGTCTCCGCTTCCCAGTGAACGATCGCGAATAGAGCTAGGCGCAAGCTTTGCCGACTTTGGGAGGAGACGGGTTTCCCACCTTGTCAGCGAGCGACATGATACGGATGCATGCTCTCCGGCGCCGCGATGGCAAAGCCGAGGTCTGTGAACGGGGAGGTCGGTCGCTTCACGTTCATGGTCGTCCTAGACTGGCGGTCTGGCGTATATGGGCCTCAATAAGTCGCCTCAATTCGGCAGTGTCGCCGGCTTCCAGCGCATCGATCATCAGATGGTGCTCACGTGCCGACTGCTCGACCCTTGCTCTCGTTCGCCATTGGGAAACGGGAGCCGACGACGTTCGTTGCCGAATTTCCGAGATAAGATCGACGAGTTCCTGGTTGCCTGCCAAAAGCAAGAGCTGCTTGTGGAAGGCGAGATTGGCCTCGTAGTGCTCCAGCACCGTTCCGTTCTGCGTCATGTCGTCAAAGTGTCGGGCAAGCCCGCGCAAGGTTTCGATGCTGTCCGGACGCGCATTCGCAACCATCTGTTCGGCGGCGGCTGTCTCCAGAATGACGCGAATATCGCTGATCTCCTGGGCTCGTCGACCATCGGGCTGATAGACATGGTAACCACGATTGGGCACGTGCTCGACCAGGCGTTTTTGAGAGAGGCGGTCGAGTGCGCGTCTCACCTCCGGTCTCGTGCAGTCATACCGACGCTCCAGATCGATCTGCTTCAGCCAGGTGCCTGCGGGCAACATTCCGGTCAAGATGTCCTGGAGAACAAGATCCGTTACGTCCCGCTCCGGGGCGGGCGCACCTGCTTCATTGTGAACGTCACTCATGAATGTTCCTATTCCATCTCACCGGCAGTCAATGTCCCGCAACGCCGATTCTCGTCGAAGCAGGATATGGCGACAAAAATATTCACCGCCGGTCGTTGCGCAATTCTTTTTTGTAACATAAATTGGCGCCAATTTTGGATACTATATCGATGATTAGGAGAACGTGGTGGAAAATTCGGATGTGGTCTGGTCGATCGTCGATGAAAAGGCGCCTGCATTCGTCGAGCTCAGCGACCGCGTATGGGACACTCCGGAAACGAACTACGAGGAGGTCGTCGCGTGCGCAGAGCACGCCCGTATGCTCGATGCGGAAGGCTTTCGCGTTGCGCGCCATGTTGCGGGTTTGCCGACGGCCGTGATGGGCGAAGCTGGTGAAGGCGGCCCCGTCATCGCAATTCTGGGGGAGTTCGATGCCTTGCCCGGTTTGAGTCAGGAAGCAGGGGTTGCGAGCCAACGCGCCCTTGTCGAGGGCGGCAACGGACATGGCTGCGGCCATAACCTTTTGGGCGCAGGATCCATGTTGGCCGCAGCGGCGGTCAAGGACTTCCTGGCACAGAACGGGTTGAGGGGCCGGGTGCGTTACTACGGTTGCCCCGCAGAGGAAGGCGGTTCATCGAAGGGCTTCATGGTGAGGGCAGGGGTCTTTGACGACGTCGATATTGCCATCTCATGGCATCCCGCGGCATTTACAGGCGTCAACAATCCCATCTCGCTGGCCTGCAACGAGATCAATTTTCACTTCAGTGGCCGCGCATCCCATGCATCTGCCACCCCGCATCTCGGTCGAAGCGCCCTTGACGCCGTCGAGCTGATGAATGTCGGTGTGAACTACATGCGTGAGCATATGCCGTCGAGCGCGCGTGTTCACTACGCCATCACCAACGCGGGTGGTGGCGCGCCCAATGTCGTGCAGGCCCGGGCGACAGTTCGATACCTCATTCGCGCGCGCAATTTGCCTGAGCTGCTCGGTCTCGTCGAGCGGGTCAAAAAGATCGCCGAGGGCGCAGCGCTCATGACGGAGACGACCGTGCGTCACGAGGTCGTCAGCGGTGATGCCAATCTGGTCGGCAACGCTGCGCTGGAGGAGCGGTTGCAATCCCACCTCGAGCGTCTTGGCCCTGCCATGTTCGACGGCAGGGATCGGGAGGTTGCGGGAAAATTCCAGGCTACCCTCTCTCAAGACGACATTTCCGCGTCCTATGCGCGCTTCGGGCTGAAACCCAGCAAGGGCAAGTCGCTCTGCGATCTCATTTATCCGCTTTACTCCGGCGACGGCAGCATTGTCGGCTCGACGGATGTGGGAACCGTGAGTTGGGTCGTGCCGACGGTGCAGATGCGCGGTACGACCTATGCGATCGGCACGCCCGGACACTCCTGGCAGCTCGTCGCGCAAGGCAAGCTTCCCGCCGCACATAAAGGCATGGCCCATGCGGCCAAGGCCATGGCCAGCCTTGCCGTCGATCTCCTGAGCAATCCCGACCTCGTCGCTGCGGCCAAGGCAGAGCTCCAGGAAACGCTCGACTCCACACCCTTCGTCAATCCGATCCCGGACGATGTGGATCCACCGCTGCCGGAGACGCACGATGTCTGAGCAGCTAACTCGGCACGCCAAACCGTTGGGCCGCCGCACAAAGAGCTTTCAGCCAATTTTCATCGCTTCCAGCCAAGGACCGTCCAATCGATGAGCTATCCCGGTTTCCTCGACATCATCAGCTTTGGTTCCGATGGGTGGGGTCACGCGCTCGCAGCCGGCGCCTGGATGACAATCCTTATAGCGCTCGCCGGATTTGCGATCGGTAGCCTCATAGGCACTCTCGCCGCCTGGGCGAAAATCTCCGGCGGCTGGCTTGTTGCGATGCTTGCCGAAACCTATACGACCGTGCTGCGCGGCATTCCCGATCTCTTGGTGATCTACCTCTTCTACTTTGGAGGAAGCGCTGTCGTCACTGCGGTTGGGCATGCGTTCGGCGCCCAGGGCTTCGTCAGCTTCCCAGGCTTCGTTGCCGGCGCGCTTGCTGTCGGGGTGACCTCCGGCGCGCAACAGACCGAAGTCTTTCGAGGAGCCTTCCGCGCCGTCCACCCAGGCGAACTGGAGGCGGCCACGGCATGCGGCATGGGCCGCCTTCTCAAGTTCCGCCGGATAACCGCGCCGCTGACGCTACGCTATGCGTTGCCCGGCCTTGGCAATGTATGGCAGGTTGCCTTGAAGGAATCGGCACTCGTTTCGGTCACAGGCGTCGCTGAGCTTCTGCGGCAAGCCCAGATAGGCGCTGGATCGACAGGCTTGCCCTTCGATTTCTACTTCATCGCTGCGATGATCTATCTGGTCATCTCCACCGTGTCCGGTGTCTTCCTCAACGGTTCGGAGCGCCGGCTCTCGCGTGGCGTAAGGAGAGGTTGATGGACGTCACCTTTGCGACAGAGACATTCATAAGCCTTCTCGCCGCCTTGCCACTGACGCTCGAACTGGCAGTCACCGCGATTGCGCTTGGCGCGATACTCGCTCTGGCGCTTGCTGCCGCGCGTCTATCGGGCGTCGTTGCGCTTGACTGGTTTGCGCGCTTATACGTCTTCGTGTTTCGCGGCACGCCTTTGCTTGTCCAGATCTTTTTGATCTACTATGGCCTCAGCCAGTTTTCTTCTATCCGGCATAGCGTGTTCTGGCCGCTCCTGCGTGACCCTTACTGGTGCGCCGTCCTGGCCTTGATGCTGAATACCGCAGCCTATGCGAGTGAGATCATTCGTGGAGGCCTCTTGTCGGTGCCACATGGACAGGTCGAGGCCGCTCGCGCCTGCGGCATGCCGCGGCTCCTGATTTTGCGCCGTATCGTCATGCCACTTGCGATCCGCCAAGCCCTGCCAGGATACGGCAACGAGATGATTTCAATGATCAAGGCGACTTCGCTTGCCTCGATCATCACCCTCATGGAAATCACCGGCGTTGCCGCCAAGATCATATCGGAGAGCTACCGGGTGACGGAAGTCTTCGTCGTTGCCGGCGCGATCTATCTTGCCATCAACATCCTGCTTACTCGGCTTATTGCAGCAGTTGAGTACCGATTGAGCCCGCATCAGCGCGAACCCCTGCCGATCAACAGCGAACTCAAGGGAGAAGCACCTTGAACATAACCGCTACACCTGCGTCCTCCACTGCTATCAGTGTCCGTGATCTCCACAAGAGTTTCGGAGCTGTCGAGGTATTGAAGGGCATCTCCCTGGATGCAAGGGAAGGCGAGGTGATTTCGATCCTCGGCTCTTCCGGATCGGGAAAGTCGACGCTGCTTCGGTGCGTTAACATGCTCGAGATACCCGATTCCGGCTCCATCGCCGTGGCCGGCGAAGAGATCCGCCTCAAAGCGGCACGTGGTGGTAAAAGCCGACCGGCGGATCTGGCCCAGGTTGACCGCATCCGCTCTGAACTCGGCATGGTATTCCAGAGTTTCAATCTCTGGTCCCACAAGACCATATTGGAGAATGTCATTGAAGCGCCGGTACACGTGTTGAAACGATCGCGCGGTGAGGCGATTGACGAGGCAGAAGTCCTCTTGGCCAAGGTCGGCATCGCGGACAAGCGCAACCATTATCCTTCCCATCTTTCAGGCGGTCAGCAGCAGCGCGCTGCAATCGCCCGCGCGCTTGCCATGCGGCCAAAGGCGATGCTTTTCGACGAGCCGACATCGGCCCTCGATCCGGAACTTGTTGGCGAGGTTCTGCGCGTGATGCGCGCGCTTGCCGAGGAGGGCAGGACGATGCTGGTCGTAACTCATGAGATGGCATTTGCCCGCGATGTCTCCAGCCGCGTCGTCTTCCTGCACAAGGGAGCAGTCGAAGAAGAGGGGCCTCCGCACGAAATATTCAAAAACTCCAAATCCGAACGCTTCCGGCAATTCATCAGCAGTTGAAAGGCGATCCGCGCCCGCCTTCACGCAATCATCAAAGAAAAAGGGAACATCACAATGAAGAAAACGACTGTGTTCATGGCGATCGCAATCGCGACGGGGCTTCTGGCTCCGGTCGCCAAGGCCGAAGACAGCAGCATCACGAAAATTACCATTGCCACGGAGGGGGCTTTTCCGCCCTACAATCTGACGAGGGCCGACGGTACGCTTGATGGCTACGAAATCGAACTCAGCAAATATCTTTGCGATCACATGAAGGTCGAATGCACCGTCATCTCGCAATCTTTCGACGGTATGATTCCGGCGCTGAACGCCGGCAAGTTCGATGCCATCATGGCTGGCATGTCGGCGACGGAAAAGCGCAAGGAGGTGATCGACTTCTCGATCTCCTATGGCAGCACAGGCCAGGCTTTCGCGACGATCAAGGGCAACGAGCTCGAAAGCCTTCCGCTGAAGGGAGAGCTTTTTTCGTTGGCTTCAAACGAACAGGGTGCGCGAAAGGCCGTAGAAGAACTCACGCCGATCGTCAAAGGCAAGATCATTGGCGTCCAGACCGCATCGATTGCGGCCCGCTTCATCGACGAATATTTGAAGGGCGTTGTGCAGGTTCGCGAGTACAAGACCACCGAGCAGCATGATCTCGATCTCCTGGCTGGTCGCGTCGATTTTGTGATGGCATCGATGGGATACCTGAAAACCACTCTGGAGAAACCTGCAAATGCCGACATGATCATTGTCGGCCCGCGCTTCCAGGGCGGATTTCTTGGTGCCGGCAGTTCTGTTGGCCTGCGCAAGGGCGATACGAAACTGAAAGCGATGTTCGACGATGCCATCGCTGCGGCAAAGGCCGATGGAACCATCAAGCACCTTTCCGAAAAATGGTTCGGCTTTGACCTGACGCCGCAATAGGGTTCATTCTTCTCGCGATGGAAGGGCGCTGCCGCCTGACCGGTGGCGCCTTTCAGGATCTGATGAACTGGCATCTCTGGCATGCCCCGGCGGGAGGACGGCTTTGTCAGTGTCGTTGCTGCAGGAAACGCCGAGCATTGACATCAGCCCGTCCCCAAAACGACTTTAATGCGAGGCCTTGTCACATGCGTCCGACGGTTTAAAACTGTCAATCGGCGAGACGATATGTTGCGGCACCGTATGAAAAATAGGATCTCATTCCGCCGGTGGCGCAACGGAAGCTTCGACCCAAGGATCCCATGAACGATACTTTAGCCATTGATGAACCAATGGCAATTGACCTTCGATTTCCGGAATTGTTTCAAGACGCGACAGGCACGAACTCCATCTCCAATTGGGTGATTGGCGATCGTGTCCATCCGGTCGCCGTGAGGAAAGCAACTGCCTGAAACTCTGGCAAGGTCGCCGGGATGGACCAGGACTTGTCCGGATATCTACCGAGTAGGCCCTGAATGAAGCGGCGGCCGATGCTTTTCCGCTGCAAAGCGGGTTCGACTGCAAAGGCCAGTAGACGGGCAACCCCGCCTGATCCGTCCGCAAGCGCTCCTGCACTGCCATCCGGTGTTCGAAAGGCCTCGATAGGAGCTGCTGCGTCGGCGAAGCAGTGTGGAGACGTTTGCCAGCTCGAATTGGATGGGTAGGCGCGCTCCAGCAATGGCAAGATTTCAATCGGCGAGCAGGGAACAACGTCTTCCCGGGACGAAACAGGCGCATGGATATAGCCAACCAGTCGTCGCACAGGCGTGAAGCCGGCTTTGCTATATGTCGAAATTGCCGCATGGTTCGTTTCGATGACTTCGAGAACCTGGCGTTCGTCGCCGTTGCCAACAGCCGCCTCAATTGCCCATGCAACCGCGCGTCTTCCAATGCCGGCGCCACGCAAATTGGGGATAACACCGAGCGCGGCTATTCGGCTGATGCGCCCTCTGCGAGCAATCAGCATGATGCCGACGGCCCCGTGTCCTTCCAGTCGCAACAGCTTGCTTGAAGACAGGCAGATATTTTCGGCCCGTATCCGGCGCCCCAGCGCCAGGGGATCGAAGCTTATCGG
>NZ_JAELTU010000169.1 GCF_016429015.1 Rhizobium sp. ASV20
GGTGCTGGCGTTAGGCCTGCCGCTCGCCGCCATCATCGCCCGCGTGCTGAAAGCCGCACTCTCCGAGGCCATGGTGCAGGACTATATCCTGCTCGCCAAGCTGAAGGGCATGTCCGAGCTGCGTCTCGTCCTGCAAGAAGCGCTGCGCAATGCCGTCGGCCCGACCATCGCGCTGACCGGCGTACAATTCACCTTCCTCATCGGTGGCACCGTCATCGTGGAGCGCATCTTCGCCTATCCCGGCATCGGCAACATGGCGATCGATGCCGTCATCAACCGCGACCTGCCGTTGATCCAGGGGCTTGTCCTTGTCTTCGGTGCCCTCTTCATTCTCGTCAATCTGGCGGTCGATCTCCTGGTCGCGGCCTTCAATCCGAGGCTCGCCCATGGCTGACGTCACCTCGCCCGCCATGCCGCGCTCGCCCTCCAGAATGGCGAAACGCATCCGGGCGCTGCTGTCCGAGCCGAAGGTGATCTTCGGCGGCGGCTTCATTCTCATCCTCCTCATCCTCGCGATCTTTGCGCCCTACATCGCACCGAAGGATCCGCTGGAGCAGGATCTGATGTCCGGCACCCTGCCGCCGGCATGGATCGAGGGTTCCGATCCCGGCTTCCTGCTGGGGACGGACGATCTCGGCCGCGACGTGCTGTCCCGCGCCATTTTCGGCACACGCATCGCGCTCACGGTCGCCTTCGTCGCAGCCGGCCTCGCGGCCCTGATCGGCACGCTGCTCGGCCTCCTTGCCGGCTGGTATGGTGGCTGGATCGACAAGGTCATCTCACGCCTCGTCGATATCTGGATGGCCTTCCCGCCCGTATTGTTATCGATCTTGCTCGTCGCCGTCTTCGGCTCCGGCGTGCACTCGGTCATCGCCGCCATCGTCATCATCGATTGGACGCGCTTCTGTCGCGTCGTACGCTCGGAAACGCAGGCGCAAGCGCGGATGGATTACGTGACCGCAGCCCATACGATCGGCTTTTCACGGGCCAAAATCCTCTTCAGCGAAATCCTGCCCAATGTCACGCCGGTGCTGATCGCCCTTGTCAGCCTGGAAATGGGCATCGCCGTCATCGTCGAAGCCATTCTGTCCTTCGTCGGCCTGTCGGTCGCATCCGACACACCGACCTGGGGCGGGATGATCGCAGAGGGGCGACAGATGATCTATCAGGGCTGGTGGGTGCTGGTCGTGCCGCTGATCGCGCTCTTTGCGACAGTGCTTGCCTTCAATCAACTTGGCGATGGTCTGCGCCGCGCCCTCGATCCGGTGATGCGCCGATGACATCTCCACTCCTCTCCATTGCCGGTCTCAGCGCCATATCCGATCGTGACGGCGGCGCACCGATCCTGCGTGACGTTTCCCTCACCCTTGAACGTGGCGAAGTGCGGGGGCTTGTCGGCGAAAGTGGTGCCGGGAAATCCACCATTGCCAAGGCTCTGCTCGGCATACTGCCGCGCAGCGTCCGTATTACCAGCGGATCGATCCTGTTCGAAAACCGCGATCTCCTCACCCTCTCCGCCAAGGAGTTGCGCGGCATCATGGGCAGCGATATCTCGCTGATCCCGCAAGATCCGCAAACCGCGCTCAATCCCGGCCGCCGCATCGAGGCACAGCTGACCGATGGCCTGCGGCTGAAGCGAGGCATGTCATCGGGCGATGCCCGGCGGCGGGCACTGAAACTGCTCGAAGAAGTGCATATTCGCGATCCTGAGCGTGTGCTGCGCGCCTATCCGCATGAGTTGTCGGGCGGCATGCGCCAGCGCATCTTGATTGCTGCAGCCTTCGCGCTGGAGCCGAAAATGGTTGTCGCCGACGAGCCGACCACAGCGCTAGACGTCACCGTGCAGAAGCAGATCCTGCGGCTGATCCGCGGCCTGCAGGAAGCGCACGGCACCGCTGTGATCTTCGTCACCCACGATCTCGGCGTCGTCGCGCAGATTTGCGACAGCGTGACCCTGCTCTATGCCGGCAAGGTCATCGAGGAAGGACGCACGAGCGACGTGCTCGCTCACCCGCAGCATATCTACACCAAATCACTAGTTGCCGCCGGGCCGCGCTACGACCGGCCGGATGCCGGGCTCACGCCCGTTCCGCAGGCGGTCTTCGAGCAACTGCGCCGCGAGATCGGCATTCCGGAGGGCGGCCGATGAGCGTTTCCGATACTCTCCTGTCGGCAAAAGGCATCGAGGTTACCTACGGTGCAAAGCCGCATCTTTTTGGACCGCCGGGCCATGGCATCAAGGTGCTTCACGGCGTCGATCTCGACATCCGCCGTGGCGAAACGGTCGGCATCGTTGGCGAAAGCGGCTCCGGCAAGACGACCCTCGGCCGCGCCCTGCTGCGGCTGGTCGATGTGACCGCAGGCAGCATACACTTCGACGGCAGGGATATCACCCGGATGCCGGATGCCGAGATGCGGCCGCTGCGCCGCCGTATGCAGATGATCTTCCAGGATCCGATGGCCTCGCTCAATCCGCGCCACACCATCCGCCGCATCCTCGTCGAGCCGCTGCTGCTGCACAAACTCGCTTCGGACCGGAAAGACGCCGAGCGCCGCGTCGCCAAGATTCTCGAGCGAGTGACGTTGCCGCAGGCCTGCCTCGATCGCAATCCGCACGAACTTTCCGGTGGCCAGCGCCAGCGCGTCGGCATCGCGCGAGCCGCCTTGCTGGAGCCTGATTTCGTGCTGGCAGACGAGATCGTCTCCGGCTTGGACGTCTCGACCCAGGCACAGGTTCTCAATCTGCTGAAAGAGCTTTCGCGCGATCTCGGCTTGTCCATGGCCTTCATCAGCCATGACCTCTCGGTCATCCGCGCCGTCTGCGACCGTGTCTATGTCCTGCGCCATGGCCGTGTCGAAGAGGAAGGCGATTGCGAGCACGTCTTCACCGCACCCGCTTCCGCCTATACACGCATGCTGCTGGATGCCATCCCCCTGCCGGAAATCGATCCGCACTGGCTCGGGCGCGATGCAGGACAGGAGAACGCAGCCTGAAAAGGCGTTTCCGCTACTTGAGGCGGAAACGCTGTATCTTGCCCGATTCCGTCTTCGGCAAAGCCTCGACGAAGATGATGGAGCGCGGATATTTGTAGGGCGCGATGATCGTCTTGACGTGATCCTGCAGCGCCTTGACGAGCAAATCCGATCCCGTGACGCCGGCCGCCAGCACCACATGGGCCTGCACGATATGGCCGCGATCCTCGTCCGGCTTGCCGATGACGGCGCATTCGAGCACATCGGCATGCGACAGGAGCGCCGCCTCCACCTCAGGCCCGGCAATATTGTAGCCGGCCGAAAGGATGATGTCGTCGGAACGTGCGGCGAAGTGGAAATAGCCGTCTTCGTCCTGAATGAAGCTATCGCCCGTCAGGTTCCAGCCAGCCCGCACATAGTCTGCCTGCCTATGATCGGCGAGATATCGGCAGCCGATCGGGCCACGAACGACGAGCTTGCCGATCGTACCGCGCGGAACCTCGTTCATATCCTCATCCACAACGCGGGCTTCATAGCCCGTCAACGGCTTGCCCGTGCAGTTCGCCTTGGCATCGGAAAGCCGGTTGGAGATGAAGATATGCAGCAACTCGGTCGAGCCGATACCGTCCAGGATCGGCTTACCGGTCTTGCGCGTCCATTCCTCGAAGATCGGCCCGGGTAACGTTTCGCCCGCCGAAACGGCGATGCGGAGCGAGGAAAGGTCGGCCCCCTCTTCCATGGCAGCAAGCATGGCACGATAGGCCGTCGGCGCAGTGAAGCTGATGGTCGCGCCGTATTCCTGGATGATCTCGACCATGTTCTTCGGCGAAGCATTCTCCAGCAGCGCCGTCGACGCACCGAAGCGCAAGGGGAAGACGACCAGACCGCCGAGCCCGAAGGTGAAGGCGATCGGCGGCGAACCGATGAAGACATCGTCCGGAGTGACTTGCAGCACTTCCTTCGCATAAGCATCGGCGATGATCAGGATATCGCGATGAAAATGCATCGTCGCCTTCGGCACGCCTGTCGAGCCAGAGGTGAAGCCGAGCAGCGCCACGTCGTCACGACCGGTTTTGACCGCTTCGAAACGAACGGACTTGTTGAGGGCGATGCGGTCAAGCTCTGCATCGTGATTGGCAGTACCGTCAAAGCCGACAACCTGCTTCAGGAAGCGGCTATCCTTGGCAACGGTGACAAGCTCCTCCAGCAATCTCGTATCGCAGAGTGCGAAGGAGATTTCCGCCTTGTCGACGACCTTCGAGAGTTCGCCCGCCCGCAGCATCGGCATCGTATTGACGGCGACGGCGCCGACCTTGGTCACCGCCAGCCAGCACGCGATCATGGCGGGGTTATTGCCGGAACGGATAAGAACGCGATTGCCGGGTTTGACGCCAAAGTTCTCGACAAGCGCGTGGGCGATGCGGTTGGTCCAATCCGCGAGTTCCTTGTAGGTACGGCGGCGGCCATTGCCGATCAGGGCGACATTGTCGCCGAAGCCCTTTTCCACCATCCGGTCGCTCAACTCGAAACCGGCATTCAGCCATTCCGGATAGTCGAAGCCATCCATCCGCAGCTCGGGCCACTCCTCAAAGGGCGGCAGATTGTCTCGTGTGAATGTATCGGTGTGACCGGTTGGTCCCAACATTGCCTCGCTCCCACATTCGTCTCGATCAAAGAACCACACTCGCCGCCTCCCCGGGGCAGCATATGCAGCTTGGCGAAAAGATCGCACCGAAGATTGAAATGTTCAAGCAAGAAATTTTAAGCCTAAACTATTTCTGAGTATCCATTGATTAAAAAGGGTATTTTTGAATTCATGGCATATCTGGCAAGCCCTTCGTCGGGAGATTCCGGCAAGAGATGGCTTGACGAACGCCATCAGCGAGATATTTTAAACTTAAATAATTTTTCGAAACCACTTCGGTTTCACAGGAGGGAAAAAGCGATGCGCATCGTCTGTATCGGCGGCGGCCCCGCAGGGCTCTACTTCGCGCTTCTGATGAAGAAGCTCCATCCCGAGCATTCGATCCGCGTCGTTGAGCGCAATCGCCCCTATGATACTTTCGGCTGGGGCGTCGTCTTCTCCGATGCGACCATGGTTTCGATGCGCGAGTGGGACCCCGAAAGCGCTGCCGAAATCGAGGACGCCTTCAATCATTGGGACGATATCGAAGTGCTCTTTAAGGGCACGCGCCAGCGTACGTCCGGCCACGGCTTCGTCGGCATCGGCCGCAAGAAGCTCTTGAACATCCTGCAGCGCCGCTGCGAAGCCCTTGGGGTCGAGCTGATCTTCGAAACGGACGTCAACTCCGATCTCGACTATCCGGACGCCGATCTGATCATCGGTTCGGACGGCCTGAATTCGAAGATCCGCAATCATTATCCGGAAGTCTTTCAGCCTGATATGATCACCCGGCCGAACCGCTATATCTGGCTCGGCACCAACAAGCTTTTCGACGCTTTCACTTTCGATTTCCGCCGCACCGACCACGGCTGGTTCCAGTCTCATATCTATAAGTTCGACGATCAGACCTCGACATTCATCGTCGAGACGACGGAAGAGGCCTACCTCGCCCACGGCCTCGACAAGATGGATCAGGACGGCTCCATCGCCTTCTGCGAAAACCTGTTCTCCGAAGTGCTCGAAGGCGCTTCGCTGATGACGAATGCTCGCCACATCCGCGGCTCCGCATGGCTGAACTTCAGCCGCCTGATCTGCGGCAAGTGGAGCCATTTCAACGGTAATTCGCATGTCGTGCTGATGGGTGACGCTGCCCACACCGCCCATTTCGCCATCGGTTCGGGCACCAAGCTCGCCATCGACGACGCCATCGAACTGACCCGCCAGTTCCAGATCCACGGGCACGAGAAGGGTAAAATTCCGGCCGTTCTGGAGACCTACGAAGAAATCCGCCGCGTCGACGTCGCCCGCATCCAGAATGCTGCCCGCAACGCGATGGAATGGTTCGAAGTCGTGGGCCGCCGCTATGCCGATACGCTTGAGCCGCCGCAATTCATGTATTCGATGCTGACCCGCTCGCAGCGCATCAGCCACGAAAACCTGCGGCTGCGCGACAAGACCTGGCTCGAAGGCTATGAGCGCTGGTTCGCCGAGAAATCCGGGCTTGCCGTTGGCAATGATCGCTGCCTGCCCCCGATGTTTACGCCTTATCGTCTGCGCGACGTCCAGCTCGTCAACCGCATCGTCGTCTCGCCGATGGCCATGTATTCGGCCACGGATGGCGTGATGAACGACTTCCACATCGTCCACCTCGGCTCGCGCGCCCTTGGCGGCGCCGGCCTGATCTTCGCGGAAATGACCTGCGTCACCCCGGATGCGCGCATCACGCCCGGCTGCCTCGGCCTCTGGAACGAGGAACAGGCAGCACAGTGGAAGCGGCTCGTCGACTTCGTTCATACGAGCAGCGCCGCCAAGGTCGGCATCCAGATCGGCCATGCCGGTCGCAAGGGTGCGACGAAACTCGCCTGGGAAGGCATCGACCAGCCGCTTGCCGAAGGCGAATGGCCGCTGATCTCGGCTTCGTCAGTTCCCTACCTCAAGAACAGCCAGGTGCCGAAGGCCATGGATCGCGCCGACATGGACCGCGTCAAGGCTGACTTCATCCACTCGACAAAGCTGGCGGTCGAAACCGGCGCCGATTGGCTGGAGTTGCACTGCGCTCACGGCTATCTGCTGTCGAGCTTCCTTTCGCCGCTCACCAACCTGCGCGACGACGAATATGGCGGCAGCCATGAAAATCGCGCCCGCTACCCGCTTGAGATCTTCCACGCGATCCGTGCGATCTGGCCGGCAGAAAAGCCGATCTCGATCCGCCTCTCCTGCCACGATTGGACCGATGGCGGCAACACGCCGGAAGATGCCGCGATCTTTGCGCGCATGTTCAAGGAGGCCGGCGCCGACCTGATCGACTGCTCTTCGGGCCAGGTCTCCAAGCAGGAAAAGCCGGTCTATGGCCGCCTGTTCCAGACGCCCTTCTCCGACAAGATCCGCAATGAGATCGGCATCCCGACGATTGCCGTCGGTGCGATTTCCGAGGCCGATCATGCCAATTCGATCATCGCCGCCGGTCGTGCCGATCTCTGCGCCGTCGCCCGCCCGCATCTGGCTGACCCGGCCTGGTCGCTGCATGAAGCCGCCAAGATCGGACTGACTTCCATTCCCTGGCCGAAGCAATATGTTTCCGGCAAGACTCAGTATGAAACCAACCTCGCCCGCGCGGCCACGACCGCGCCGGCGAAATGAGGATGAGATGACGACTTCGGGCAAACTCGCCGGCCGTCACGCCCTCGTCACCGGGGCCGGCAGCGGTATTGGCACCGCGATCGCCAAGGCGCTTGCCGCCGAAGGCGCGCGTGTCAGTCTGGCCGGCCGCCGCAGGGAGCCGCTGGACGCGGTTGCCGCCGAGATCGGCGCGACTGCTTTCGTAGTCGACAGCTTCGATGTCACAAGCCCCGAGGCCGTCGCCCAAGGCCTTGCCAAGGCGCGCGAGAAATTCGGCCCGGTCGATATTCTCGTCAACAATGCCGGCGAAGCGCCGAGCGCGCCTTTCGAGAAGACGAGCCTGGAAGCCTGGAACCATGTCCTGACGGTCGACCTGACCGGCGTCTTTCTGGTGACGCAGGCAGTCCTTCCCGATCTCAGAGCCCGAGGTGCCAGCGCGCGCATCATCAACATCGCGTCGACGGCGGGCTTGAAGGGCTATGGCTACGTCTCGGCTTACGTCGCTGCCAAGCATGGCGTCGTCGGCCTGACGCGCTCGCTCGCGCTTGAGCTTGCCAAGACCGGCATGACAGTCAATGCCGTCTGCCCCGGCTTCACCGATACGCCGATCATCCAGCGCTCGATCGAAACGATCGTCGCCAAGACCGGGCGCACGGCCGAACAGGCGCTTGCCGAGTTCACGAAGTCGAATCCGCAAGGGCGGCTGATCAAGCCGGAAGAAGTTGCCGACACTGTGCTCTGGCTGGCATCGCCGGCCGCAGCATCGATCAATGGACAGGCAATTGCGGTTGCCGGTGGGGAGATTTGAACGCCATGAGCGATCGGGACATGACGATGAAGGGGCATCTGAAGCCCTATAGGGATTACAAGCCCGAGCACTTCCTCTGGGATGTCAGCGAAGACGGCCGCGTCGCCACCATCCGCCTGAACCGACCCGAGCGTAAGAACCCACTGACCTTCGACAGCTATGCCGAGCTGCGCGATCTTTTCCGCGATCTCGCCTACGCATCCGATATCCGCGCCATCGTGCTGACCGGCGCAGGCGGCAATTTCTCCTCCGGCGGCGACGTCTTCGAGATCATCGAGCCGCTGACCCGCATGGCGATGCCGGAGCTTCTGGCCTTTACGCGCATGACCGGCGATCTCGTCAAGGCGATGCGCAAATGCCCGCAGCCGATCATCACGGCAGTGGACGGTATCTGCGCCGGCGCCGGCGCCATCCTCGCCATGGCCTCGGATCTGAGGCTCGCGACGCCCGAAGCGAAGACCGCCTTCCTGTTCACGCGCGTCGGTCTCGCCGGTGCCGATATGGGCGCTTGCGGCATCCTGCCTCGCATCATCGGCCAGGGCCGCGCCGCCGAGCTTCTCTTCACCGGACGTTCGATGACGGCAGCGGAAGGACAGGCATGGGGCTTCTATAACGGCCTGCATGCCGGCGCCGACCTTGAGAGCGAAGCGATCAAGCTCGCCCGCTCGCTGGCTGACGGCCCCTGGTTCGCTCACGGCATGACCAAGACCATGCTGAACCAGGAATGGGCGATGGGCATCGAGGAGATGATCGAATCCGAAGCGCAGGCGCAGGCGATCTGCATGGCAACGCAGGATTTCCGTCGCGCCTTCGAAGCCTTCGCCGCCAAGCGTCGGCCGGAATTCCAGGGGGATTAAGCTGATGTCCACGGCAAGCAGCCTCCCCGGCCCGACCCGCGATCATCTGGATTGGCCGTTCTTCGAAGAGCGTCATCACCGCTACGCTGCGGAAGTGGATGCCTTCGCAAAATCTGGCGTCATGGCTTCGATCGATCACGCCGATGTCGATGGCGCGTGCCGGAAACTGGTCAAGGCGCTGGGAGACGCCGGGCTTCTGACCGCCGCAACCGGATCCTCCGACAGCGAACCGCTGATCGATTCCCGCATGGTTTGCCTCGCCCGCGAAACGCTTGCCTGGCATGACGGCCTTGCCGATTTCGCCTTTGCCATGCAGGGGCTTGGCACGGGCGCCATCGGCTTGTCCGGCTCGCCCGAATTGCGCTCCGCCGTTCTGCCCAAGGTGCGATCAGGTGACTGGCTTGCCGCTTTCGCACTTTCCGAAAAAGATGCCGGTTCCGATGTCGCCGCGATGAGCTGCGCCGCCCGCCTCGATGGCGACCACTATGTTCTCGATGGCGAGAAGACCTGGATTTCCAATGGCGGCATAGCAGACGTCTACACCGTGTTTGCGCGCACCGGCGAAGCGCCGGGCACCCGCGGCATTTCGGCCTTCGTCGTCTTTGCGGATGATCCCGGCTTCTCCATAGCCGAACGCATCGAGGTGATCGCGCCGCATCCGCTGGCGACGATCCGCTTCGACAATTGCCGCATTCCCGTGTCGCGCCGCCTCGGCGCACCGGGCGAAGGCTTCAAGATCGCGATGCGCACGCTCGATATCTTCCGCGCCTCGGTCGCCGCTGCAAGCCTTGGCTTTGCCCGCCGCGCTCTGGATGAATCGCTTGCCCATGTCCGCGCCCGCCCGATGTTCGGTGCCACGCTGGCCGACCTGCAACTGACCCAGGCTGCTCTCGGCGACATGGCGACAGGCATCGACGCGGCCGCATTGCTGACCTACCGCGCCGCCTGGCGCCGCGACGTGCAGCGCCTACCGACGACGCGCGAAGCGGCCATGGCCAAGATGACGGCAACGGAAACTGCGCAAAGCGTCATCGATCGTGCCGTCCAGCTCTTTGGTGGGCGCGGCGTGCGGTCTGGCGAGATAACGGAGAAGCTTTATCGGGAGATCCGCGCGCTTCGCATCTACGAAGGTGCGACTGAAGTTCAAAAACTCATCGTTGCGCGCGAACTTCTGAAGACCTAGAGCAGTTCCAGGAGAATTGCGCTGCAATTTTCTGTCCGGAACTGCATGAACAAGGAAATTGAGCGGTTCAGTGCTTTTGAAAGACGCCGAACCGCCCCAATGGGAGATAAGAGCATGAGCCGCGAGATTTTCGACTGGGCCGACCCGTTCCGACTGACGGAACAGCTGAACGACGACGAACGCATGGTGCTTGAAACCGCGCATTCCTATGCGCAGGAAAAGCTCGCACCCCGCGTCCTCGAAGCCTTCCGCAATGAACAGACCGATCCGACGATCTTCCGCGAAATGGGTGAACTCGGCCTGCTCGGCCCGACGATTGCTCCGGAGTATGGCGGCGCCGGTCTCGGTTATGTCGCCTACGGCCTGATCGCCCGCGAAGTCGAACGCGTCGATAGCGGCTATCGCTCGATGATGAGCGTTCAGTCCTCTCTCGTCATGGTGCCGATCGATGCTTTCGGCTCGGAAGCGCAGAAGCAGAAGTACCTGCCCAAGCTCGCGACCGGCGAATGGATCGGCTGCTTCGGTCTCACCGAGCCGAACCATGGCTCCGACCCGGGCTCGATGGCGACACGGGCGAAGAAAGTTGATGGCGGCTATAGCCTGACCGGTGCCAAGACCTGGATCTCCAACGCACCGATCGCCGATGTCTTCGTCGTCTGGGGCAAGACCGAGGATGGTCTCATCCGTGGCTTCATCCTCGAAAAGGGCTGGAAGGGTCTGTCTGCACCGGCGATCCACGGCAAGGTTGGGCTACGCGCCTCCATCACCGGTGAAGTCGTCATGGACAATGTGTTCGTGCCCGAAGAAAACCTGCTGCCGAACGTATCCGGCCTCAAGGGTCCCTTCACCTGCCTCAACTCGGCGCGCTTCGGCATTGCCTGGGGCGCATTGGGTGCGGCTGAGGATTGCTATGCCAAGGCGCGGCAATATGTGCTCGACCGCAAGCAGTTCGGCCGGCCGCTTGCCGCCAACCAGCTCATCCAGAAGAAGCTCGCCGATATGGTGACCGAGATTACACTCGGCCTGCAGGGCTGCCTGCGCCTCGGCCGCATGAAAGAAGAAGGCCATCCGCCCGTCGAGCTGACCTCCATCCTCAAGCGCAACAGCTGCGGCAAGGCGCTGGATATCGCCCGTGCCGCCCGCGACATGCTGGGCGGTAACGGGATCTCGGACGAATTCGGCGTCGCACGTCATCTCGTCAACCTCGAAGTGGTCAACACCTATGAGGGCACGCACGACATCCACGCCCTCATCCTCGGCCGCGCCATCACCGGCATCGCCGCCTTTTCGAACTGAGGCCCGCCTTGGCGTTCAAGACCACCAGACCCCTGCGTTTCGGAGATTGCGATCCTTCTGGGATCGCATATTTCCCCTCTTATCTGAACATCCTCGTCGGGGTTCTGGAAGACTACTTTGCCTCGCTCGGCTTCCCCTGGAGGCGCTTGATCGACGACCGCCGCATCGGTGTCCCCACCGTGCGGCTCGATCTGACCTTTATGAAGCCGGGCCTGCAAGGCGACGAACTGGAATTCGTGCTCGTCGTCCGCGGCATCGGCCGTTCCTCGCTCGATCTGGAACACCGGGTTTCGGCGAACGGTCAGGTGCTTTGGACGGCCAAGCACCGCGTCGTCGCCACCTCGCTCGATAACAATCAATCATACGCATGGCCGGATGACATCCGCGCCGCGCTGACCTCTCATCTGGAGATGCCCGATGCACACCATCCTGCAACCTGAAGGCTGGGCCAAGCCGATCGGCTACGCCAATGGTATAGCGGCGACAGGCCGCACGGTGTTCGTCGGCGGTCAGATCGGCTGGAATGCCGCCTGCGAGTTCGAAAGCGACGATTTCGTCGACCAGGTGCGCCAGACGCTGAAGAACGTCGTTGCCATCCTCGCCGAGGGCGGCGCAGAGCCGCAGCACATCACCTCGATGACCTGGTATTTCACCGACAAGCAGGAATATCTCGGCAATTTGAAGGGTCTCGGTCAGGCTTACCGCGAGACCATCGGCCGGCACTTCCCGGCAATGGCAGCCGTGCAAGTCGTCGCGCTCGTCGAGGACCGCGCCAAGATCGAGATCCAGGCGACGGCCGTCATCCCGGAATAACGCTGGAGCAATTTCAGGAAAAGTGCGCAGCGGTTTTTCGTCCGGAATGCGCAGAAACAAAGAGACAGAGAGCTTTCGCATTTCGACGAAGCGTGAAAACTCTCCAGACAGGCGGTCAAGATCATGTCGGCATTGCGCTTTTCGGACACCATCTCGGCGGCGCTCGCCGATGGCATCCTCGTCGTCACTATAGACAACGCACCCGTTAACGCGCTCTCCGCCGATGTGAGAGCCGGCCTGATGGCCGCGCTCGATCACGCGGAGAAGGACGACGCTGTTACGGGCATCGTCCTGACCGGCGCAGGCAACACCTTCATCGGCGGCGCCGACATCAAGGAATTCGGCAAGCCGCCGGTCGAACCGCATCTACCTGACGTCATCTCCCGCATCGAAGCCTTTGCCAAACCCATTGCAGCAGCCATCAATGGCGCAGCGCTTGGCGGCGGCCTGGAAGTGGCGCTGGCCTGCCATCGCCGCCATGCGGCTCCATCGGCCAAGCTCGGATTGCCGGAGGTCAAGCTCGGCATCGTTCCCGGCGCCGGCGGCACGCAACGCCTCCCCCGCCTGATCGGCATCGCTGCAGCGATCGACATCATCGCCAGCGGACGCATGGTCACCGCCGCCGAGGCCCTCAAGCTTGGCATTATCGATGGCGTATCCGGCGGGGCGTTTCTTGACGATGCTGTCGCGGATATCAAGGCTGCCAATGCATCCAGCCTGCGCCGTACCGGCCATTTGTCGGTGCCCTCGGAAACGGCTGACGCCGTCGACAAGGCTGCTGCGGATGCATCCCGCAAGGCCCGCGGTCAGCGCGCCCCTTCCGAAGCAGTCCGCCTCGTTCGCCTCGCGGCCACCGCATCCCTGGCAGAAGGTTTGGCCGAAGAGCGCCGCACCTTCATCGAGCTTCGCGACAGCGAAGAGGCGGCCGCCCTGCGTCACGTCTTCTTCGCGGAACGGGCAGCCGGCAAGGTCGAGGGATTGGAGGCCGTCGCCCCGCGCAAGATCGAAACGATCGGCATTGTTGGCACCGGCCTGATGGGATCAGGCATTGCCGTCTCGGCACTGAACGGCGGTTATCGCGTGATCGGCGTCGAACAGAGCGCGGAAGCCGCAGAAAAAGGTCGAGACCGGATCGTAGGCCTGCTTGATAAGGCCGTGCAATCAGGCCGTCTCGACGCGGCTGGCCGTGAGGCGCGCGTTGGCCGCTTGACGGTAACGGCTGACATGCAGCAACTGGCGCAGGCAGATATCGTCATCGAAGCCGTCTTCGACGATCTCACAGTCAAGACCGAACTATTCCAGCGCCTCGATACGATCGTCCGTGAAGACACAATTCTCGCAACGAATACCAGCTATCTCGACCCCGACGTGATCGCTGCCGCAACACAGCGGCCCGCGCGCGTCGTCGGACTGCATTTCTTCTCGCCAGCCCACATCATGCGCTTGCTAGAAGTCGTGAATTGCAAGGAGACGGCACCCGAAGTGCTGGCGACAACCCTTGGCCTGGCAAAGCGGCTGGGTAAGTTGCCCATCGTCTCCGGCGTCACCGAAGGCTTCATCGGCAACAGCATCTTTTCCGCCTATCGTCGCGAAGCCGAATACATGCTCGAAGATGGCGCCTCGCCGCAGGAGATCGATGCGGCGCTGGAGGCCTACGGCTTTCCGATGGGCCCGTTCGCCGTCTTCGACATGGCGGGTCTGGAAATCGCCTGGGCACGCCGCAAGCGGCAGGCGGCAACCCGCGACCCTTCGGAGCGTTATGTCGTCATCCCTGATCGGCTCTGCGAAGCCGGGCGTTTTGGCCAGAAAACCAGTCGCGGCTGGTATGCTTACCCCGATGGCAAGAAGACCGTGGACCCCGAAGTAACGGCCATGATCGAAGCCGCCCGTGCGGAGAAGGGCATCGCGCCGAGGCAGTTTACGGCGGAGGAGATCGTCGCCCGACTGCTGAAGGCCATGACTGACGAGGGCAACTCCCTGCTTTCACGCGGCATTGCCGCCCGCGCCAGCGACATCGATCTTGTGATGATCAACGGCTACGGCTTCCCGTCGAACAAGGGCGGCCCAATGTTTGCCGCTGGCCGCCGCTGAGCGTCGGGTTGACCTCCGGGACTTGAAACAATTCAAGCCTTCGTTGTTAGACTAGGTAACGCCCTGTAGAATAGGGCGGCACCTGGGAGATCGGCAGCATGGCACTCAAGCGAATGGATAATGTCGGAATCGTCGTCGAAGACCTCGGAGCGGCGATCGATTTCTTTCTCGAACTCGGCCTTGAGCTCGAAGGGCGGGCCACGATCGAAGGAGAATGGGCCGGACGCGTTACCGGACTGGGTGATCAGCAAGTCGAGATCGCCATGATGCGCACCCCCGACGGGCATAGCCGCCTCGAACTCTCCCGCTTCATCAGGCCGGCTGTCGTCGCAGATCACCGCAACGCCCCGGTTAACGCCTTGGGCTACCTCCGCGTCATGTTCGCCGTTGATAATATCGACGAGACGCTCGAAAAACTAAGCGCACGTGGCGCGCAGCTCGCCGGCGAAGTCGTCGAATATAAGAATGCCTATCGGCTCTGCTACATCCGCGGGCCGGAAGGGCTTCTCATCGGGCTCGCCCAGGAACTGAGCTGAGCGCAACAGGAAGGCAAAGAGCCTTGTAGCATGTCAGGCAGCCGAAGACAGCAGCGTGAACAGTTCCTGTGGCCGGTTGACCCCACGCAGCGCGTAGCGGCCGACCGAGACGAGATCGTTGCCGCGGTTGGTCGACAGCGCCTCGATGAAATTTGACGACATAAGGATGTTGCGATCGGCCGAACGGCACATAGAGGCGATGCGGCTGACCTCGTTGACGGCGGGTCCGATGACCGTGAAATCGAGCCGGTCCATGCTGCCGATATTGCCGTAGAAGACATCACCAATATGCAGGCCGAGATAGACATCCGTCACCGGCCGGCCCTCGATCTGCCGCTGCGAGTTGAGGTCGCGCAGCCGCTGGCGCAGCAGCGATTCCGCCATCAGGGCGGCAGCACAGGCATCCGCGGAATTCCTCGCCTTGAAGATCGCCAGCGTGCCATCACCGATCAGCTTCAGCACGTTGCCGCCCGCCTCGTGGATCGACGAAATGACCGCATCCGCATAGGCATTCAGCATCGGGATGATATCGTCCGGCTCGGCGGTATCGGATATGCGCGTGTAATTGGCGAGATCGGAAAACCAGAGCGCCGCCGAAATCCGTTCGGTCTTGCCTCGGGTAATCTTGCCCTCGAGCACATGCCTGGCAGCGTCCTCGCCGAGGTAGACCTCCGCGATGGTGCGGGCGATGCGGCTCATGCCGGTGCACTTGATTGCGAGCGCGAGCGCCGGCGTCAGCTTGCGCAGCACGCGCAGATCTTCCTCCGGAAAGCCGACCTCATGTGCCGTGGCGAAGTTGGAGTAGAAGCAGTCCATCTCGCCGATCGTGCCGCCCTCTTCGAAGCGATGCACCATGGCGATATAATCGGTGTGACCATCTTCCTTGAGCTTGTCGAGCCCGAGGAAATCCGTCGGCTCACCGAAGCCGATCCGCCGGCGCACTTCGTCTCCGCCCGTCGTCAGCATGTGATAGAAAGCGGAACGGACCCAGTTTTCAGAGGCGATCCCCTGATGCGACGGGCCATATTCGAATTCGCGCTCGATCACCTGGTTGCCGTCCCAGCGAAAGGCACGACCTTCATAGACCGGATGCAACGTATCCATCAGCGCCATGGCCCGATCGAGGTTTAGGCCATGTTGACGGCACTGGTCGCAAAAACCCGAGAGGATGTCGACTTCCGCCATCCCCTTGAGGCCGGCCTGCATGAGCCAGCTGGCAATTTCGCCGATGTCCTTCGCGTCCATGGATATCTCCCGACCCTATGAAGGATTCGCTTTAGTACGAAATTCTAAGGCTTGGAATGCCGTACTGCACAAAATAGTCTCGACGAACGTAAGTCATTGCCGCTCCTGTGGCACAGAAGCGGCGATTTGACACGCTGAAAGGTAGCGATGAGGTCTCAGCCCCTCGCGATGGGCCTCAGCAGGTCCTCCAGACCGATGCGTCGGAAGAGTTCTGCGCGTACCCGGTCAGCGACACCATTGACGATTTCCGCACCATCCTCCGAGGGGTCTATGTGGGTACGGAACGGCCGAGTTCCAAACGGCATGTCAACGACGTCGACAATGGCGGTTGCAACCGAGGCGGCATCTGCATCCGCCGGCTCCAGCGAGGCAAGCCCTTTCAGCGCCTGATCAGGAATGCCCGCATAGGGACCGTTATCATATTCGGTGGCACGAGCCTTATCGGCCGGCGCGCCGGAATGAGCGAAGTGATTGGTACCCTTCGTAAATGCGCCGGGCACGATGATGGTGGTTTCGATGCCCCAACGGGTCAGTTCGGCAGCATATGACACGGCAAGCGAGTCCATGGCGGCCTTGGCTGCGAAGTAAGGCGAGAGATAGGGCGGCGTGCCACCGCGCGTGCTGGATGAGGAGACCCAGACGACCAGCCCCTTCCCTGCCTTGCGCATATAAGGC
>NZ_JAELTU010000016.1 GCF_016429015.1 Rhizobium sp. ASV20
CCTCCGGATCGGCACCCGAGAGGGTGAAATCGTCGGTGTGGCAGATACCGGTTGCCTTGACCTCGATCAGCACTTCGCCGGCGCGCGGTCCCTCAAGCTGAACCGTCATCACCTCAAGCGGCTTGCCCGCCTGCACCGCGACCGCTGCTCTTACGTCCATGGAAATTCCTCCAAAATCAATAATCTATCGCTGATATCTCGTTTGACTTGTTAGCTTGATATCTTCGCCCACAAATCGCGTATTTCCTGCCGCATCTGCAGGGATTCCTCCCAGCGGTCGGTACTGTCCTCACCGTCCCTTCCGGTGATGGCATAGGGCTTCGGTCCCAGTTCGCAGGTGAAGGCAAGTGTTGCGTCCTTATCCGCACGCTTGCGCCAGCTCCTGAAACCATAGTCCCACCAGCCGAGGAAAAGATCGACCCAGGGTCTGTGATGCGGAAAAGAGATTTCGATCTGAACTTGTTCGCGCGAGGCGACCCGGCCGTGAAAGGCCCAGGAACTATCCAGAATCCGATGAATGAGCGCATGGTTTTCGTCGGATACCGGCCAGGCGAACTCCCGCCCGACGAGGAAATGCGAGATGTCGCCGAGCAGCCGCAGGTTCGGCAGCCGATCAAGTAGATCGAGCGTGAAGAACAGATCGGTCGTCATCCGGTCGCGATGGGTCTCGATCCAGACATCGATACCGGCCTCTTCCGCCAGCCGCTGCCAACCTTCCAGCAGCGGGATGCAATCCTCCAGCCGGCGCAATCTCACATCGGGCTGCAGACAGATATGATGCACATTGAATTCAGCGGCGACGTCCAGTGCCGGCTTCAGATCGTCGACGGTCTTGGGGAAACATTGTCCCTCCGCCTGCAGACCATGTTGTTTCAGAAGGCCTGCAATACGGGCAACGACATCGCGGTCATACCAGTGTGTGCTGATGCCATCGAAGCCGGCAGCAGCAATCTTTTCGATATTCTCCTCCAGAGAGAGCTCAGGATAACGCGCGCTGCGCCGCTCCATGGACCAAAGCGACTGGAATATGAGCAAATTCTGCATAGTTCCTCCCGTAGCAGTAGGCTGCTCAGATCACGAATTCCAAGTGTTTGCCAGCCGATGCGATGATGGGTTTTGATCATCGGTGCGTTTCATTGCAAAGCGGATGTATTCGCCCGATCGCGGACCGCCGGCATGATGGTTTTTCATCAAAATACTCCCGGACGCCGACAGGCTCCATCGGTAACTCTTTCCCAGCGGTCACTTGGACCGCCGTTTCCTGGGAGGAGAATATGTTGAAGTTTTTGAGCGCCAGCGCGCTCGCGCTCATGCTGTCATCGCAAGCCCATGCCGCCGATCGTATCGGCGTCTCGATGGGCTACCTGACAACCAATTTCCAAACCTTGATCGCCAATGGAATGCAGGATTACGGCAAGACCAGGGGCCTCGATCTGCAGGTGGTCGACGCCGCCAACGACGTCAACAAGCAGCTCGATCAGGTGCGCAATTTCGCGGCCGGCGGGGTGTCGGCGATCATTGTCGACCCGGTGGATTCGGACGGAACGCCGGCGATGAGCAAGATTGCAGCGGATGCCGGTATTCCGCTGATCTACGTCAACATCCAGCCGACGGACCTGACGACGCTTGCAACGAAACAGGCCTTCGTCGGGTCGAATGAAACCGAATCCGGCACGCTGCAGACGAAGGAAGTCTGTCGCATGCTCGGCGGCAAAGGCAATGTCGTCGTCATGGTCGGCGATCTCAGCAGTCAGGCGGCACGCCAGCGGACGCAAGACGTGCATGACGTCCTGAAATCGAGCGACTGCAGCGGCATCAAGGTCGTGCGCGAACAGGTGGGCAATTGGAGCCGCGTCGATGGCGCCGATCTGGTTTCGAACTGGCTGACGTCCGGGCTGACCTTCGACGCCGTCATCGCCAACAATGATGAAATGGCACTCGGCGCGATCTCCGCAATCAAGAATGCTGGTGGCTCGACCGACAAGACCATCGTTGCGGGCATCGACGCGACGCCGGACGCGCTGCAGGCGATGAAGTCAGGCGATCTCAAAGTCACGGTGTTCCAGGACGCGAAGGCACAGAGGCGTGGCGCAGTCGATACAGCACTCAAGGCCATCAAGGGTGAGCAGATCGACCGGGAAGTGTGGATCCCTTTCAAGCTGGTGACAAAGGAAAACATGGTTCAGTTCGAGAGCCTGAACTGACGAAACGAGCATCGGCAACGAGGAGCACAACTGCCGGTGGCAGGGAAGGAGGAGCCATGAAGCTCCCCTTCCCATCCCTCATCGAGGCGCGGCGAACTTCTCATCGCCGTGAGCAAATTTCATCAAATCAATGCTGTCGTTTCCAGTCGACACCGCTGACACTGACTGCATCGTTTCATTCACCGGGAGGCACTTCATGGACGACACGCTCTACGGCACGCGCGACAAGCGCGGCGACTGGAAACCTAAAAAGCTTCTGCAATATCCGCCTGTCTTCACCTGGCCGGCCAAACCGATCGCATTCCTGAAATGGTTCTTCGGCTATCCGGGTTACCTGATGCCCTGGAATGTCGTCTATGCCGTCGTCGCGACGCTGCTGTGGCTTTACGCGACGCCCTCCATGGAAACCATGAGGACGCTGGCGCCGGGCTGGATCGCCTATCTGCTCGCGCGCAATGCCGCTCTGGTCTTCGTGTTTTTCGGCGCCTTTCACCTGCGTCTCTACATGCAGAAGAAGCAAGGCACGAGCTTCAAATACAATAGCAAATGGCCATCGAAGGATAACTCCGCGTTCCTGTTCGGCAACCAGACCACCGACAATGTGATCTGGACCTTTGCAAGCGCCGTGCCTTTCTGGACGGCCTTCGAGGTGCTGACCCTCTGGGCCTTTGCCAATGGCATCATTCCCTATGTCGGTTTTGCCGAACACCCGATCTATTGCGCGATCATCATGGTGCTGATCCCGGCCTTTCGCGATCTGCACTTCTACCTCGTGCATCGCCTGATCCACTGGCCGCCGCTCTACCATGCGGTCCACAAGCTGCATCACAACAACGTAAATCCCGGCCCATGGTCAGGTCTGGCCATGCACCCGGTCGAGCATCTCTTGTATTTCTCAGGCGTTCTCATTCACTGGATCGTGCCGTCCAACCCGATCCATGCGCTGTTTCATCTGACCCATGCGGCGCTGGCGCCGGCGCCGGGCCATGCCGGCTTCGACAAGATCGTCATCGGCGAAGAAGCCGGGATCGATACCCATGCCTATGACCACTATCTCCATCACAAGTTCTTCGAATGCAATTATGCAGACGGTGTCATTCCGCTCGACCAATGGTTCGGCACTTTCCACGATGGTTCGAAGGAAGCGGAGGATCGGATGAACAAGCGCTTCATGGAGCGCGCCAAGAAATATGCCGAGAAACAAGCGCGCCGCTCCGGCACGGCGAGCTAGAGCGGAGCAGGATCCAAGCCGATGGGATCACTCCCGCCGGCTCAATGACCTCACGCGCTTGCCGAAGTTATGTTGCGCTCCATATGCAACATTTTGGCTCTCCCCCCGCCACCGGCCTCACCGGCCGTCGATGGCGGGAAATGCCGGAGCCTGCGGCCCTCCTTCGCAGGCTCCGGCCTTGTCATTTCAGCCTTATCACCGATCAGTGATAATCTGCGTCCCGACATTTTCCGCCGTATAAGTCAGAAACGGCACCGGATCCTGACTGACCGGCACATCGATGATCCCCATTCGCGATAGAATAGTATCCAGTGCCCGCCTGGCCTGCGTCTCGGGCGCTTGATCGAGAACCAGCGTCATCAGCCCAGACGATATGAAGCGGCGGGTTTCGTCGTTGAGCTCATGTCCTATCCACACGCACTCGCCTCTTCTCTGCTCCTGAAAGCGCTGAAGTACCGAGCCGACACCGAGATTGGCGCCGCCGGCGTTGTAGACGCCGACAATATCGGGGCAACGTCGCAGCGCCTGTGTCAGCAACTCGGCGGATTGCACGTCATCATCACGACCGAACATCACCTCTGAAAACGCCAGCCTCGAGCTGTCCTTCGAACTCAGATAGTCGGAAAAGCCACGAATACGCTCCCTGTGGATCTGATAGGCCCAGCTGTGGCAGACGGCGATGATGCTACCGGTAACGTGCTGGAGCATGCGCGACATATAGAATCCGGCGGTTCGGCCCGCGGCATAATTGTCTATGCCGACAAACACGTCGTCCCTGCCGGTGAGGTAGGACACGATCTGCACCACTTCGACACCGGCTGCCCGAGCCTTGCGCAGGCTTTCCCGAATTGCCGGGTGATCGACGGCGGCAACGATCAGACCATGCCGGCGAATGCTGCTGTTGGCCACATGCGCCGCAAATTTCTCCGGATCGCTCTCTTCGATGAAGGTCCGGTTGACAGTGATCGAGCTGTCCAGCGAAGCGGCAATCCGCTCGAAGGCACGATTGAGCCTGCTGAAGAACGGCGACTCCGGTCTGACCAGGATGACCTCGATACGGATCGTGCCGCGATAGAGGCTTGGAATGTTCCCCTTGTAGCTCAGCCGCTTGGCAGCCAGCACCACTTTCTCCGCCGTCTGCGGCTTCACGCTGCCGCGTTCGTTCAGAACGCGTTCCACAGTCGCAAGGCCGACACCTGCGGCCGCAGCAATGTCCACGAGACGTGCCTTCTTCATTCCGCTCCTCCTTGAGGAAAAATGATCATAATCAGCGTGGAATGTGAAGGGCAATTTCGCGCATGCTTGAAACCAGTCGGGGAGAGAAAACGAAGCACGATCAGGGCGCAACGTCGATTTTCTCCCAACATCTGACAATGGCTTTGACGGCTTCGGCCGAATGCAATGGGAGGAAGAAATGACCAACTGGGTTGACGCGTGCAGCGCCGATGAAATCGATCAGGAAGATGTCGTCCGCTTCGACCACGCCGGGCGAACTTTTGCGATCTATCGCAGCCCTGACGACGAGTATTTCGCCACCGACGGCCTTTGCACCCATGAAAAGATCCACTTGGCCGACGGGCTCGTCATGGATGACACCATCGAATGTCCAAAGCACAATGGTCGCTTCAGCTACAAGACAGGTGAGGCTCGCGGTGCGCCGGTCTGCATCAATCTGAAAACCTATCCGGTCAAGGTGGAGGGCGATCGCGTCATGATCGGGATCGGGGCATGAGTAGCGAGCCCGGTATCATCATCGTCGGCGCCGGCGAGTGCGGCGCGCGCGCCGCTTTAAGCCTGCGCGAAGGCGGCTACCTACATCCCGTCACGATCATCGGCGAGGAGGGTCACCTGCCCTATGAGCGACCGCCGCTTTCAAAAAAGATTCTGCTTGACGAAGGAGAACCTCAATCTCCGGAGGTGCTCGACACGCTTGTGCTCCAGGAGCGGAACATCCAGCATGTTGGAGGTTCAGCGGCGACGGCCATCGACACGTCTGCAAAGCAGCTGATCCTTTCAGATGGTCGGGCATTGCCTTACAGCAAATTGCTGCTGACGACGGGCGCAACGCCACGGCGATTGCCGAACGCTCCAACCAGCACCCGAATAGTGTACCTGCGGACGATCGACGATGCGTTTGCGCTGCGTCCCTGGATCCGCGCCGATATAAATGTCGCCGTGCTCGGCGGCGGCTTCATCGGGCTGGAAGTCGCGGCTTCGGCGCGTAGTCGCGGTGCCAAGGCAACGATCATCGAGGCGCAGGAACGCATTCTCAAGCGCGGTGTACCCGAGCCGATCGCCGAAGCAATGGCGTCTTTGCATCGTCGCAACGGCGTTGCGATCAAATGCAGTGCGAGCATCCTCGATATCGAAGCGGACGAAGAGCGCGTCGCCATTTCACTATCCGATGGAGAAACGATCACTGCAGACGTGCTGGTCGTAGGCATCGGCGCGCAACCACGCACCGAACTCGCCGCTCAGGCAGGGATTGCCGTCGATAACGGTATTGTCGTCAACGAACGCCTTGAGACCTCGGTTGCGGATATCTATGCCGCCGGCGACTGCTGCTCCTTTCCACATCCCCTTTATGGCGGCCGACGGCTGCGTCTGGAGGCGTGGCGCAATGCCCAGGATCAGGGCATGCTTGCCGCCGCCAATCTTTTAGGCGCCAACCGCAGCCACGAGGCCGTCCCCTATTTCTGGTCGGATCAGTTCGATCATACACTCCAAATCGCCGGCCTAGCCGATGAGGGCTGTGCCGTTGTTCGCAGGGATCTTGGCAACGATGCCTTCATCCTGTTCCATCTCGACGGCGAGCAACGGCTGGTAGCAGCAAGCGGCGTCGGGCCTGGCAACAGGGTCGCCAAGGATATCAAGCTGAGCGAGATGTTGATTGCCAAGCGCCTCATTTTGCCCATCGAGACGCTGGCCGGGGGCGCAAATCTCAAGTCCCTGCTGCCGCGAGCAGCATAGCGGCAGCCGGCGATAAGATCAGCGCCGTACATCGGCGCCGACCCTGCACGACCATACAGGGCAAAACCGCATCGGCATCTACCTTGCCGATTACCCATCTGCGCCCTACCCTTGTTTCATGCAGAATAGCGTTTCCTTCCGCCCTGCGACCGTTGATCGTCTGCCCGATATAGAAGCGGTCTTCGACGATTGCTCCGGCGGCCGAAACTGTCGCTGCGCCTATTGGTATCTTCCGAACGCCGACTACAAGGCGGGATGGGGAGAGGGAAATCGCCACTGGTTCCGAAATCTAGTCCGTCAACCGCGCCCGCCGGGTGTGATCGCCTATCAGGAAGGCGAGCCGGCTGGATGGTGTGGTGTCGCCCCGCGTGCGGTATTCGACCGTCTGCGCCGTTCCAAGCCCTTTGCTCCCATCGATGACAGAGTGGTGTGGTCGATCAATTGCTTCATCGTGCGCAAATCATTCCGACGGCAAGGCCTCTCGCGCCAGTTGCTGAAGCATGCCGTCGAGTTTGCAACAACTCATGGGGCCGAATGTCTCGAGGCATATCCGGTCGATCCGTCCGTTGCATCAAAAGCCAGCGAACTTTACCCGGGCACTTTATCGATGTTTCTCGATGCCGGCTTTGTAGAAGTGGCAAGACGACTGCCATCAAGGCCGGTCGTACGCCTGGAATGCCGATGAAAGCATCGACCGGAGGCAATGTTACATCGAGCGCCAGATAATTTGGTACTCGACGCAATTGACGTGGTTAAATGTCCAACCGATTTGGTCAGCGACGGCAGCTTTGCCACCGGTCGCGAAACCACGCCGTATGGAGCGGAAGCACCTCAGCTATCAAAAGTCCTCCCAGGCCGGGCTTGCTGCTGCCGAAGTTTTTCCAAAGGCAGAGCGAAGTCTCTCACCCAATGCTCTTTGACCGGAAAGCTCAGCCCCGGCATGCGGGATTGTTGTGGTTTGGCGAGCGGCGCCGGAGGCCATATCGGCTGCTCTGCGTGGCGAGGCGCTCAGCGAAACCACCCTTCCCGCATCCAGCTTGAATTGTCCAAGCCGGGCCGACAGCGACGAGACTTCGCTGGCGAGCGTATGCGTTGCCGCATTGGATTCCTCGACCATGGCGGCATTCTTCTGGGTCGCCTGATCCATCTGGTTGACCGCCGTATTGATCTCTTGGAGGCCCGTCGACTGTTCCCGGGCCGATTGGACGATCGCCTGGACGTTGCGATCGATCAATTGAACCTCCTGAACCATCGCCCGCAGAGCCTCTCCGGTCTGGCCAACCAGGCTAACGCCCCTCTTGACCTGATCTCCGGACGAATGAATGAGAGCCTTGATTTCCTTGGCGGCCGTGGCGGACCGTTGCGCCAGCTCCCGGACCTCTTGAGCGACGACGGCAAAACCCTTGCCGGCTTCCCCCGCACGGGCCGCCTCGACACCGGCATTGAGCGCCAGCAGGTTCGTCTGGAATGCGATATCGTCGATCACACCGATGATGTTGGAAATCGACTGGGAAGATTGTTCGATGCCGTTCATGGCTTCGACGGCACTGTGAACGATCTCGCCGGACTGCTCTGCATTGCCTTTCGTGCGGCTGACCAAGGCCGCCGCCTCTTCGGCGCGTGTCGTCGAATCCTTGATGGAGGTGGTGATCTGCTCGAGCGCTGCTGCCGTTTCCTCGACAGAGGCAGCCTGCTGCTCAGTGCGCCTCGCAAGGTCGTCTGCGCCGGTGCGGATTTCCTCCGAACCCGATTGGATGACAGAGGCATTCTCCGAGAAAGAGACGAGCGCAGCTTGAAGCTTTTCGACTGAGGTATTGAAATTGCCGCGTATTTCGTCAAGAGCCGACGTGAATGGCTGGTCGAGCCGCACGGTCATATTTCCATCCGAAAGCTGGACCAACCCTGCAGCAAGTTCGCTGACGGCGAACTTTACTTCCGCTTCCTGAGCATTGTTGATGCGCGCACGCTCGGCGCGCTCGGCTTCCTGTGTGGCACGGCTTGCTTCCGCTTCGCTCTCCAGGCGCACCTTGTCACGGTTGCTTTCCAGCAGGATGTGCAGCGAACGCGACAAGTCGCCGATTTCGTCACGTCTCTCACGGTCCTTGAGTACGACATCGAGGTCCCCATTGGCGATACGATCCGTTTCGCCAATGACATTTTCTATCCTGCGAACGAACCTGCGGGCGATCAGCCACCCGGCAAGACCCAGAAGAATGGCCGCGATCGAGGTGACAGCAATCGCATTCCTCACGACACTATTGACCTGGGCGAAGACCGTGGCTTTCGGAACGACCACGATCGCGTACCATGAGGTGGTGTCGGTTAGTTTGACCGGTTCGGCGATGGCAAAATAAGTCCCGCCGTCAGCGCCGGTGATTTCGCGCTCGGTGCCGGGATTGGCAATCAGCTGGTCCCAGCCCGCGGTCTCTGCACCGCCATCCTTGATGTTCTTTCCGATAAGTGCCGCGTCAGGGTGGCTGATCATTCCGCCTGCGCCGGTAACAAGGCTCATGAAGCCCGTTCCCATCGGGCGAATGGCGGAAATGGCTTTCTGGGCATCGTCCAGAGCCATATCCAGGCCTGTGACCCCCACCGGCTTCCCATCGATCATGATCGGCTTGGCGATCGAGGTCATCAGCACCTGCTTGCCGTCGATCGCATAGGAATAGGGCTCGATGATCACGGTCTTCCGCTGATTGAACGGGAGCTGGTAATAGTCGCCGGCGCCCGCGACCGTGTAGTCGACAAGCGGAACATTTGTGACTTTGCCGCCGCTGCGAACCCAATAGGGAATGTAGCGGCCGGTGGCATCATTGCCGTCCTTGCCTGCGAAGTCCTTGTCCTTGCCATCGAAAGCGTTCGGCTCCCAGCCCGTCCAGACGCCGAGAGCGCCCGGATTGCCATCAAGCAGGTTCTTCAGGATTGCGTCCGCAGTCGTCCGGCTCGCATCATTGGCTTCCCGCATGGTGGACAGCATGGTCTCAAGCGAATTGACGACGGCGATTGCTGCCCCGAGCGTCTTTTCCGATCCCGCTGCGGTCGTGCTGGCGATCTGCTGCATCTGACTGAGGCTGGACTGGCGAATATTGGTGTAGGCGGAATCGATCAGGATCGCGGAAGCTGCCACCGTTGCGACGACGCCGCATGCAGCGACTGAAAAGATATTGCGACTAGTTGCCGATTTCAAAATCATATCACCACCTTATCGGGTGGCGTTGCGATCACGCGGCGCGCCCCCACGTGCCTCTGAAAGTAACAATATTCCGCAGGCGGCAGACAACAATCAGAACCGCTTGCTCATGGAGAAAGCTAGATGTTCTTGATTAAAATTGCGTATATCAAAATATCTTCAAAGCCATGCACTTCATAATGACTTCTAGTACCTAATAAGTCATGGCGAATATTTGCAGACAATTCATAATTTGAACCGATGAAAGCCAAGGAAACATGTATTGCGCCGCAAAATTAGCGGACACTATTATAATTCAGACGCCGATTGGAAAACCTTCCGCTGTGGACTGTCGCGACACGAGTTGATCGCACAGGGGATCAACAAGCCCTCGCCAGAATGCCTTCCGATCAAACAAATTTGTCTTGAGTAGCAAAGCGTCTCCGTGGCAGTGAGCGGCGGCAAATTTCGGGAGTATTGATTTTATGAAACTGTTCTACAAAGCCGGTGCCTGCTCGCTTGCACCGCATATCGTCGCGCGGGAAGCCGCCATCGATCTTGACGTTATCCAGGTGGACCTTGCCACCAAGAAGACGGAGCATGGTGAAGACTATCTCGCCACCAATCCGAATGGCTACGTACCGGCTCTTGTGCTTGATGGAGGCGAGCTGCTCACGGAATCGCAGGTACTCGTTCAGTATCTCGCCGATCTGAAGCCCGAGAGCGGCCTGATGCCGAAAGCCGGCGAGATCGATCGCTACCGGGCACAGCGCTGGCTCGCCTTCATCTCGAGCGAACTCCACAAAACCTACGGCCCGCTCTTCCGGCCGGATACACCCGACGCGACCAAGGATGCAAACCGCGCGCATCTCGCAAAGCGTCTCAGCTACGTCGATACCAGCCTCGAAGGAAAGCCTTACCTGCTCGGCGATCACTTCACCGCCCCCGACGCTTATTTGTGGACGGTGCTCGGCTGGTCCGGTCGTGTTGGTGTCGATCTCTCCGCCTACAAGAACATCAATCGCTTTATCGAAACGGTCGCCGGACGGCCGGCAGTTCAGGCCGCGCTGAAGGCAGAAGGGCTGAACTGACGAGAGGCGCTAGCCTTCATCAGACACATCGCCAAATAAAGGCTAGAAGCCATCGAGCCTGCCCCAAGGGGCAGGCTCTTCCCCATCTCCGTCATGACTAATTGCTGGTTTTGCCGACGGTCAGTTGACCGCTGCTGCCATCGGACAGCTTTACCTTTCCCCATGCCGACATGAGATCCGGCGCTCTTGTGACTTCGACCCGCCCCGTACGACCATCCGAACATTTAACCGGAAGGGTGATCGTTGGGCGTCGGTCACGGAGATCATAGGTGCCTGAACATTTCACGGAGCGCCGCGACGACTGGGCCGAAAAACGTCCCTTGCTGCCGGATGCGATGGTCGTGCCCTTGAAGATTTCGCCTGAATCCATTCGGGCTCCAAGGGGAAGAACAATGTCACCCCGTCTCTCGTCTTGCGGCCTTTTGGGACCGGAACCGGCAGTTCGTAAAGCGCGCGAAATGCTTGGCGTCACCCCACCCCCGGTCATAAAGCGCGTATAGTCATCATAGGAAATAGTGCCGCGCGCAATTGCCGTCAGCATTCGGCGGCAAAACTCGCGGCGCACATTCGCCTCCGGCACGTTCAAGACCTTTGCCAGCTTCTCCTGCATATCGGGCTTGATAGCGCCGTGGCTGCATTCCTCTATGTTCCAATTGAGAGTATCAGGATCGCTCAAGATGTTTTTGCTATATCCATAAGTGCTCTTGTTGGCCACCACCGACTGAGCTTTCGCCGCCAACGGCAAGGCCATCACAGCCATGGCCGCCAGAATCATTAGTTTTTTCATTCCACCCCCCTCGCTACTCATCCCGAAATGATGTGTAAGCCCGCGCGAATTGTGAAGTGCCCTCAACGACAAGTGGACAGAAGAGAAAGGAATATCCACTGCTTATGGCGTCCGGCCTTCGGAGTTCTGTCAAGTCCCGCGACGAAGACCAGGCGGATAAGACCAAGATGCATCGCTACGGACAGTTGCACCCACACCGCACCGCTATATGTTTCAACAACAAGGCAACAGGGCGAGCACTGCGCAACAGCGGAAAGCCGGCCGTTGTTCCCGGAGAAGGCACAACCAAATGATCGATCTCTTTAATGTTCGAGCCGACACGCCGGGTGTCGAACACGGCATTCACCTGAACAATGCTGGTGCCGCCTTGATGCCGCGACCCGTCCTGGATGCCATGACCGGCTACCTGAGGCGCGAAGCCGAAATCGGTGGATATGAGGCGGCGGACGAAGCGCAGCGGAGACTGGATGCGGTCTATACCAGCGTTGCGAATTTGCTTGACGCTCGACCGGAAGAGATCGCGCTGACGGAAAATGCCACGGTGGCATGGCAAATGGCGTTCTACTCCTTCGCCTTCAAGCCGGGAGATCGTATTCTCACGGCGCGTGCGGAATATGCGGCCAACTATGTAGCCTTCCTGCATGCCGCTAAGACGCAGGGCGTTGAGATCGATGTCGTGCCAAACGACAGCGACGGCGTTCTCGATCCCGAGGCGTTGGAAAGCATGATCGACGATCGCGTTCGCCTTATCGCGATCACCTGGGTCCCCACGAATGGCGGCCTGGTCAATCCAGCCGCAGAAATCGGCCGGATCGCCCGTCGCCATGGCGTGCCCTATCTGCTCGACGCCTGCCAGGCGGTGGGACAAATGCCCGTTAATGTCGATCAACTCGGCTGCGACATGTTGACGGCTCCGGGCCGCAAATTTCTTCGCGGGCCGCGCGGCACGGGCTTTCTTTACGTAAGGCAATCATTGCTCGCGCATTTGCATCCCCCCGTGATCGATCACTTTGCCGCGCCCTGGGTCGAGCCCGATCGATATGAGTTGCGCGCCGATGCAAGGCGTTTTGAGACCTGGGAGAACAACTATGCGGCACGCTTGGGTCTTGGCGTTGCGATCGATTATGCACTTGCCTTGGGGCTGGAACACATAGAGGTGCGCTGCCAGTCACTCGCTATGCTCTTGCGCGCGGAATTGCGTCAATTACCCGGAGTTCACGTGCATGATCTCGGACCGAAGCCCGCCGCGATCGTATCTTTTTCAATCGACGGCCACCCGGCGGAGACCGTCAGGAGTATTCTTGCTGCGGCGGGCATTCATGTCAGCCTATCGAAGCCGTCAAGCACACTCCTCGATGCGACGGCTCGCGCCTTGCCGACGCTGATCCGAGCCTCGCCTCATTATTACAATACGGAGGATGAAATCTTCGCGCTCGCCGAGCATTGCCGCCGGCTGACCAGCTAGATCAAGCATGGCCATTTCAGCCCGGCATTCAAAGTTGCAACCGGTGTGGCTTCCGATGCAGGAAATTTCAATTCCCTTCCGACAAACGCAAAAGCCACAACCAACACGCCATCCACCGGCGGCGAATACCCCTCGTAGCGTGTGAGAATGGGACAAATCGCAAGATTTTCCATTCCTTTAACCCACTTATATTTCAACAATCATTGCTAATTGAACGCCTCGTAATATATTCGTCAAAAGCGATTGCCACGTTCTGGCAATTTGCGACCCGCGCCCGTACGCTGAATGAGGCTGCGTTGTCGATGCGCAAGCTCAGATGCGAATGAGCCGGTTCAAATTGGACACGGCCGTGTTTTTGTTCGGCCGGCTTGGGAGGGCAAGGCCATATGCCGGAAAACCGAGTGGACCGGTCGCAGCGAATTCCACACGAGTCCGAATCTACCAACCGCCCAGAGGCGGCGGTTTCACTTTGGGATCTCGATCTCAAGCTACTCGACTCCTCCAGAGCGTTTAAAGATCATATCGCCCTGGCATCCAAGAGAGACCTGACCCTGTGGGAGGCCTATCCCGCACTCGGCAAACCGGCTCTTGCCACGCGGATCAGGCAGGCGATCGATACCGGCGAACCCTGCACGATCCAGATCGACACTCCGAAAAGGGGAAAATGCAATTTCCTCATCTCCCTTATCCACACGGGGCTGCTGATTATCGAGACCAAGGCGGCCAGCATCGAAGCCGCCACCGCATCCGAAGACAGTGAAAAAGCGCAACTCATCCATCAAGCAACGCACGACGTCCTGACCGGCTTGCCAAATCGTCGGCAGTTCAGTGCGGAGCTCGCGCAATTGCTTCCGGCGAGCGGCAAGATCGGGCCTGCGCTCATGCAGCTCGATCTCGACGACTTCAAGCCGGTCAACGACACCCTTGGCCATGGCGCCGGCGATATCGTTTTGAAACTCGCCGCCGAAAGGATCAAGGAAACGCTTGGCCAGGGCGGCACGGTATATCGCCTTGCCGGCGATGAATTTGCCATCATCCAGGTCAGGCCACAGCAAGCGTTCGAAGCGGAACAATTGGCCGACGCGCTGGTCACGGCGTTCAAGAAGCCATTCATCGTCAACGGCATCTCACTGTTCGTCGGCGTCAGCGTCGGGGTCGCGATCGCACCGCGCGACGGCAATGAGGACGAGCAATTGATGAAGGCGGCCGATGTTGCCCTCTACGCCGCCAAGAAGGAAGGGCGGCGACGGGCGCGAACCTTCGACCCAACCATGCTGATCGTCGTTGAACAAAGGGAATTGCTGCGGCGCAGCCTGCGCGTAGCGCTCCAGCGCGATGAGTTCTTCATCGAATACCAGCCGCTGGTCGAACCTCCATCCACGGTCGTGGGTTTCGAGGCATTGCTGCGGTGGCGGCATCCCACCTTGGGGATCATACCGCCGGCGGCATTCATTCCCATGGCGGAGGCCGACGGCCTTATGCGCGAGATCGGCCAGTGGATGCTCGAAGAAGCCTGTCGCGAGGCGCTTTCGTGGCCGGGGCATTACACACTCGCCGTCAATCTTTCCCCGGCCGAGTTCCTGACGCCTGGGCTTACCGATCGCGTATCGCAAACGCTCGATATCGTCGGGTTTCCTGCCGAGCGCCTGGAGCTGGAGATCACCGAGGGCGTATTGCTGGAGCGGACCATCAATAATCTGGATACGCTAAACACGCTGAATGTGCTCGGCATACAGATTTCCCTCGATGATTTCGGCACCGAGTATTCCTCTCTCAGTTACCTGAAGAACTTCCCCTTCGATACGATCAAGATCGATCGCTATTTTATCAAAGACCTTATGCAGGACACCAAGAGCCAAACAATCGTTCGTTCCGTCATCGGCCTCGCGCACGGCCTGGATATGCGTGTCACGGCCGAGGGCGTCGAAACGCCGCAACAGGCGGGATGGCTGCTGCAGGAGGGCTGCGATCGGCTCCAGGGCTATTGCATCAGCCCGCCGATGCGTGCCGAACGGCTTGAAGAATTCATAAGACAAGGCGGACGCGCGCCGTCGATGGCGACAACGTTCGATGAGCTTCACATCAGGCCGTAACCCTCGAAACGCTTTTTCATCCAGGAGCTTCTCAAGTGGACACCGCAGAAATGCAAACCGATAACGCGTCTCAACCACTGCTCGAGCTGGAAATGGACATGGCCTCCTTCGCGGCAGACTGGCGGCATTGCGATCAATGCGCCGCCTATGTCGCCCAAATGGTCAGCCATGACCGCCACGACCCCACCCGCCACGCCAACCTGCTGTCTGCCGCATTGAACGAGCTCTTTGAAATGTCGTTCCATACGCGCGCGTGCAACGGTGCATTGACCTGCCGTTTCTACCGGAACGGCTCGACCGAACGGATCGAATTGACGTTTCCCTGTTTGGACGAACAACGCGCCTCCTACGAGACCATCATCGAACATGCGAGGGTCGGACAGGCACTCGCACATTATCTCGACGTCATTACCGATGATGCCGCACGCGCGGAGCAAGCAATCCTTTTCGGGTTGCTGGTCAACTACGATGCCAACATCAGGCTGCAAAAGCAGGATACGAGCATGCTGACACTTGTGGTGGACCTAGCGCTTGAAAGGCTCCTCAATTGAGCAACCATCTCCCCAATCGTTTCACCGCACAATTCGACGCCAATAATCAGGAGTTTTCCCTCTCCGGGGTTTTCAGGCCGCATTCGGTCGCCGAACTTGCCGATGACCTGGCGCTCCTGCGCATGGGCATCGAGACGGTAAACGGCATCTGCTACATCAACCTGAAACGCGTCACGCATATGAACAACACGGCCTTCCGTGCGCTGACGCATGTGCTGCTCGATGCAACCCGCTCAAGGCCGGATCTCAAGCTGACGGTCGTAGCTTCCAGCGTCGTTGCATGGGCGTCCCGGCTCTTCCGTCATTTGAGCGACCTCTCGCCGAATATCACCGTGGATATCTATGATTCCGCTTTCTATCCGGGCCAGACTTTCGTCGAGAACCAGAGCTTCATACCGATCCTCAGAACACAGACGAAAATGACGTGGCGGCACGAGCGGGAGATCCTGCCGCGCCACGGACTTCGCGAGGGCATGAACATCGCCGATATCTGCTGCGGCATCGGCGACTTCGCCATGCTGTTGAGAAAGGACTTCAAGCCGACGCGGATCGTCGCCCTCGATCACTCGATCCCGAGCCTGGAATATGCCCGCAAGGTCGCGGAGGATTTCGATGTGCAGGATATCGAGTATAGCTACGGCGACGCATCCCAGATGCTGTTCGAAAGCGACCAGTTCGATTTCGTGACATGCAGGCATTCATTGCAGATTTTCGATCGCCCGGATGTCCTGCTGCGAGAACTCTATCGGATATGCAAGCCTGGGGGCCGGGTCTACATCACCAACGAAAAAAACTCCCATTGCCTCGGAGAGCCAAGAGCCGAAAGCATTCAGTGGACATATACCGAGGTTGCCAAGCTCTTCGCTCACTTCGACATGGATGTCGAGATGGGCCCGAAAGGCCGCCGCATGTTGCTGGATGCAGGCTTTGCGGATGTGAAGATGGAAAGCTTCATGGTGACCAATCTCGATGGCGATCCGCAGGACTTCGCCGATATCATCACGGCATGGCAAGATGTCTACGCCGACGAAATGGCGGTTCGGCGTGGCGACACGCCCGAATTCATAGAGAAGTTCAAACAGGGCTTTGCCGATCACATCTTCGCTGCCCTACATCCCCGAGGCTACGCAGGCTGGCCGATCTGGGCCACATCGGGGCAGAAGCCGCTATGATGGAAACCTCATTGGCCAAGAAAAGGCTCGGACTGCGCTCGTTTCGCGCCAAGTTTCTGATCGTTGTCGGCGGCGCCGTGCTCTTCGACCTGATGGTCAGTGGCGGCCTCGCGCTCTGGAACGTTCACCGTCTTTCGCGCAATGCGACCACCGAGGTCGGTCAAGGCCTTGAGAAGGCGAGCCAGGATTACATCCGCTCCTATACGGACTCCACCGCCACGCAAGTGAGCCTTCTCATCGATCAGGTCCATTCCGACGTGAATGCGCTTGCCGGGGTATTGCAAGGACAGATCGACAATCCCGCAAGAAGTGGAGCTATCGGCTCCGCCATGGACAAGGCTTCTCCCGGCGCCGTAACGGTCACCTATGATCCGAATGGCAAGTGGGCCCAAAATGCTCCCGGGACACCATCGGTCGTCAGCGTATGGGGTTACCTGCTGGACAAGGATCATCATCCCCTTCCCCAGGTTCAGGCCGATATAGAATGGAGTGCCGTGCTCAATCTGGTTGCGCCCTCTTTGTTGCACAATGGCGCGTCGAAGCTGCAGATGTATTACATCGGACCGAGAGAGCGCCCGATCTTCCGCACGGCTCCCTATACGACACAGGCACAGACCTTCGACCGGCTCTACCCGGGCCACAACACATCGGATTTCTGGACTTTCTTCTTTCCGGGTCTTTATGAATCCTGGCAGCAGTGGGCGGTGACCCCATCATCACGGCCGGTCGCCGATTACATTACCCAGACCGCTCCCTACACGGACGCGATCACCGGAAAACTCATCGTCAGCTTCTTCCACCCATTATGGACCCCGGATCGACACGGCATTGCCGGCGCTGCCGGGGCAGATATCACACTCACACAGCTGGCGGAGATCGTCGAGAATGTGAAGGTCGCCCAAAGCGGCTTTGGCTTCCTGACGATGTCGAACGGAAACGTGGTCGCGATCAATCCGGTCGGCGAAAAGATCATCGGTCTGCGCGCCTCGAACGATGCGGCGACCAAGGGTGTGACCGGCCTCGATCGTTCATTGCGCAACAGCGTGCAAAAGGCCATCACGACGTTGCCGCTCGATGCCGACGGCGCAATCCAGCATATTTCCCTCGACGAACAGGGCGAACAGGTTCCCTATCTTGTCGTCGTCAAGCAGTTGCATCCGACCAATCTCTGGGTGGAAGGGCCTGTGCAGCGTGAAGTCATGTCGCTCGGGATCGTGGTGCCCGAACGCGAAATCTACGCCTCGCTCATCGCCGCCAAGGAGGAGATATCGCGCGCCACCAATCGCATCCTGCTCTATCAGATCATGGCGGTGCTAGTCTCGCTGATGATCGTCACGGCAGCGGTCTTTGCCGCTTCGAAACGTGTTACCGGCGGCATCAGCGCGCTGGCAAGCGCGGCCAAGCGCATACAGGCAAAGGATTACTCGGTCAGGGTCGACATCTCCACCAAGGATGAAGTTGCGGAGGCCGGCATCGCCTTCAATCGCATGGCTGAGGATATCAGCTTCCATACCGAAAACCTCGAGAAGCTCGTGTCTGACCGGACCAGCGAAATCGAAGCGGCGAAGGAAGAGATTTCAACCCTGAACAGCCAGCTGAAAAGCGAAAATCTGAGGCTGGGTGCCGAACTCAATGTAGCGCGGCAGATACAACTCATGGTGCTGCCGCGCGCCAAGGAACTCACGGCCAATAAAAATCTGGAAATCGCGGCCTATATGCGCCCGGCCGATGAGGTCGGTGGCGACTATTACGACGTTCTGCAAAATGGAAACAATCTGAAGATCGGTATCGGCGACGTCACCGGTCACGGGCTTGAAAGTGGCGTGCTGATGCTGATGGTGCAATCGATCGCCCGCGCATTGCAGGAAGCCGGTGAAATGGATCCGGCGAAATTCCTGACCGATCTCAATCGCGCGATCTTCAAGAACATCGAACGAACAAAGACCGACAAGCATCTGACCTTGTCGTTTCTCGACTATGATGGCAAGCGACTGACGATCTCCGGTCAACACGAAGACATGATCATCGTCCGCCGGAACGGTGAGGTCGAACGGATCGATACCGGAGATCTCGGCCTCCCCGTCGGCCTCGAACCCGACATAGCTCCCTATATCGATACACGGGAAATCGCCTTCGAAAGGGGCGACATGGTCGTGCTACACACAGATGGCGTGACCGAAGCGGAAAACTCAAAAGGCGAATTGTTCGGCTTCGAACGGCTTTTGGAAGATGCCCGCCGCCTGCATGGCGGCACGGCCGAAGAAGTGGTCAAGGGTATACTCGATGACCTCATGACTTACATCGGAACCCAGAAGATTCATGACGATATTACTCTTGTCGTGATGCGGCACAGGTGAGAGATGACAACTGCAACTTTCGGCCAGAAGCATCTGGTTTCGTTCGACACAGCCAACGCCCTGCGCATCAGTCTGTTTGACGGGCCACTTCATTTGGCCTGGCGACACTCGGCCATGACGTCGGATTTCATTGCCGAAACAATGTCGCTCGGCTTCCGTTCCTCCGAGCGGCAATACAAGACGATCCGGCACGACATCGGCTATCTGACAAACGAACTCATCGAAAACTCGATCAAGTTTCGCACCAGCGGTGAGATCGTGATTGAGGCGCTGACGGACGCTCACAGTTTCAGGATGCGGATAGCAAACCTGATTGACCTCGATGCGACGGCGCGCTTCCAGGAATTGCTGCACAAGGTAACGAATGGCGATCCCGGCGATCTCCTTATAGAACAGATCGAGGCCAGCGTTCTTGCGGGCGACAATGCGTCCGGGTTAGGACTGTTGACTCTGATGAGTGATTACCAGGTTCAGCTAGCCTGGCGCTTCGACGAGGACGGCCCGCACAAGCGGACGAAACTTCAAACCTATGCCGCGATGGCAATTTCATCATCGTGAACCCGCGAGAGGCTGTTTATGGAAATCAAAGAAGAAGCGTTCCGCGTCTGGTCCGAAGGTAGCACCCTATATTTCGACGGGACCATGCGTTTGGCTGGCCCAGACGCCTACGCGCCGGTCTACGATCTTGCCAGGCAGATCCTTCACGGAAGCGGCGGCAAGGCGACTTTCGATTTGACCGGTTTGCAGTTCCTGAACTCGTCCGGGATCAACTTGCTCGCCAAGCTGACCATCGAAGCCCGCAAGCATGCCGATATCCACCTTACGGTATGCGGTTCGTCACAAATCCCCTGGCAGATGAAGTCTCTGCCGAACCTGAAGAAGCTTCACCCACGTCTGGACCTGCGCCTGACCTAGTGTCGACGGCCTGAAGGCGTCTTGCTGATCCAAGCGCCCACGCAGCAAAAATCACCTAACGTGGCTCCGTGATCCGGCGCCGACGACGGCGCAGCCGAGATCATCCGGCGACCTCAATACTATCTCGTCATCCATCACAGCCTTGTGACGCTGCCGTTACCGCAGCGTGACCTAGCCCGCGCATAGTTTTGACATCCCCCATACTTGATATCCGACACGCGCATATACTATGCGTAAAACAAGAATTATATATAGATTGAAATTATATTGAAAATGAAACAAATAATTACTTAATTTATCAAAGCACAAATCCACAACTTAGAACATATTACTAAAAGTATATCACTCCGTCGAGTACATATAAAAATGGACAGAATGCAAAGTTTCCGCATTCCCTGCTAACGACAGCATAGTTAAATATTAGTAAACTATAATCTCAAGTTGCAGCAATGACATCTAATTGTAATCGCGTCTAACAAGGACAGAAACTCTGTTTTCCTTGAGCACTCGGGCTTTTGTCTAATTTCCGGGAGGGTTTGATGGGCATAGCGTTCAAATCTGAAAGTTTATCTCAGAAGAATACGCAAAAAAGAACAATTCTCGTTGCCGGCGGCGCGGGATTTCTCGGTTCACATCTTTGCGATCGGCTTTTGCAGAGCGGCCATGAGGTCATCTGTGTGGATGATTTCTCAACCGGACGGATAGACAATCTTAGACATCTGCTTCGCTATGATACGTTCAGCTTCATCCGCCATGACGTCATTGCTTCGCTCGATATACCGGTTCATGAGATCTATAATCTGGCCTGTCCGGCATCGCCGCCGCACTACCAGGCCGATCCCATCCATACGATGAAAACATGTGTCTTCGGTTCGCTCAATCTTCTGGAGCTTGCGACCCGTCACCAGGCGCGCATCTTTCAGGCCTCCACCTCTGAAATCTATGGAGACCCCCAGGTACATCCGCAACCGGAGAACTATTGGGGCAACGTCAATTCCTTCGGCCCCCGCTCATGCTATGACGAGGGCAAGCGCTCCGCCGAAACCCTCTTCCGGGATTTTCACGCCCAGCACGGTGTCGACATCAGAATTGCGCGGATATTCAACACCTATGGTCCGCGCATGCGTCCCGATGACGGCCGTGTCGTTTCCAACTTCATCGTGCAGGCCCTGAAAGGCGAGAATATCACCGTCTATGGTGACGGATCCCAAACGCGGTCGTTCTGCTACGTCGCCGATCTGATCGAAGGGTTCATCCGCCTGATGGGCAATGAAACGACGATTCACACGCCGGTCAATCTCGGCAATCCGGCGGAATTTACCGTACGCGAGCTCGCTGAAAAGATCGTCACCATGACCGGCTCGTCATCGCATGTTGTCTACCAGCCTCTGCCGGTCGACGACCCGCGCCAGCGGCGACCCGATATCACCGTTGCCAAACGCGAACTTGGATGGGAACCATCCGTCGCCCTCGCGGATGGCCTGGAATCCACCGTCGCTTATTTCGAGCGGCAGCTTGTTCGTCCCAACAGCGAGCTTTTCGAGGTTGCGTGATGTCCAGGGAAACAATACTCGTCGTGGGTGGCGCCGGCTTCATCGGCAGCCACACCGCCAAGCACCTTCATAGCCAAGGTTTCGAGCCGGTCGTCTATGACAATCTGTCGACCGGCCACCCGATGTCGGTGCGGTGGGGACCGTTGGTGGAGGGGGATATCCTCAACACGTGGCGGCTTGCGGAAACGATCCTCCAATACAAGCCCGCGGCGATCATCCATTTCGCGGCATCGGCCTATGTCGGCGAGTCCGTAGAAAATCCCGCGAAATACTATGCAAACAATGTGAACGGCACGCTGTCCGTGCTGGAAGCATGTCGTCGGGCGAATGCGGACAAGCTGATTTTCTCGTCGAGCTGCGCAATCTACGGAATTCCGGATCACCTGCCGATCCGCGAAACCGAGACACCGCGCCCCATCAATCCCTATGGCAGAACGAAGCTGATCGCCGAACATATGCTCGCCGATTACTCATCTGCCTATGGGCTCAATTATGTGGCCCTGCGCTACTTCAACGCCTCAGGTGCCGATCCGGAGCGCGAACTCGGTGAGTGGCACAATCCCGAAACGCATCTCATCCCCCGCGCCTTGCTGGCAACCGGGGGGGCGCTCGAGACACTGGATGTTTTTGGCGGCGACTATGATACGCCCGATGGCACGTGCGTCCGCGACTACATCCATGTGACCGACCTTGCCAGGGCGCATGTCCTGGCGGTGGAATATCTCCTGTCGGGCAGAAACAATCTTGCCGTCAATCTCGGAACCGGACGCGGCACTTCGATCAAGGAAATCATCCATGCGATCGAACGCGTCTGCGGCCGGCCGGTTCCTGTCGCCATGCGCATGCGCCGTGCGGGTGATCCGCCTGCCCTCTACGCAGCGTCGGATCTTGCTGCCGAAAAACTCGGCTTCCGCGCTCTTTATTCGGACATTGAAACGATCATCCGGACAGCCGCCCCCTTCTTCGGATTGGAGGTGCGGGCATGACCTCGATCCGGACACGTGCTCTTGCCACCCAAGACCAGCGATCGATGACCCGAATTCTACAGGGTCCTCAGCGCGTGGAGTATATTGCTTGCGCGACATTGTGGCTCGCCGCGCTCGGATATTTCTGGAGCTGGTGGCTTACCCCCGCACACCATGTGGATGCGATAGGATCTGTTCTGCTCACGCTGGTGCTCGCCTGGGTGACGATCATCCCGGCCTATTTCATCGCGGTGTTCTTTCGCGCCAGGAAACCGTCGGGGCCTCTGCAGCTTCCTGCCGGCAGTCGCGTGGCGATGGTGGTTACGAAAGCGCCCTCTGAACCCTTCGCAATCGTCGCCCGGACGTTGCACGCGATGCTGACGCAAGAGGTCCCGCATGATACCTGGCTTGCAGACGAGGACCCATCACCCTCAACGCTGGACTGGTGCCGCAAACACGGCGTCCAGGTTTCCACTCGCAAGGGGCGCGAGGATTATCATCGCAAGAGCTGGCCGAGGCGCACTCGCTGCAAGGAAGGAAACCTAGCCTTCTTCTACGACCAATACGGCTATGAGCGGTATGACTTCGTTGCGCAGCTCGATGCCGATCATGTGCCCGAGCAAGGCTATCTCTTCCAGATGCTTCGTCCTTTTGCAGATCCGGCGATCGGCTATGTGTCTGCGCCGAGCATCTGCGATCAGAATGCATCCGAAAGCTGGTCGGCCCGTGGCCGTCTGTATGCCGAAGCCAGCATGCATGGGTCGCTGCAGGCCGGGTTCAATTGCGGCCTCGCTCCTCTTTGCATCGGCTCGCACTACGCCGTCCGCACCAAGGCCCTGCGTAGCATCGGGGGACTAGGGCCAGAGCTGGCGGAGGATCACTCCACCACGCTGATGATGAATGCGCACGGCTGGCGCGGTGTCCATGCGCTCGACGCCATCGCCCATGGTGACGGGCCACGCACCTTTGCCGATCTCATCACCCAGGAGTTTCAATGGTCCCGCAGCCTGATGATGATCCTGCTGCAATATTCGCCAGAATTGGTCAAACGGCTACCCCTGCGCCTCAAGATCCAGTTCCTGTTTGCGCAGCTCTGGTATCCGCTGTTCTCGCTCTTCATGGCGCTGATGTTTGTTCTGCCGGTCATCGCGCTCGTTCGCGGAAAGACCTTCGTCGACGTCTCCTACCCCGACTTCCTGCTGCATTTTGTGCCGCAATCAATTCTGTTGATCGTCTGTGCCTATCGCTGGCGCAGGACGGGGACATTCCGGTCGATCGACGCCAAGATCTTGAGCTGGGAGATGACGCTGTTCCTGTTCGCTCGCTGGCCGTGGGCGTTAGCAGGAACGCTTGCCGCCATTCGCGATCACACGACCGGATCTTTCGTGGACTTCCGGGTGACGCCGAAAGGCACTTCCGATGTCGATCCGATACCCTTCAGGGTACTTGCGCCCTATTGCATGTTGTCTCTTGCTTCTATCCTGCCGGTACTGCTTGTCGGCATCGCAGGAGAGGCCGGCGGCTTCTACATCTTCGCGACGCTCAACGCCGCCATCTATACGCTGCTGCTGGTGGTGATCGTCCGCCAGCACGCCCACGAAAACTCCGTCAAGACGGATAGGCGCTTCTACCGTCCAGCGCTTGCAAGCGGTTTGCTCGCCCTGACTGCGCTACCCGTCGTCGGGCTCGTTGAGCGCGGCCACGACGGTGTGCAATCGCTGGCCTGGAACGCGGACGGTTACACGCTGTTCGAAGAGCGCTCTTCGGTGGCAGGTGCGGGTATTGGAGGACGAGGACTGCATCGGATGGTGTTCCATCCGCACTGGCAGATAAACGACACGGATAACTGAAGCTCATGACGGGAAGGACGCCATCGGCGGGAGACCCAAATGACAATGGTTGTTGATGGTACCGGACATGCAGACCTGAGCGGCGGCGGATGCTTTGCCGAACGGACGATCGACAGCTTTCGAAATCGGCGTCCGGCCGCTTCGACAAAACCGCGCTTCGATCAAATTATGGGAGAAATGATATGAAGTCATTGAAGAATATAGCCTCCCTTACCCCTGCGGCATCGCTTGCGCTTGCGGTCGTTCTTGGGCTTGGAGCGGGGAGCGGCCCGGTTCAAGCCGCGACAACCACAACATTGCCGGATGGCGCAAGGCCGATGACGGCGGTTGAGCTCTACACGCTCTATCACGACAAGAGCTGGCGCTGGCCCGACGGCGCGGGCCGAATGCAGAACATCGACAGACGGTTTTCCGCCTGGGTCGACGGAACGGGAGGGCAGTCCTGGGCCGAGGGTCGATGGGCCGTGACCGATAACGGCCGCCTATGTCTTGACGCAACCTGGCACGCCGCGAACGGCCAGTTTCCCGCCAAGACCTGCTTCGTTCACCGCATACTCGACGGAACGATCTATCAAAAAAGGGAGACCGGCGGCACATGGTTCGTGTTTCGCCATCCCGTCACGACACAAACCGACGAGGCGACAAAGCTGGTCGCCGATGATCTGGTCTCACAGCGACTTGAAACCATGAAGGCCGCCCTGACCGTTCACAAAACCGAATGAGGGAAGGAGGATAATCCGATGAAAACCCTAACGAAACTGACGACTGCGTTGCTCGCGACCGGCGTCCTTTGCGGAGGAGTGTACGCTGCCACAGGCGGCCTGGACGCAAGAGCCGATACCCGGCCCCTGTTCAACGACAAGAGGCCAATTCTCACGCCGCAATCGTTGCCGGGAGGTGCCTACGATCCGAATGGCGACTTCTCCAATGATCCGAATCCCAAGATCGAGCATCTCTTCCTGCCTTGGGAGGATGTCGATCTGTCGACCTTGAACACAGCGGATGACTATGCACACAAACGTGGTCGTTCGCTGCTGATCACCATCGAACCCTGGTCGTGGGCACGCAACTGGCGTGTCACGCCGACCGATCTGCTCAATGGGATTCTGGCTGGTCACTATGATTCCAACATGACGGCAATCTGCTCGGCGGCCTCCAAGCTCAACACTCCGGTTACCATCCGTTGGGCCCAGGAAATGGACGAGAAGAACGGGCAATTCACCTGGGCATACTGGAAGCCGGACGACTATGTAAAAGCTTACAGGCACGCCGTGACCGTGTGCCGCAAGAGCCTGCCGACGGCAAAGTACATGTGGTCCCCAATGGGCAAGGAAGGACTCGAAGCCTACTATCCCGGCGATTCATTTGTGGATGTCGTCGGCTTGTCGGTGTTCGGCTACCAACCGTTCGATCAGCGTACGCTGGGCCGGGATTCGACCTTCGTCGAGGCGACCAAACCCGGATACGATCGCGTCAAGCGCTTCAAGAAGCCCATCGTTATCGCGGAACTGGGTTATCAGGGGAATGAGGCTTACACGCATGGTTGGGCCGAAGAAGCCAACAAGCGCCACAGCGAGTTCCCTGACCTGCAAGCTGTCGTCTACTTCAACGACCGCGAAGTCTATCCCTGGCCCTATGGCCTTGGCCGACCGGACTGGCGCGTTGCCAGCCCCCTGTTGAACTGATCGTTGCGATGAAAGGTTGAGGAGAAGCAAATGTCTTCGTTCCGCTTCACCATCATAAATGTGCTGTTGTCCGTGCTGGTGCTGGCCGGCAACGCCGATGCCGCAACGCAGCGCCAGGTCGACAGAATGACGACGCGAGCGGCCATGAAGGCCGCTCCGATGAGCGCCGCCGAGCTTAAAAAGCTCTACTCGGGACGCTCCTGGATATGGAAGGAAGGTGCCGGTTATTTCTCTCGCCACCAGCGCCGCTTCACGGCTTGGTCGCACACCGGCGCTCGAAGGTCTTATGCAAAGGGTACCTGGTACGCAACCGATCGGGGAAGGCTCTGCATGAGTGCTGTCTGGTATAGCAAGACAAGCGCAGCACCCAATGTCTCTTGCTTCCTGCATCGCGAGAAAGCCGGGATCATCTATCAGAAACGAGCATCAGGCGGGAAATGGTATGTTTTTCGTCATAACCCAATCAAACATGATGACGAGGTTCTGAAACTGCGGTTGGGCGATTATGTCCGCAAACATCTGCCCAATTGAAGTCCAATGCCTGATAGGGGCTATTGCATCGATAGCGGTGCGGCCTGCGTCTCACCTGTTCCGTCGAGCCGCCATCCGTGCAATGCCCCTATTCTTTTTCGGGAATAATGCGCGATATCGTTCCGTTCATCTCAAAACAGACTGCGGTTGTGGCAATGTGACGTGTGTCCGAAACCGCTTGGCGTGCAAACGTATGGGGAGCCTTTGAAGTAATCTTCAGAAGAAACCGTAGTTGTCTTTGAAATCGAGTTTCCACTATAGAAGACAACATTATTCTTCTCATACTTCTTCATATACAACTGGACAGTCTTTTCCTTCGTATGAGCGCTTTCGGCAGAATTTGCACTCATAGGAGAAGATATTGCAGCTACAACCGCAAACATTGTAGATGCAACAAATCCAATCTTGCGCTTTTTATGGCAAAACTTTCGGGATTCCTGGGTAAAACCCATAAGATTAGTCTCCTTTATGACTTTACATCGTGGATTCTGGGAGAAAATATTTAAGCGACTTCTATAAATATCTTGAAAATATTAACGAAAGCGGCATAATTTGCCCTCCAGAATACTGGCGGGGACCTGCAACAATGTTGTCTGCAGAGCTGTTAGTTTGTCGCGATATTAAAGAACTGCCTAGAGCCTTCGGCCAGGCATCCACAGACTTCTTTGCTTTATTCGCCAACTCACCCTGCAGGCCGGAATTCGCTTCTCAAGATGTGATACAGAGGCTTCCTTTCTGTCTATCCACCAGTCTCCAGGCGGTCGGTTGGACTCAAATTCGGGCTGTTTTGCGGCTTTTCGCGCATGCGAGCGATATCAGAGACCGGCATTATCCGTTCGGGACTGATGCTCGTCCGCCCCTGTCCGAACCCGGAGAACCCTCCCTGAGAGCGATCCAGTCCGGCGTTCCCTCCTTGCGAGCATCTCGCCAACCATCGACCGTGAATACTCTGTCGAAAGGCACCCGTGATGACGCGGACTAAAAACGAGTCTGCCACCGAACAATCAACTTTTGTCGAAAGACGTCGCTGGCCCCGGACGCAGCAGGCTCCATTCTATGAAGCAATCATGGACCGACAGGAGCTGGCTTCGCTGCCATTTTCCACGGCCGATTCACCTCCAAACTATCAATTTTCGGCATGGCAAGACCATATGGCGCCGTTGGTGGATACCTATCTGCCCGAGACCGCTCGGCCGGGCGATTGCTTTTCAGCAAAGCAAACCGTCTGGAATCTCGAAGGGGTCTTGCTCATACAGCAGGAAACAGCCCCCTTCCGCTACGAGCGCTCGGCTGAGAAGGTGCGCTTCAGCGCCATAGATCATTGGCAAATTACATTCTTGCGTAGCGGAAAGACCTGGACCAGCGTCAACGGGCATGTCGTCGAAAACGAACCGGGCATGATGGAGATCCGTGCACTTGGCTGCCCCTTCTATGGCCGCACGATCAGCGCACAATCGGTCACCCTGATACTACCTTGTGATCTCTTTGCCGATCATGGCGGGCTACCGGGGTCAAGCAATAACGTCGTCATCGGTGGAGCGCGCGTCAAGCTCGTGTCGAGCTACGTATCATTTCTCGAAGCCAATCTCGGCCGATTGACGAAGGATGATTTGCATGGCGTGCGCCAACAGCTTGAGGAAATGATCTTCCACAGCGTCACACCGCTGGTGAATGGCCAAATGAACAGCGATCGCGCCTCCGAAATAGGGCTGATGGCCAGGGCCCGTCGCTTCATACAGAACAATCTCGGCTCGCCTGACCTCTCCCCCGAGGCGGTTAGTCGTGAACTGGCGATCTCGCGGACCAGGCTCTATGAACTGTTCCAGGTGTCAGGCGGCGTGCTGAACTACATACGTAGAAGACGCCTCCTGGCAGCGCGCGCCGCCCTTGCCGACATGAGCAACGGCCACAAGATCGCCGACATCGCCAGCGCGTTCGGCTTTGAATCCGCAGCCAATTTCAGCAGAGCCTTCACGCATGAATTCCGCTACAGCCCCAGTGATGTCCGCAGACACTCAGGAGAGTGCAAAACGGAACATCTGCGATCAATGACCGAGACACCCAGCTTCGGCGACTGGCTCAACACACTTGGTCTTTGACGCCTGCCGACCGCTCCGCGCCAGACGGCAATCCACGTTGTCGCGATAAGATCCACGGATCAGGCAATATCGCAGTTGCTGCGACCCATCCGTCTCCGCAATCACGGCGCGGCCTTCCGCGCCTCCATCCATCGACGGTATTGCCTGGCGCGGCATTTCGCTTTGGCTTGCGACAGAACAAGCGCCCAACCCGGCGAGACGCCGGGAGCCGTGCGGCGTTTCCGGCTGAGGCGGGTGAGTTGGTATTTGACGGCAGCCATATGTGCCGAGGCCGCAAGAGGTTTGCTTTTCCATGTGATAGGCCTCAGTTCGGGGACTGCAGGCAGGCCGCGTTGCCAATTGCGAGGCAGGTTCGGCTCAATCGCAAGCGCCGTTGCAATCCCCGCAATCGCAACACCGCTGTCGACCACATGCTCTGCCACCTCCCGTCGTCTTATGCCGCCGGTCATCATCAACGGAATAGTCGCAACATCGAGGATATCGCGCGCAAATTCGAGGAAATAGGCTTCACGGGCTAGCGTACGCTCGTCCCGAGCCGACCCCATCATTGCCGGCGCTTCGTAGCTGCCGCCGGAAAGTTCGACCAAGTCGACATTCAGGGCGCCCAGCATCGCGACAACGGACCGCGCATCCTCAGGCGAAAAGCCGCCGCGCTGGAAATCGGCGGAGTTCAGCTTGACCGCCACAACAAAGCCGGGCGCAACCGCAGCCCGAACCGCGCGCACGATATCGAGCAGCAACCGTGCCCGGTTCTCCAGGCTCCCGCCCCACCGATCCGTGCGGCGGTTGGACAATGGCGAGAGAAATTGGCTGACAAGATATCCATGCGCGGCATGTATCTCGACCCCGGTAAAGCCGGCCCGCTCCGCCAGAAGGGCCGTCCTGACGAAACGATCCTCCACATCAGCGATGTCGGCAACCGTCATGGCACGCGGCATCGGAAACTGCCTCGACAGGGCGCCCATATCCAGGGGGATCGCCGAGGGTGCCAAGGTCTCTTGTCCGAGCGCTGCCGGCATCTGTCGTCCGGGATGATTGATCTGCATCCACATTTGCGCGCCACGGGAGCGCCCTACCGCAGCCCAGGCTTCGAAGCGGTCAAGATGCCGATCGTCTTCAAGCACGACGCCACCAGGCCCGGTCATCGCACGAGCATCGATCATAACGTTTCCGGTAACGATCAATCCGGCGCCTCCTTCGGCCCAGGCCTGATAAAGGCGCAGCAGTTCTGCGGAAGGTGCATGGTCGTTGTCGGCCATGTTCTCCTCCATGGCCGCCTTGGCGATACGGTTTGGGACAATGGCGCCATTGGGCAGCACCAACGGTGAAAACAGGGACATGAGTGTGCTCCGAAAACTATTTGCGCACACCATAACCTTTGAGTTAACTTTAAGGTCAATACCCAATCTCGCGAGGACTAACATGAATATCGGCGAACTGGCGAAACGCACCGGGCTCACCACATCGCGGATCCGCTTCTATGAAAGCGCCGGCCTGCTGAAGGTTGTCGAACGCAGACCGAATGGCTACCGCAGTTATCCGGCAGAGGCGGCCTTGATGCTTGAGTTGATCACGACGGCGCAAAGGGCGGGTTTCAGCCTTGATGAAATCCGGATGCTGCTGCCGCCGGATCTCAAGCAATGGAATCACGAGGCTCTGCTGGAGGCGCTTCAGCGTAAGGTGACGGATATCGAGGCGCTCGAAGTGAGGCTTGCGCAAACCAAGGCGCAGCTCGCTGCGCTCATCGGTGATATCAAAGCGAAACCGGGAGATATCGACTGTGTCGCCAATGCGCAAAGGGTCTTGTCGGGTGTCCTCGGCCGTGAGGTCGAGGTGCCAGTCACGACAACCCACGGCACCAGGCGCTTCGGCAAGACCAACCAGCGGCTGACGGCCAAAGACGCCTAGATGCGCGTTTGCGCACGTCTTTGGATGGTGCAACCACTCAATCTTCGCGATCCGCTTGTTTCCCTGCCCATTTCGGACGGAGAGCCGACAGGCCTCCTTCGGGAGGGCCCCCATCGCACTGTTTCAACGGTGTCATTTCACTGGCGACGCCATCATCGCTCGGAATGAGGACTGGGAAGGAGCGACGCAGTCCAAGGCACGCAAGGTACTCAAGCTTCCATTTTCGTTATTGACAGCATGCTGTCAATTATGCTTCTTGGCGCCATGCTTTCAAGGAGTCTGTCATGCATGCTAACGCTTTGATATCGAGAGAAAAGATCGAAGGACCGCAGGGAGAACTTGCAATTTACCGATCCGGCTCGGGCCCCCGCATCCTTTTCCTCCACGCGGATTGCGGTCGTTCCGATCAATGGCGCGAAGTCATCGATCTGATTTCCCCTGAGTTCGAAACATGCGCACTCGATTTTCGCGGGCATGGCCATTCGGCGCCGGCTGCAGACCGCGACTACAGTTTCTCAGCGCGTGCCGAGGATGCGCTTGCAGTCGCTGACGCGCTCGAATGGGATCGCTTCCTCGTCGTCGCGCATAGCGGCGGCGGTGCCGCAGCGCTGGCTTTGGCCGGCGCTCATCCGGAGCGCGTGCGAGGGCTACTCCTTATCGATCCCGTAACGGACCCACGCGGCGTTCCTCAAGAGGTAATGGCGGCAATAGTCGCAGGCCTAAACGGCCCGGACAGCCTTGCGTTTCTCAAGCAATACTATTCAACCATCACCGGCGCAGACGAAGCAGTTCGAGCGCGAGTGCTTGCGGATGCTGAAACAACGACACCGGAAGCGCGAGCAGGCGTTGGCAAGGCAGTGGCAGAATGGCATGCCGAGGAGGCACTGGACGCTTATCGAGGGCCACTCTTCATCGTGGGCGCCGATGCAACCGATGGCCCGAGCGCGCTCTACGCACTTCGCCCCCGCATTCAGCACATGGTAGCCCACGGCACCGGCCATTGGCTCCAGATTGAACGGCCGGCGCTGATCGCCGACCATCTCAGGGAATTGGCGAAGCGGACGGAAGCTTGAGAGGGCGATATGCGAACACCTGAAGGCGATGCGCTTACGGAACTGGTCCTGGCGGTGTTCCGCCTCAACGGAAATTTCCTGAAAGCAGCGGAAAGTATCGCAGTCCCGGTGGGGCTGACCGCGGCCCGATGGCAGGTTATCGGCGCCGTGATCGAGGCGCCAGGCACGGTCGCGGACGTTGCTCGGAAAATGGGCTTGGCACGTCAAAGCGTGCAGCGAGTGGCCGATGTCCTCGTCGCCGACGGGATGCTGGAGTATTGCGACAATCCGGCCCACAAACGCGCGAAATTGATCCAGATCACCGAACGGGGGCGATCTGCAATCGCGCGGATCGCTCCTCGACAGCATCGATGGGCCGATGTGACAAGCGAGGGCCTTTCGCGAGATCGTCTGCTTGACGCGCTGGAGCTGATACGCAATGTGTCCCAGCGCATTGAAGCGATGGACACAGACGAAGCTTAATCCTCGAGGCGCGATCCCATGGCGCGCTTGAGTATTCGGCGGATCCTACCGGGCATTGTCCGTTGCTTCAGGCCAGCGGGCCGTTTGCCGATAATGATGATCGACTTCTCGACAACCCGCGTGCCGGCGTGAAGTCAAAAGACTATAAAATTCTGCTCGTTCCACCCTCACTGATCAATGGTTGAAATGAATTATCTGATTGAACTGACTTCCATACATGCCGCCGCAGCCCGGATAGGCGCTGAGATCATTCGCACCGCTACGATTTTGAGCCCCGGCCTGTCTGCTAAAGTCCAGCGGCCGGTCTATCTGAAACTGGAGAACAACCAGATCGGCGGCTCGTTCAAGGCACGTGGCGTCCTGAACAAGTTCGCCAGCCTCCAGGCTGAGCTATCTTCGAAGCGCTTTGTCGCGGTCAGTGGCGGCAATTTCGGGATCGCGGTCGCGCAGGCCGCCAGCAAGCTCGGCGCCGATGTTACGATCGTCATGCCAAAGTCGGCGCCTGCCTCGTCGATTGAAAGAATTCGTTCGCTTGGCGTCCCGGTCATCGTGACAGGCAATGTCAACGACGCGTTTGCACATGCAGAAGACTTGGCAAGTCAGGGCTACGTCGTGCTCGACGACTGCGCCGACACCACGATCGCAGAAGGGCACGGCACCCTGGCGCTGGAGTTTATCGAAGACTGCCCGCAACTGACCGATGTGTTCGTTGCCGTTGGCGGCGGTGCGATGCTGGCAGGAGTTGCCACTGCGCTGAAGAAACAAAAGCCCGGACTTCGAATCTGGGGCGTCGAGACCGCCGGAGCGAATTCAATGGATCAAGCCCTTCGCGTCGGCAAGCCGGTGGAGATCGAAGTCAGCTCCATCATCTCGACTCTCGGAGTTCCCATTGTGAGCGAGCCAATGCTTCGCCACGCGCAAGCCTATCTTGAAGAAATGGTTGTGGTCTCCGATCGGGACGCTGTCGAAGGGATGGTTTCGTTTGGAGAGGATGGCAAGCAATGGGTCGAGCTCGCTTCGGGCGCCGTTGTTGCCGCAGCCCGGAAGATTGCGCCGCACCTTCCGCCAGACGCGATCATTGGGCTCATCGTCTGCGGAGGGAACATTTCCTTTGAAGATATGCAGAAATGGATCGCTTCCTTGCACAAGCAATGACCGGGCAAACTCGGCATGACGGTGAAGAGCTTCCTCAATGAAGGTCGACCCGGCAGACGAAGGACAGCGGTAGGCGAACGCTTTCGGGCGGAGGTGCGCTTGACAGGCGCGGCACGAGGATTAAGGGGCAATATCCAGCTCTGAGGAGATCATCGTGAAAGCGCTCGCATCATTCTCGGCCTTCGTCGGCAAGACGTTCGCCTTATGGGTCATCCTGTTTGCCGTTCTCGGTTTCCTTCTGCCCGACGTCTTCAAGCAGGTCGCGCCCTATATCGTCATCCTGCTCGGGATCATCATGTTCGGCATGGGGCTGACGATCTCGCTCGACGATTTCAGGGAACTGGGCAGGCGGCCAGTGGAAGTTGCCATCGGCGTTGTCGCCCATTTCGTCATCATGCCGGCCCTTGCCCTCTTGCTGACGCGCATCATTCCCATGCCGCCGGAAGTCGCGGCGGGCGTCATCCTCGTCGGCTGCTGCCCGGGGGGAACGTCGAGCAATGTCATGACCTATCTCGCCAAGGGAGATGTGGCACTTAGCGTTGCCTGCACCAGTGTCACCACGCTCGCCGCCCCGATCGTCACCCCCTTTCTTGTCTGGATGTTTGCTAGCCAGTATCTGCCAGTCAACGCATGGGCGATGTTCGTCGGCATCCTGCAGGTCATCATCCTGCCGCTGGCGCTTGGCTTTTTCGCCCAGAAGCTGCTGCCCGGCCTCGTCCGGACCGCGACCCCGATCCTTCCTCTCGTTAGCGTCGTCGGCATCGTTCTGATCGTTGCGGCGGTCGTCGGCGTCAGCAAGGGAGCGATCGCGCAATCCGGCCTGCTCATCTTCGCAGTCGTCGTCCTGCATAACGGCCTCGGCTATCTGCTCGGCTTTTTTGCCGCAAAGGCATTCGGCCTCAATCTCTACAAGCGCAAGGCGCTCGCGATCGAGGTCGGGATGCAAAACAGCGGGTTGGGTGCAGCCCTTGCGACGGCGTATTTTTCGCCGCTCGCGGCCGTACCCAGCGCAATCTTCAGCGTCTGGCACAATATTTCAGGCGCCTTGATCGCCAACTACTTCTCCGGCCGCGAAGACGACAGCGAGGAAAAATCCACCGTCCTCGAATGACTGAGTTAAGCAGCGCGTAAAGCCGCCGCCACCTTTGGAAGCTCATTCCCTTACGGTCTGACACAAGATGGCGGCGGCCATGCTGATCGCTCTGGCACGCGCAATGTGGTTTCGATCCCTATCCGCGGCACAAGAAAAGGTTGAACATTCGGCGGCAGTCGTCGCTCATCCGGCTCTGACTGGCGAATTTGGCGGTTTCACGCGCATGAGATCAGCATGATCAGTTCGTGTTTTTGCAAACACATCGCCGAAGCTTTCTGCATTGAACCTCAAAGCCGATTACCGGCAAGTCATTCCCAAATGTCAAGATGTCTGACGAAACCGTCGATACTGGTCCGTAGATGCGGGCGCTAACGTCGACGGTATTGTCATTGGGGAATGAAGCTAATGTTGAACGATCCGCGCTCCCACGGCCTTTGGGAACTTACGGCGCCTGCCGCTCCCGAAACCAGCCAACTTGCCGGCGACTTGACCGCGGACGTCGTGGTTGTCGGCGCAGGCTTTTGCGGTCTCTCCACCGCACTCCATCTTGCCGAGCGTGGTGTCGATGTGGCGGTGATGGAAGCAACCGAAATCGGTTTCGGAGCCGCAGGGCGGAATGTCGGCCTCGTCAACGGCGGCATGTGGGTCATGCCTGACGACATTCCGAAGGTCTTGGGCCCGCAACACGGGGAGCGCGCATTGCGGCTTCTCGGCGATGCTCCCCTCCTCGTTCGGGAGGTCGTCGACAAATATGAGATCGACTGTGAACTGGAAAAGAACGGGACCCTTCATCTGGCGGTCGGCGATGCAGGCGTCAGCGAACTTCGCGAGCGCCATCGTCAATGGACGGCACGCGGGGCTCCGTTGGAGCTGCTCGACGCCGGGGAGACGCAGCGGCGCGTTGGCTCCTCGGCCTATGCAGCTTCATTGTTCGACCCAAGGGCGGGCACCATCCAGCCGCTTGCCTATGTGAGAGGCCTGGCAAGAGCTGCTATCCACAATCGCGTGCGCATCTTCACCAACAGCCCGGCGCTTCGGACCGAGAGAAGTGGCGCGAGCTGGAAGATCTCATCCAAACGCGGTTCCTTGAGCGGAAAATGGGTCATCGTCGCAACCGACGCTTATTCGGTCGGACCATGGGCGTCCGTCCGGCGAGAGCAAGTCCACCTGCCCTATTTCAACCTCGCGACTCCACCATTGCCTGCCAATCTTCGGGCATCGATCCTGCCCGGTCTGGAAGGATGCTGGGATACCAAGGAGATCCTGTCCTCGTTCCGCATGGACCGAAAGGGTCGACTGGTTTTCGGAAGCGTCGGCGCGTTGCGCAATGGCGGCCATGCCGTTCACACAGCATGGGCCAAGCGCGCAATGTCGCGCATTTTCCCGCAGCTTGCCAATATCGAGTTCGAGGCAGCGTGGTTTGGCAAGATCGGCATGACTTCGGACGCCGTGCCTCGCTTTCATGAATTCGACGAAAATATTGTTGGCTTCTCGGGCTTCAACGGTCGCGGCATCGCCCCCGGAACAACGTTTGGAAAGACGCTTGCAGCTTTTGTTTCCGGCGATATCAGCCTGGAGAACATGCCGCTTCCGTCGTCCAAGCTGGAAACGCCCCGCATCAGAGTGCTACAGGAATCCTACTACGAAGCCGGGGCGCAGATTGCGCATCTTGCCACGGAACGGTTCTGACAAGGGCGGAGCCGGTCCGGCAAGGTCTTTTTGAAGGAACCACAGCCCATGCAAGTGCCGCGCCGCTTTCTTCCCTCGCTGTCACTCCTTGCGGCATTCGAGGCTGCGGCAAGGACCGGAAGCGTGACCGCAGCCGCCAAGGAACTGGACCTTACGCAGAGCGCCGTCAGCCGGCAGATCAGGGCTCTCGAGGAGCAACTCGGCGTCGAGCTGTTCCATCGGGAGCGCCAGACCATCCGTCTCACCGTCGGCGGCGACGCCTATGTTCGCGAAATCCGCGATGCGCTGCGCAAGATCAGTACCGCATCGCTCAATCTACGGGCAAACCCGCATGGCGGAATGCTGACGCTGGCCATCCTGCCGACTTTTGGAACGCGCTGGCTCGCCCCGCGGCTGCCGCGTTTCCTGTCGAGCAATCCGGGAATTACCGTCAATCTGGTGACCCGGTTCAGTATCTTCGACTTCCGACTGGAACCGGTCGACGCAGCGATCCACTTCGGAGCAGCCCATTGGCCGGGTGGTGAATTGGCCCTGCTGCGCGACGAGACTGTTATTCCGGCCTGCAGTCCGCAGATGCGCGACGAATATCAGTTTCGCGAAGCCGCAGATATCCGCAAGGCACCGCTGCTGCATCTCACCACCCGCCCCGACGCCTGGGAAAGATGGATGGAGTTAAACGGCGTCCCCTCCGATGCCGTCCACGGAATGCTCTTCGATCAGTTCGCCACCGCCGCACAGGCCGCAATGGTTGGCCTCGGTGTCGCCCTGCTGCCGGAATTTCTCATCGAAGAGGAGCTTGCGACAGGTCGCCTCGTCGCCGCTATCGACCTCCCGATGAAAAGCTCGGAATCCTACTATCTCGCATGGCCGAAGGATCGGGAAACTCATCCCCCACTCGCCGCCTTCCGGCAATGGCTACTCCAAGAGTGCGCGCGCTGAACCAGCCTTCTACAAACCGTGTCGCCACATACATATGCCGCCCGCGCGCCCCGAGCATGGCAATGAATGTGATGAGCATGCCACTACATGATCAAAGCGGCATCATCGCCACCAATGTCATGAGTATCTTTCCCCTCATTCTTGTCGGGCATGAAGTCAGTACAACTTAGAGCAATATCTCCGGCATCTTGAGCAGTATCATGGACTTACAAGCTCAACACCAACCTCCAGAGCCGGAGACAAGTCGATGAATGCACAGCAGGCCGATGTTCTTTCGATACCGCTCTATTCACCCGAAGCAACGGCATCCGCGCTTCGTTTCGACGACCTCATACCGGCACTGCGAGATGCATTTTCGCAAGGCGCCGAAGTGCCATTGCGCCATCAGCACCAACTCCTCCAAAAGGATGGGACGCAGGCGACACTCTTGGTGATGCCGGCTTGGCAGCCGCGTGGTGATTTTCTAGGTATCAAGATTGTCACGGTCTACCCGGGCAACGCCGATAGGAACCTGCCTGGGCTGCATTCGACATACCTGCTTTGTGACGCGGAGACAGGTCGACATCTTGCCCTGATCGACGGCAACCAGATCACAGTCCGGCGAACGGTTGGTGTCGCTGCACTTGGCGCATCTTTTCTTGCGAGGAGGCAGGCACGAACGCTGCTCGTCGTCGGCGCAGGCCGAGTAGGTTCGATGACGCCTTATGCCTTCAAGGCAGTCCGCCCGATAGAAGAGGTTCGTGTATGGGATATAGATCGCACGAGCAGTGAGAGATTGGCAGCACGTCTTGTCGCCGATGGCTTCAATGCTTCGATCGCCGACGACTTGGAGGCGGCAGCCCGTACGTCCGATATCGTTAGCTGCGCCACCCTATCACATCAACCGCTGATCAGATTTGAATGGCTTTCTCCGGGAACGCACCTCGATTTGATCGGCAGTTTCACACCCGCAATGCGGGAAGCTGATGATGCATGCTTTGTCGAAGGTACGGTTTATATCGATTCCCCCGATGCGCTCGTCGAGTCCGGCGACCTGCTTCAGCCGATCGAAGCTGGTGTCTTCAAACCATCCGATATCGTCGGGACACTCTCCGACCTATGTCAGGGAAAGGTAGACGCTCGGATAACAGATGAACAGGTGACAGTCTTCAAGGCTGTTGGAACAGGCCTTTCTGATCTGGCCGCCGGTTCGCTTGCATATCGAAATTTGCAGGCGCTTGCCTAGCTTGATGATCTCGATCGTGTCGTTGATGCTGCTTTATTGCCCCAACGCTATAAACCAACAGTGCTCTGCCGCAGCGCGACAAGATAGATGAGTTGATGGCTTGATGTATTCGAGGTGCCCGCCTGACACCCCAGAAAGATATCACGCTTTTGTCCGGTGAAACCAAGGGCTCTATTTTATGTGACCGGTAAACTGCTCGTATAGAGAAGAGACCTTGTTCATTCTTTCCTCTACCGAGGCGCCGATCTCGTTGAGGATGTCGTTTAGAAGAAGGTTTCCGAGAACAGCCATCATTGCGGTCGAATCCCAAAATAATCCGAGAGCCGTCGGGACGTGAAATGTCTCTGCGGCAACCTCGGCGCTCCAATGGCAATAGGGATCCGTAAAGATCGTCACTGGAATTCCGAGCGCCTTTGCTTCCTGCGCCAGAACAACCGACAATGTGGAGTATCGCCTGGCGTCAAACAGGACGAGCGCTGCATTCTTGTTGTTTGCGAGCAGGAGTTCATGGAAATTGCCGTTGGTAATATCGAGCATGGTGACGCCATCACGCAGATATTGCAGCTGATTGCCGAAATATTGCGCAAGACCGCGCTCCGTCTGAAACCCGACGACGAAGACCTGCTTGACCTTGGCCAAGCGTTTTACCGTGCGCTTCCATTCCGCGGTCTGGCTGAACTCATGAATATGAACCAGCGCCGCAATTTCCTTTTCGAGGATTTTCGCTGAGCTATCTCCGGCCTTGCTCTGATCGACAAAGTCTTTCAACCTGTCGCCGACCAGCCACGGTGAATTGCCGATCGATTCTCCAAGCTCGTTTTTCAGTTCCTTGAAACTCTTGTAGCCGAGCTTGCGGCAAAACCGGCCGATCGTGATCGCGCTCACCCCGATTTTTTCCGCAAGCGTCGCCGCGATCTCAAAGGGAAGCGAATTGAGATTGGTGAGCATGTAATTCGCGATCTGCTTCTCTGCAACAGTCGCGCCCTCAAGGCTGGCTTTCAGGCGCTCGCGGATCGCTTCAGACATCTATACTCCCCAATCGTGCTGGCTTTCTCCGGTTATATGGAAACAGTCTTGGAATTGAAACAATTTCTGGTGTTTCCTCGCCACCCGCTCGACTGAACTTCTTTGCGAGTGGCGAGGATCGCAGTCACCGGTTGTCGGGGTCCGCGTTGATCGAGAAAGCCGTGACCTCACCAGTCTTGTTGCTGAGAACATCCAGAAGACGCGCATTGCCAGCTCGACCAATTCTGTATGTCGAAAGGAGGCCTTCCTCCTCTGCGACCCGCTCCACAAGAGCTGGCATACCCTCGTCCCAATTGTCAGGCAGCGAAGCCCGAAGATCTTCTATCGCATCGGTCGAAAATGCCGTTATCACACCGACTGTCGGTTTACCCTGCATGAGCGCTTGAAAGCCCCGCCAGGCTGAAGCTGAAAGTTCCGCCCTTTCGTCGTGAATGGGTCGCAACGGCGGTGGCTGCAATTTAGGATCAATCAATCCGGCAACGGCGCGGACGATCACCTCGGGGCTGCTGTGCGCGGAATCGAGATTGGTCAATGCCACGACAGTTAGCCCGCTATCGACATAGCGCGCGAACGACGTCGCAAAGCCCTGCCAGGCGCCATTGTGGCCGATGACGCGATTGCCGTTTACAAACGCGATCCTCCACCCCAGGCCGTATCCTTCGGCCGCCGAGATCCCGGCGACGGGATAGGGCGTCCACATTTGCCGCAGTGATTTTTGCGAAACGAGGCTCTCTCCGTAAAACGCCCTGTCCCAGCGCTCCAGATCCCGGATGGTGAAATACATCGCGCCGTCCGCGGTCGAATTGAAGGTGGGGGAAACCCATGTCTGATTGCGGAGGGTTCCACCAACCATCTCGTATCCGGCTGACCGGTTCGGTACGATATCGAGATCCGAGATGATGCGAGACGAGTTCATCCCCAGCGGCTTGAAAATACGCTCCCGGAAGAAGTCGCCATAGGATTGGCCGGTGATGCGGCGGATCAGGGCGCCAAGAAGAACGAAATTCGTGTTTTGATAGGCCCAACCCTGGCCTGCCGGAAAATCAATCGGCAGGCTGGCGATGCGTTCGACCAGTTCATTCTCCGAAAAATCCTGGCGGATGTCGAACAGGCCTCCGGGGTGCTGCAACTCAGGCGTATCGAAGGATGACAGTCCAGACGTATGAGACAGGAGATTGCCGATCTTTATCGGTCGCCAATTTGCCCCTCCGGCGGGCAGATAATCGACCAAGCTGTCATCCAGATGAAGCTTGCCTTCTTCGACGAGCATCATGATCGCGACGGCAACGAAAGACTTGCCCATCGAGCCCGACTGCAGAACGCTGTCTGCTGTCATCGGCGTCCCGAGTTCGACATTCGACAGTCCGTAGCCTTTGGCAAGGACAGCGTTCCCCTCTCTGAATATGCCGAGGGCAACGCCTGGGATGCGCTGCCGCGCCATTTCGACCGAAACATACCGATCGATCGCAGCGTGATCCAAGGGGGCGCCGGCACTAATTTCCACATGAGGCATGAATTGTTTCCTTCGAGTATGAGCAATGAGAAGGTCGGCTTTCTGCGCGATCTCGTTTCAGGAAAACCGCGTAATCGCATAGGGACTGGGGTCGGTGAAAGGAGCCTGTCCGGTCATCATTTCCGCGAGCAAACGGCCCGTAACTGGCCCGAGCGTCAGACCATGATGGTTGTGCCCGAAAGCCAACCACAGGTTCTTGTGCTTTCCGGCATTGCCAATCACCGGCCGCATATCGGCCAGACATGGGCGCGATCCCATCCAGGGGCGCGCTTCGATGCGTCGATCAAGCGGGAATGTTCGCCGCGCGAGCGGCTCGGCGGCATTCAATTGTGAGTAGTTTGGAGAGCTGTCGCGAGAAGCGAACTCGATACCGGTCGCCAAGCGAATTCCCTGGCGCATCGGAGCAAGCAAATATCCGCCATCGGCGTCGACGATAGAATGATTGAGCTTCGCCTCGCCTTTGGGCTCATAGTGAATGTGGTAGCCGCGCTTGACCGCGAAGGGCAGCCGGTAGCCGAGGCCGCCGAGCACATCGGCAGACCATGGCCCAAGGGCAACCACGGTCTCACGCGCAAAAATGCTCCCCGTTTCACCATCGACGCGCCATCCATTGTTCTCCTGTCGCAATGTCCGGGCGTCTGCCTTGCAGACACCACCACCGCCACGGACGAACAGAGACGCATAGCTCTTCACCAACCCGCCGGGATCATCCACTGTCGCAGGGTCACGCCAGTGAATGCCCCCGACCAGATCACCACTCAGATCCGGCTCGCGCGCACGAAGATCCTTTGCATCGAGGATTTCGTACAGAAGGTCATAGGAAGCTATGGAAGCCGCGGCACGCCGTGCCTTTTCAAACGAGGCTTCGCTGCGGAACGCCTCGATCCATCCGTCCTTGCGCAATGAGTTTGCGGCCCCTGCTGCCCTTGCGAGATCATCGTGTTCCACAACACTCGCACGAATGAGCGGCCACATGTCGGTTGCCGCCTTTGCCAGTCGCTCCGGCGTTGACTCGCGCCAGAACCGCCATAGCCATGGCGCAAGGCGCGGCAGATATGTCCAGTCGAGCCGCACGTCGGCCGAGCGGTTAAAGGCGTAGTGCAGTAATGTTCTGAACTCACGCGGCGCCCCGTAGGGCACGACGCTCGATCGCTCGATCAATCCCGCATTGCCGTAACTCGTTTCCTCCCCCGGTTCCCTGCGATCGACGAGGATGACGGACCGACCGCGTTTTTGAAGATGCAGCGCCACACAGACGCCGATAATGCCGGCACCGAGAACCAGCACATCAGCGCGGCGCTCGTCTCTATCTGCAACCATCAAGTATTGCTCCCCGTCTGGAAGCGTCGATAAACCGCAAGGGCGACACTGATATCTTCGATACCCAAGCCCATCGAACGAAAGAAACTGGGCTTGCTCGGATCGGCAGCCTGCGCCCGTCCGCAGACCAGATCGGCAAGATCGCCCCGTATGTCATCCGTCGACCAGCCCAGCTCTCCAGCCAGGCGCATCTCCCCGGCAATCGCCGGTGTGGTCGTCCTTGCATCGCAGTAGACGTTGGAGTTGGGCAGAAAGCTTGGCGCCACTTCATGCGCGCCTGCAACGTTTGTGCTGATCGAGGTCACGAGCGTGCCCTTCGAGATCGCGTCGCAATCGATTACCGGCTTCCCCGAGGACGTGCATAGCATGATGACATCGGCTCCCGGGACGATCGCCTTGCGGTCCGAGATGAGCTCGAGACGAGAGGCCAGCGGCCCGAGCGTCGACAGGAGTTGGTCCTTGCGACTTTCTATGCTTGGAGAGAAAAGCCGGATTGTCTTCCAGTTTCTAAGCGGCATCACCTGGCGCAGATGCGCAAGGGCGACGGGGCCGGCGCCGACGATCGCCAGATTTTCGGCTGTCTGCGATGCCAGCAGATCGACAGCAAGCGCCGTGGTGGCAGCAGTGCGTTCGGTCGTAAGAACAAGCGAGTCACAGAGGAAGAGCGGCATTCCGGTGTGCATGTCCATCAGCAACGTGGCAGCTGTAACCTTTGCACCGTCGTTACCCACGATATAGGGAGAGAGCTTGGCCCCGAACACGCCTTCGGCCTCGAGAACACCCGAATAAGTGATGAAGTCTCCCCGGTTGCCGGAGAAGGCCGTCAAAGCCTGTGGCGGCTGTATCGCCTTTCCGTTGCCGAGTGCGTCGAACGTTTCTCGCATGACGGAGAGAAGATCGATATCGGGAAGGAGCTTCAGAACCTGCTCTTGATCGAGCCAGATCGGCGAATGGATATGGGGCATTTCGATTTCCTCACATGTCTGCAGCAGTCTGCGTTTCAGCGAAAAGCAGGTGAAAAAGGTTCATGGCCCGGCAACGAGGCTTCATCGCCGGGCATGCAGCAAAGCAGGCTCTTAGACTGGGTCGAGCGGATAGATTGGCCGCGGCACGTTGCGGTACGGCATCCTGGCATAGTCCATCGTGCACAGCGCTCCGCTGTCGCAAACGATGATCTCGCCAGCGATCGGCGCGAAATCGGCGCGAAAGTGCTGCATGGACTTAAGGGCCACTACCTTGTACGCCGTCGGTTCGATGCCGAAAGCCCTGAATTGCTGCTGATCGAGCATCTGAGAGGCCTCGCTCACAATAAGAACGGTTATGCCCCCAATCACCACCACTGCGGTGGGGCCGAAGCTGAACGACAAGCCGCCCAGTTGCGGTCCCGTGCCGATGAGATGCCCATCGCTGAGGCCGATCAATTCGGCATCGACATCCAATGGACCGCCGCCAAAGCGCGGATCCGTCTTGCCGCCCAATGAAAGCTTGACCCTGTCGCCGATTTGCGAACGGGAGAGCAGCGCGACGGTCTCAGGATCGGCAATCACGCCGAAGCAGGTGTTGCGGACCCCGCTCTCCAGCAGCGCGGCGAGAAGGGCCGTGGCATCGCCGTACGCGCCGGCGCCGGGGTTGTCCGCATATTCCGCGATAATCAAGGGGCGGGCGCCGCTGTAGTTCTTTGCAAGTTGTGCAGCTTCCACGGGCGTATGGAACCGGTTCAGAACCTGCGCTCGATTGTCCCAGATCTTGTCCGCTATCCGCTCGGCAAAGACCTTGTGCGGCGCGGCATCGCCATCATAAGTCACGACGACGGTCGGCCCGACCTCGGCGATGTCCGCGTTGGGAAACGCACCGTTGATACTCGCGGCAAGAGCGCCTTCGGTTTTTTCGTGTGCCCGTGCCTCGGCAATCCAATCGATCATCGGCCCGACGTCGGTTCGCCCTGCATTGGCTTCCTCAAGCATCGGCCTGCGGACGAGCAGATTTTTCGGCGCAATAGACCCGACCATGCTTTGCTGCAAAAGCTCTCCCGCATGTCGAGCAGTTTCGCGCATATCGATATGCGGGTAGGTTTTGAAGGATATGGCGATGTCCGCTAGACGGCACATTTTCTCCGTGACGTTCGCGTGCGGATCGAGGGTGATTGCAATGGGGATTCGCCGGCTGGTCACAGACCTCAATCGCTCGAGCAACTCCCCTTCGCCGTCTTGCGAGAATTCCGTCACCATTGCGCCATGCAGACCAAGCAGAATCCCGTCGAGCTTGTCCCCGAGTTCCCTCGCCTTCTCGACGATTTTCGCTGTAATGCGATCGAACGCATCCCGCGTCACCGGCCCGGCCGGCTCGGCATCGGCACTTATGGTATGGACCAGGTTCCAGCCATAGTTGCGCGCCACGTCCAAAAAGCCGGCCAGCTCGGTATTGGCCTCGCCGCGAGCCTTGATGGCGGCTTCGCCTTCGTAAATTCCGTGAGCGGCGAAATCATGATAATCGGTCTTGTTGACATTGAACGTGTTCGTTTCATGGGCGAACTCGGCCGTTAAGACACAATAGCTCATTGTGCTTTCCTCTGTAGAATTGCGATGGTGTGATCAGGCTTCTGCGTCCGGCGCTATGCCGGCGGTCGTCCCGGTTCTAATTCATGCATGTAAGCAACCTCGGTTGTTTGCACTTCTCTGATCTGCTGGCTCCAGGAGCCAGTTGGTCCCTTGTCGGAACTGCTGGTGACTTGCCGCCGCCACCGTCCAACAGGTGTGTTCGGCAGCAAGACCCTAGGCGACTGAGGCGACGGCTGTACCGGCGTGATGGCAGGCCACCGTGTGCCCCGACACCGGCATTTGCGCCAGGATCGGCTCATGCGTCTCGCAGGCCACCGTCGCCTGTCCGCAACGCGCCAGGAAGGGACAGCCCTTTGGCAGCGCATAGCCGCTCGGCGCCTCACCTTCCAGACGCGAAATCATCCGGCGGCTTCTGGGATCGGGTTCGAACACGCTGTCCATCAGCATGCGTGTATAGGGATGGGTCGGCGTCGCCTGCTTTGGCAGAACCTCGACGATCCGCCCGGCATACATGACGATCGTCCGATCGCAAAAATAGCGGACAAGGCTGAGATCGTGTGAGATGAAAATATATGTGAGCGAGAGCTCACGCCTCAGCCGGTCGAGGAGATTGATGATTTGGGCCTGCACGGACACGTCGAGCGACGCAGTCGGCTCATCGAGCACGATCAATGATGGATTGAGGGCAAGCGCGCGCGCTATGCCGATGCGCTGCTTTTGCCCGCCGGACATCTGGTGGGGGTAACGGCGCCCCAGGGACGGGTCGAGCCCGACCATATCCAGCAGATCCGCGACACGATCGTCCTTTCGCTCCAGGGCGACGCCTTGCACGACGAACGGCTCCAACAAGGCTTCGCGGATCTTGAAGCGTGGATCTATCGACGAGTACGGATCCTGGAATACCATTTGAAACTTCTGCCGAAGGCGCCGTAGCTCGCGTTTCGGGAACGACGCGACATCGCGTCCCTCGAAATGCACGCTGCCGCTGCTGGGCGCCAGCAGCCGCAGGACGAGCCTTGCCAGGGTCGACTTGCCGCAGCCGGACTCTCCGACGACACCGACGATTTCACCCCGTTCGACTTTGAAGCTCACGTCTCGAACGGCCGAGAAGACATCGTCCTTCCGCCACATATGTTTCGTCACGAATTGCCGGCTGAGGTTCTGGACGGACAGTATTTCACTCATAAGGATTCCACCAAATGGCAAGCCACGCCGGCGTGACTTGGTCCCTGACTGAATTCGGGAACGCGTTCGTGACAGATGGATTGAGATTTCCCGCAACGGGGATGGAAGCTGCATCCCGTTGGCAAGGCAGCCGGGCTCGGGACCAGACCGGGAATGCCAACCAGGGTTCCTGCCTGCATTGTGCTGCGCGGGATGCAGCCGATGAGCGCTTCGGTATAGGGATGTCGCGGGGTCGCGAAGATGGCATGAACCGGCGAGCGTTCAACGATCCGCCCGCAATACATGACGGCAACCTCGTCACAGGTCTGAGCCACCACGCCCATGTCGTGGGTAATCAATATCATCCCGAGACCACGCTCTTTCACCAGTCCGACCAGGATGCGCATGATCTGGGCCTGGACGGTTGCATCGAGAGCCGTCGTCGGTTCGTCGGCGATCAGTAGATCCGGCTCGGCAGCCAGGGCCATCGCTATGACGATCCTTTGCTTCATGCCGCCCGACAGCTGATGGGGATAGAGGCCGTGTACCCGGAGAGGGTCGGGAATACGCACGTCCTTCATGAGGCCGAGAGATCGTTCGAGCGCCGCACGCCTGCTCAGGCCGAGATGAAGCTGTAGGGCCTGATCGATCTGTTTGCCGACGGTAATCAACGGATCGAGCGAGGTCATCGGGTTCTGAGTGATCAGCCCAATGCGCTTGCCGCGCAGGCGGCGCAGCCTCTCTTCTGAAAGCTCCGTCAGATCCTCTCCGTCGAACAGTACCCGACCAGAGGCGATATGCCCCCCGACATATCCAAGCAGGCCTACGATGGCGGTCGCCGTGATCGACTTTCCCGATCCTGATTCTCCGACAAGACCGAGGATCTGCCCCTTACGCACGCTGAGGGTGGCATCGCGGACGGCAGTGAAGTGACCGAACGCGATCTGCAATTTTTCCACGGAAAGCAGCATCTATCCCTCCCTGGCGCCGTTGCGGAAATCGAGTGCCGCGATAAGGGCGTCTCCGACGACGTTGAGCGCAATGACCGTCAGTGCCACGGCACAGCCGGGAATGATGATGACCCAAGGCGCAATGAACAGCTGAGCCGTGCCCGAACTCATCATGGCCCCCCAGCTTGGCGTGGGCGGCTGGGCGCCGAGGCCGAAAAAGCCGAGGGTCGCCTCCAGAATGATCGCGTCGCCGGTGGCAAGCATGGCGGCCACCAGAATCGGTGCGAGAGCATTTGGCAACAAGTGCCTGAAAAGAATATGGAAATGACTTGCGCCGAGATTGATCGCCGCGTCCACATAGGCTTCCTTCTTGATCTGCATGACCTGAGTGCGTGTCAACCGTGCGAATTGCGCGAGATAAGCGATCGCAATCGCCAGGATCACGCCCTGAAGGCCTGCGCCCACCACCGCAATCAGCATGAGAGCGATCAGCATTTCCGGGAAGGACCAGGTCAGGTCGATGACGGTCATGAGAACGCGGTCGGTCAGTCTGCCGAAATAGCCGGCAACGGATCCGAGAATGAGACCGAGGAAAACCGAAAACCCGACGGAAATCACGCTGACCGTCAGGGAGGTCTGCGCACCGACAATCATGCGGGAAAAGACATCGCGGCCGAATTCGTCGGTTCCGAAAACATGGGCCAGCGAGGGCGCTTGATTCATGATGGCGATATCTTGGTCCTGATAGGAATAAGGAGCGAGCCATGGGGCAAAAACCGCTCCGGCCACCAGAACCGCAAGGAAGATCGACGCGAACACCGCCGGCAAGGAAACCGGGAGAGCGAAACGCGGCGGCGAAGATACGGCATCAGTCATTTAGAATCCTCCCGCTGTCTCGGATCCATCGCGGCCTGCGCGATGTCGCCCAGGACCGTCCCGAGTATCACGGCCATTGCCAGCATCAGCAGGCATCCTTGAACCACGGGGTAATCGCGTTGATTGAGCGCGCGGATCAACAGGGAACCCAGGCCCGGACGAGCAAACACGACTTCGACCGTAATTGCCCCACCGAGAACCCAGCCGATCCTCAACCCCAGGATCGCAATGACCGGAATGAGCGCGTGGCGCAAAATATGCCGGATGCGAATACTGTGCTCGGAGAGACCTTTCGCCCGCAGAAGCATCACGAAATCCTGCCTGCCGATATCGATCATCGTCACCTTCGTGACGCGGGCGACCAACGCGACACCGCCAAGCCCGGTAGCAACGACAGGCAGTATGAGCGAAGACCATCCGCGCGAGCCGGAAACCGGGACCCAACCCAACCAAACAGCAAAGACGAGGATGAGCAGGAGCCCGAGCCAAAAGCTGGGTATGGTTGACCCAAGAAGGATACCGGTCGTGATGCCGCTGTCGACACGAGTGCCGTAGAAGCGCGCCGCCACCACACCCGCGATGATGCCGAGCACCGCCGAGAACACGAAAGCGGCGCCGCCCAGCATCAAGCTGTCAGGCAGGTTCTGCCCGATTAGCGACGCGACCGCTCGACCCTGGATAATCGAGGTTCCGAAATCCAGTGTCAGAACCTTCCGCATCCAGACCAGATACTGCTCGAGCAGACCGCGATCCAGGCCGTATTTGGTAATCATCTGCGCCCGCATCGTCGGCGAAGAGCCGGCGCGCAGCAGGTTGTCGATCGGATTACCCGGAACCATGTGGACGAGCAGGAATACCACCACCGACACAACGAAGAAGACAGGCACGACGGCAAGGAGGCGACGAAGCACAAAAGATGTCATCGTACCCGCTCACACCAGCTTGGCATCGAGAAATGTGGCGTTGCCGATCGCAGATTCCCGGATCTTTTCAGGCAGGGAAAGCCTGCTTTGGTTTACAGAGATCGTCTTTTCGAATTCGTGCAGCGGCACGAAGACGAAATTGCCAAGCAGGTTCTCGTGATATGCCCTGAATTTTACAATCCGCTCTTGCCAGTTGCGTGCGTGGGTCTCGGCATCGCTGAGCAATTGTTCCGATTTCGGATCTTTCCAGCGGGACGCGTTGGGGGTCGGAATATTTCTCGCCGCAAAGAACCAGCTGAGAATATCCGCATTGTCCCAATCGTAGTGAGCCACTGCGAGCTGATGCTCCCCGCGCGTACGGGCGTCGCGCAGGCTCGCCATATCGTAAAGATTGACGTCAGCCGCCATCCCGACATTCTTGAGTTGAGACTGAATGATCTCCGCCATGCGCTTATAGGCGGTTTCCGACGAGGCCCCGAGTTTCACCCGCAGCGGCACGCCGTCTTTCATGCGAATTCCGTCTGTGCCAGCCTTCCAGCCCGCCTGATCCAGCAGCTGCCGGGCTTTGTCTAAATCCTGTCGGATCAATAGCTTGGGATCAACTTTGGATTCTTCAAGCGAAGATATCAGGAATTGATGGGCGGGTGAACCGATACCATTGAAAACCGCTTTCACGATCGGTTCCTGGTCGATTGCCAGGGCGACGGCCTGCCGGACCAGCGGATCGGAAAAGACCGGCGTACTCGTGTTGAATTCCAGATATGAGATACCAGTCGGGGCGAAATTGCGGACCTGGAATTGGCTGTTGGCCTTGAGCTGCGGTACGAACTCCGTCGGCACGTCAAGGAGCATATCGACCCCGCCGGTATTCATTTCGAGAAAGGCGGTCGATGCATCCGAAATTTCGCGGAACACCAGCCGCTTGATCGTTGGCGCGTTCTTGTTGACAGAAAGTTCGGTCCCCCAGGCATAGTCCTCGTTTGCAACGAGGACAGTTTCCTGGCCTACCGTAAAGCTTTCGAGCTTGTAGGCGCCTGTGCCCACGGCAACGGCAATGCCGTAATTTTCCCCCTCGGCATCATAGGCCTTTGGCGACGGAACTCCCATGAAGGTGGAGGCCAAGTTGTAGAGCAGATTGGGATCAGCGCGCTTCATTTCGAAGCGAACGGTGTGGTCGTCGATGACCACAACACGCTCTATTGCGCTTGCCACTTGCTCGTTCGGGCTGCCGGCGAATTTGGGTATCCACCATGCGATCGTCTGCGCATTGAAGGGTTCTCCGTCATGGAAGCGGACATCTTGCCTGAGATGAAAAGTCCAGCTCAGGCCGTCTGATGCCTCCTCCCAGGATGCCGCAAGATGAGGATAGTATTTGCGATCGTCCGACAGGACGACCAGGCGATCGTAAATCAGATCCGCCGTCATATTGAGAAGCGTCGCTCGAATCGGGTCGTTGTGAGGAGCGCCCGTTTCTTCGCTCGAGAGCACGATTGTGGCGCCATCCTGCGCCGCCCGCACCGTCGCGCAAGGGAAAACGGCAGCAAGAACCAAAGCCGATGAAGACAACAAGAAGGTACGACGATGCATGACCTCTCCAATTTTTGATTGAGTTCCCAGATGCGCCTTACGTGAATTTCCGCCGACGCTTTGTCTTTGCGTGAAAGCTATTATGAAATATTTCTGTCGTCAACGTCACAATGACAAAAAAAAAACATATCATTTTCAACGGCGAGGCAGCGCTCTGGCGCTTTCATGCGACGATGGTTTAGGCGCATGAGAAACGCGCTTTGCTCGGGTTCAGACAAGCAACCGCTCTGACGATGGGCGAATGGGTCAAACAGTTGGAAGACCTGCCATCGCCAATGGAAACCAGTCGCCAATCACCGCGTTGGATGGATGGCGACGATAGATCGGGGCCGCGGCAAACATCCTGACTGGAGCCACGGCCAACCTGACAATGTCGGGTTCTCCATCAACGGGGCCCGCGAGACATCCGGATCGTGACTGGCGTAGTCCGTGGGTCGGAAACATTACAAATTTGTTAGGGTGCTATTCATTTTCGGTTAAGCCGGAATCGGGCATCAAAGTCATGCGTAAACGCGCAGCATCACCCCCAATGCTAACGAGGTTCAACATGAAAAACCTGTTTCTCGCTTCCGCCGTTGCTCTGGCTTCGATCGTCGCTATCAGCACCCCATCTCAAGCGGCACCGTTCCATCGTCATCACCATCGCGATTGCGTCGTAAAGACGGTAAAGCACAAGGTCCATGGCCATTGGGTCGTCCGCAAGGAGCGCGTCTGCCGCTAACACCCAATCCGCATTCTGTCCGTTGATCGCATTTTGACGGAACGGAACGGCCATAGCTGAGATAATCGGCTATGGCCGTATTCTTTTCGATCACAGGGTCACCTAATCTCAAGCTCCCCGCCCGGCTGCCTCGCAAGCATCGCTCCGCGTGCGGAATTCTGGCCAAGCGCCGGCCTTTCTCAGGTGGCAGAACTGCCTACTCCCGCAAATCAACCCAACATCTGCATCGTACCCAAGCCTAAAATATCGTTCAGCAGGGCAACGCCGACCCCCAAGGCAACGATAATGAGGCCGATCAGAAACAGCCGCCGCGAGCGATCGTACTTTGCTGCGATCAGGGAATCGCGAGCCAGCAGATCAGCCATCACCTTGACCTGGATGGAGATGCCGATCGTCAGCAATATCATCGGGATAATGTCGATGCGGCTCCAATCGTTTGGGTTGGATAGCCATCGGCCGATGAAGTTCAACGAAAACCCGAGAATAATCCCGGCCGCCGTCAACGAGCCATTGCGGAAGGTCGAGTCGATCTTCTCCTCAAGGTCGGGGTCGGGTTCGGTCATCGTCTTTCTCCGGATGGCATCCGCCAAAGAAAGGCAGAAGTAACAGAAACAGGCAAGAGCCCTGCATCGCGCTTGCCCGTCGGATTGTCTCGGAAGGCTCGCTCTCCCCAAAGAGCTCTGCGATGATAATCTTCGCTGCCGGCAACGCCTGTGCTTTCGAGGGCAAATAACCGACGCGGGAGATTGGAGAGAGGGGCGACACCTCTCTCCCCGACACATAGCGCCACACCTGAAATCACTGCGATTTCAGGATCCGGAAGCCTTGTCTTTCAAGTCGCAGCCCCGACGGCGGAGCCACGAGCACTGGCGCGGAGCACATAGTAAACCGCTCCACCGATGCCGACGCCGAAGAACCAGCCATAGGTCGCCCACCAACTCGGCAGGATCGAGGTGAATGTCGGCAGAATCGATGAAAACAGCGCGCCGATAATGAGCGCGATGAAAGCATTTCTATGCCAGCCGTTCTGGAACCGAAACTCGCCATTTTCCTGGTAGAGCGCTGCAACATTCAGCTCACCCTTCCGGATCAGATAGTAATCGACCATCATGATCCCGAAGATCGGCCCCATGCTTGAGCCGATGAAGTTGACGAAATGCGCGGCACTCGTCTCCCATGGTGCGAAGGGGTAGAGTATCAGCGCAATCAGGGCTGCTATATAGCCGCCGCGCTTGAAGCTGATCTGCCGGGGAAAGACATTCGAGAAATCGAATGCCGGCGACACGAAGTTTGCGACCACATTGATGCCAAGCGTTGCCACCGCGAAGGTCAATGCCGCCAGCAACGCCAGGAACCAGCTGTCGAACTTCGCCGAAATCGCCTCCGGATGCAGAAGCACCTCGCCATAGACTGTGAACGCCGCCGTTGTCGTCACGCCCGCGACGAGGCAGAAGGCCAACAGATTGATCGGCAGTCCCCAGAGATTGCCTTTCCGCAAGGTCTTTGTGTCCTTGGCATAACGTGAGAAATCGCAGAAATTCAGGTAGAGCGCCGCGAAATATGTGATCCACGTCGCAGCCACGGCCGCGAGCGCCGGGAAGGTTCCTGGCTCGCCGGGGACACCCGCGTCCTTGGTCTTTTCCAACAGCACGTCGCGCGGGATTTCGCTGCCGAAAGAGAAGCTGCCTGCCTTGACCACCAGATAGATGGCAAGCACCAGCATCATGATCCACACGGCAGGACCGGCCAGATCCTGAAACTTGCGCACCGTCTCCATGCCGCGCTGGATGATCAGGAGCTGCAGCGCCCAGACAACGACATAGCAAATGACCTCAAGCGTCGAATGGCCAAGCATGTGGCTATTTTGATGGAAGGCAAGAATGCTCTCATTGCGGATGAGCAGGGCGACGATCGCGCCCGAAGCAGCCGCAGTCTGCGCGCCATACCAGAAGCAGGCGACGACGGCGCGCACCAGTGCTGGAACATTGGCGCCGAAGGTGCCAAACGAGGCGCGGGCAAGAACGGGGAACGGCACCCCCGTTTTCACGCCGGCATTGCCGACCAGGCTCATAAGAATGAATATGACCAGCGAACCGATACCGATCGCGATCACGAAATTGATGAAACTGCCGCATAGCAGGAACAGACTGGCGGCGAGATAATAACCCCACAGGCTATGAACGTCGGATGTCCACACATTGAAAATACTGAACGCGCCCCACTTCCTCTCCTCAGCGGGTGCCAGATCTTCATTGTGCAATGAAGGCGATGGATTTTGTATTGTCATTCCCCTCTCCCCATTTGCGCGAGTCTATCGGACTCGCTCATCAGCATGCTCCCAAACTACCCCCGTAGCAATTGCCACATAGGGCAAGCCGGAGTTCACCTCGGTAACAATCAGGCAGCAGGGTTTTTCTCTTTGCCGCAGACGGTTTGCGCGGCAGCCCTCAGGAGGAGCTTCCCATGGCATCGGGGCGAGCGCAGGCTCAGAATGAACGCGGAGCGACGGGAACAATTGTCTTGCTTCGATCAACCTCCGCCGAAGCAAATCTGCAATGAACCATCGCATGGGCGTAGCGGCGACACCGTCCCGCCCATGCGATGCACCAGTCAAAAATCCGCCTAGCGTCTTGCCGCCGTAAGCGCCTGTTCCAGATCAGCAATGATGTCGCTTGCCGCATGTAATCCGACATTGAGGCGGATCGTCCGCTCGCTGACGCCGAAGCGCGCGAAGACATTGGTCTCGGGCGATATGCTGAGCGCAGCCTTCGCCGGCACCACGAGGCTTTCCGGACCGCCCCAGCTGACGCCGATGCGGATGAGGCGCAATGCGTCGACAAAAACGGCAACGTCGATACTGTCGGAGACTTCAAAGGAAAATAGACCGCCAAAGCCGCTGAAGCTGCGCTTTCCCGGATGATCGCCGAGAGCGGGATGCATGACGCTGGCCACATCCTCATGTCTTAGCAGCCAGGATGCAACTTCAAGGCCGGCCTCATGGTGGTGGCGCATGCGGAACGGCAGCGTCTCCAGATTGCGAAGGACGAGCCACGCCTCGAAGGGCGCGAGCTTCGCACCCGTATAAGGGTAGATTTCACTGTTGATGCGATCGATATGCGCCTTTGAACCGGCGACAAGACCCGCCACCGTGTCGCTCTGGCCGCCGAGGTATTTTGAGGCCGCATGGATGACGATATCGATGCCAAGGGCAAGCGGGTTCTGGAAGAGCGGCGTTGCCCAGGAATTGTCGACCATCGTCACGACGCCGTGGCGGCGCGCAACGTCCGCGATGGCGCCCAGATCCTGCACCTCGAACACCATGGAGGTCGGGTTTTCGAGATAGGCGAGCTTGGCGCCGGGAAGTGCCGATATCATAGCCTCCGTATCGGCCCCATCGATATAGTCGACGGCAACGCCAAAGCGCTTCAGAACTTTTTCGAAGAAACGGAAGGCATCGCTATAGACGTGCCTGACGGTGACGATGCGGTCGCCCGGTCCGACGAAAGCCAGGACTGCGGCCGCAATCGCACCCATGCCGCTCGAAAAGGCGCGCGCCGCTTCGGCACCCTCCATCTCGGCGATCTTACGCTCCAGAATGCGCACGGTCGGATTGTCGCCGCGCGAATAGATCGGCTTCGTCGAGCGGCCGGCAAAAACATCCTCCAGCTCCTTGTAGCTGTCGAACAGAAATAGCGATGTCTGGTAGATCGGCGGTACTGCCGCGTCGAACGGATCCTTGCGATGCGGCATCAGCGCATTGGGGATGGCAACTCGGTAGGCATCGAATCTCGGTGTCTCGTTCATGGCGTACCTCTTTGGTCAGGGTGAATGGTCGATTGGCGAGCGGGCGGCACAACACATCAACGGATTCGCTCCGCCACACCGCGAAACAGCGGAGGATGGCAACAAGATTGTCTGCAGATGCGCGGATCGTTCCCAGCGGCGGCTGATTTCGTTAAGCGCCGTCTCGCGGCAACGAACCGAGCAAAGGTTGGCCATCCTCATCGGAAAGGCCTGTTAGATCGGGTGACAGCAACCGATCCATGAAGAAGCGCTCGCGCAGCAGCATGACCAGAAGCGCCTTTTTGTGTGGAAACAGGATGTGTTTGACCTTGGCGAAGCCTGAGCGATCAAGATTGCGGATCTGCTGGGCGTGATGATGGACAGGCTCGCCGACGATCCGGCGCGTGCGCGCATCCGCCAGGAACATGTAATGCATCAACGAGGGCAGCCAGGCGCTGACAAAGGCCTTGCCGCGGAAATCATCCTCGCCGATCGCCACATGCCAGCCTCGATCAAAACCATCCGCCTCGTAATGCGGTCCGATGCGGTCTTCTTTCGCCCAGTAAAGCTCGAAATAGCCAAAGGGCACACCGCCGAACGTCCCGATCAGCGGGAGAGTGTGCGGGTCGGCCAGACGGCTCGCAATGAAGTCGCGATGATAGGAAAGATCGCCACTATCCTCCCATATGGCGGCGACCCGCGGGTCGTTCATCCAACGGTGAAAATGCTCAAGATCGGCATCGAGATCGGCGACGTGAAAGCCGAGCTGCGTGTTCAACCAGGGAATGAAGCGGCTATAAACGCGACCGACCGGTTTCGGCGGCCTTTGCGGGTGATGGACGCCGTTCGTCAGCACCGGCACTTCGGGATAAGCAGTGCGCGCGCTTCCAAGCCAGGGTTTCGGCTGCTGGAAAACGGATTCGGGGCGGACGATCAAGCGGGCCTCGCTCCGCTCAAGAACCCCTGCTTCCGCGAGGCGCCTCACCAGATCATCGTCCGCAAGCTCGACCTCGAAGCAGGGCAGTTGCGGATTGCAGGCCAGCACAGCTTCCGACACGGCATTGACGATATCCTCATCCGAAGCCGAAGAAGCGGTTGCTGATATGCTTTCGAAAACCATTGGGTTACCGGTAGAACTTGGGAGATAGCCTGAAGCGACCTCGATCCCGTGATATGAGATACGAAAGCCAGCGGACGACTGTCCCGGAGAGACGATAAGCGGTTGACTGAAGGCGAGTGCATGACTTGCAAAGCCCGAAGCCGGCAAATGCAGATAACGCGCTCCCGTAACCGCCGCCTTGCTCCTCAATACCAAGGAAGCATCCATCTTATTCTCCATATTTTGAAAGCCGTTCCATTCCGAAATCGGAGGATCGTCCCCGGTGCTAATTCTGCAGCAACGAATGGCGCGCGACAGAATTCAAAATATTTTTGAGAATTCTTTTTTTCATCTCAACGCTGAATTTCAGACATCTCCATTCGTTATGCAAACAAATCAGCGAGACTTCCGATATTTCGGATATATCGACAACATGAATTCAGAATATCCGCTTGGCTAAACTCCATACGCATGGCGTGTATCGAGAACTATACGCTATTGTGTTTCAGTTTACCGGATGTTCCCTTCAATATCTTAGGGAGATTTGCCAATCAATGACTGTTCACGATCGGAACACCACGGCAGCAAATCATTCCGATTACATTGGCAAATGCTCGCTATCGCCGGCACAATCACGTATCTGGCTCCTATCCGAGACCGGTAACGAAGTCGTCTATGGGCGGCAGATACTTGCCATTGCCTTCCCTGCAATCTCGGCTGCGGCATCGCGCGAGGCTCTTGCCACCCTTTCGCGTCAGCACCCCCTCATCACATCGCAATTCGAGGCGCGAGCAGGTGGTGCGATTCAACAGATCCTGACGAGCGAGGCTGCAGTCGAAATCGTCGACGCAGAACTGGCAATCGGCCAAGATCTGGGCGAGGCGTTGGCCGCAACAGCCTCCGCCGAACGGGTTCGCGCAGTTGATCTGACGAACGGCAATCCGGCCCGCTTCATTCTGCTTACGCAGAGCGGACAGGCGATCGGAGCCGTATTTTCTCTGCACGCCATCCTTGCCGACGCAGCTACGCTCGATCTGCTGGCAACGGATTTCCTCTGCAATATCGGTGGCAGCCGGCCTATGGCGCCAGCCTCAACCGCGCCTTCCGATGCTGTCATGTGGATGGCCGGCAATGGCGCGCCGCGTAATCCGGCGCCTGAGTTGATCGATTTCTGGTTTGAACGGCTAAGAGCGCAGGAAAATATCGCATCGCTGGCGCCACAAGCATCGACTGGAACGAGCATTGCCGACGAAGGCTGGTTCGAGCATGTGCTGGAGATTTTCGCACCGGAGAGATTGATCCACAGAACATCAACCGTGGAAATCTCCCGCGACCTGCTTGCCGCTGTCGGGATCGTCCTTCGCCGCCATTCCGGCCACGACACACAGAGGATCGGGCTCGTTGTCCGACCGGAGATACAGGCGATTGCGGCACGCAGCGAGGATGTGCTGATCCTGACGGCGGAGCTCGATGGCGGCACGACATTGGAAGATGCACGCCATGTGTTTGCCGAGGAAATAGAGATCGCCGCGCAACACTCCCTGCCCTTCGAGGCACTTGCCGATGCCCTTCTGCGGCGCGATGAACTCTTTGATACGACCGGTCTCGTCAAGACACTGCTCGATGTGCGTCCGTCCCTACGCCTTCTCGAAGCGTCCCCCAACATGGCCGGTGTCCATAGCCCCGTCGAGCCGCAGGCTCGCCGAGACGCCGAGCTGGTCATTACCGTATCGGCGATGCTCAGCGACACGCTTCGTTTGAGCTTCGGCTTCGATCCGCAAAAATATGAGCCCGGACAAATTGGCCGTCTAGCCGATGATCTGGCCATCGCGCTTGCAAGGCTTGGCAGCAATCCGAGCGAGCAGATCAAGCATATTCCATTTGTTTCAGCAGAGGAGCTGGACAGGCTCTCCGCACCCTATCCCGATAGACCAGAGCCCGATGACGGAACGCCTGTCCACGAGGTCATCTCCGCACAGGCGAGAAGGCGACCAAATGCCTTTGCCGTGGCGCAAGGCGAAAAATCGGTCACGCATGGAGAGCTGGAAGCGGCCGCCAATCGGCTCGCACATCGTCTGATCACCCTTGGAATCGGCCCGGAAAAGCGCGTCGCGATCGCGCTTGAAAAGTCGATCGATGCGATCATTGCCATTCTGGCGGTGCTGAAGTCTGGCGGCGCCTTTACCCCAGTCGAGCCGGATCATCCGGAGGCGCGCAATCGCCATATCCTAACGGCTCCCGGCCTCTCGCTCGTCATTTCGCGGACAAGACACATTGCGAACCTCCCGAGCGATATTGCAACACCCATCCTCAACCTCGACAAGGTCGACCTTTCAGCGGAAGGCAGCCGGGCGCCGGCAACCGCAATCACCCCGGAGCAGCTGGCCTATGTGATCTACACCTCCGGCTCGACAGGCGTTCCGAAGGGCGTGGCGGTTGAACATGGTCCTCTCGCCCATCACTGCAAGGCAACGCTGCGCATCTATGAGATGAGCGAGCAGTCCTGCGAATATCCCGTTCTCCCCTTCACCTCGGATGGCGGCCATGAACGCTGGATGGTGCCGCTGATGGCCGGCGGCGGCGTGGTGCTGACGCAGGACAGGCTCGCAACGCCGGAAGATGCCTTCGCAATGATGCGGCTCCATGGCGTCAACAACGCCAGCCTGCCCACCAGCTACGTGCGCGGTCTTGCCGAATATGCGGGCGAGAACAGCAACATACCGCGACTGCGGCTCTATTCCTTCGGTGGCGAGGCCTTGTCGCAGGCGGTGTTCGACATGATCACCGAAAACCTGAAGGCCCAGTTGTTGATCAACGGCTACGGGCCGACCGAGACCATCATGACACCGATGATCTGGAAGATCCCGGCCGGAACCCGTTTCGAGGGGGCAGTCGCGCCGATCGGTCGCGGCGTAGGCGACCGACGCATCTACATCCTCGATGCCGACCTTGCGCCGGTTCCGGTGGGCATGATCGGCGAAATCCATATTGGCGGCAGCGGCCTGGCGCGCGGCTATCTCGGCCTGCCGGAGTTGACCGCGGATCGCTTCATTCCGGATCCCTTTACGCCGGGAAGCCGACTGTATAAGTCCGGCGACCTCGGCCGGTGGAGAGAAGACGGCATCGTTGAATTTGCCGGCCGCGCCGATCATCAGATCAAGCTACGCGGCTTTCGGATAGAGCCGGGCGAAATCGAAGCCGTACTGCGATCGGACCAGCGCGTCGCCGAAGCGGTCGTCCTGCTGCACAATGAAGGTGGTCGCAGCTCTCTAGTCGCCTATGTGGTGCCACGCGAAGGAGAGGGCATTGGCGTCACCGAACTACGCCGCGCCGCCATGACCGCGCTGCCCGATTACATGGTGCCGCAGACGATCATGCTGATTGACAGGCTACCGATGGGACCGAACAGCAAGCTCGACCGCGCCGCGCTGCCGGCTCCGCGCATGGAGCGCGAGATGATCGCTCCTGCCGATGACAAGGAAAAAGCAATCCTCGAAGCCTGGAAAGAGATCCTCGATATCGGTGATATCGGTGTCACCGAGAATTTCTTCGATATCGGCGGGCAGTCGCTGGCGGCTGTGCGTATCGTATCGCGCCTGAAGATGCGCCATCCCGATTGGCCGCTCTCCATCGCCGACATGTTCAATCATCCGACCGTGCGCGACCTGGCGCTTGCCATCAGCGGCAAGCGCGACGACGCAGGCGTCGACGTCGTCTATCTCCGCCGCAACGGCGACCAGCCGATGCTGTACTGCTTCCCCGGTCTCCTTGTCAGCACACGCGAATATATGCGGCTTGTCGACTACCTCGGACCGGACCAGCCGGCGACCGGCTTCATCTGCTATTCCCTGACGGAAACCAAGACGCTCAGCACCCGCGTCGAGGACATCACCGCGCGCTATGCCGAGGCGGTGCGCAGACAAGCCAAGGGCCGGCCCTGCGCCTTCCTCGGCTGGTCCTGGGGCGGATTGCTCGCCTATGAGGCCGCACGGCAGATCGGCAACGACATAGACTTGCGGATGATCGGCATGGTCGACGTCTGCGATATGGACGAGGAATTCACGGTCGGTGTCATCCCGCATTTCGAAGACGACGTCCGGGACCGTACCCATGCGGCAGTTCAAAGCTGGCTCGTCCATACCCCAATGCGCGAGGACTGGAAGAGGCTTCTCGCCGCCATGGACGCGGAAGTCTACGAACAGTTCCTGCATCATATCGTCAAACACAATGTCAAACTGCCGACGGACGGTCCGGATATCGGCTCGGAAGAGCACACGTTCTGGATCCTCATCGACAATGGGATGATCTTCCGCAACTACCGTCTGCAACGATCCGATTTCCGTATCCACTCCTTCGCGGCAGAGGATTCGCTAACCCGTTCGCTCAACGTCATCGACTGGCGCCGATATTCGCCGAATGCCACGGCATCGGAAATCGTTACCGGCACCAACCATTTGACGATCATCGGCAAGACGCCCTTCCACCAGCGTTTCGCGCGGCGGCTCGATCAGGCTCTCGCACCGGGTTCACTGTCCGCAGGCATCATCAAGTAAACCCCTTACGACATTATTCTGGAGCTGCATCATGACATCGCACGTGCTCGACCTCGCCGGAGCCGGAATTGGTCCGTTCAACCTCAGCCTTGCCGCCCAGCTCGATTCCGTACCGCAGCTTTCCGTCCGCTTCTTCGAACGCCGCCCATCCTTTGCCTGGCACCCAGGGATGATGCTGCCGGGCGCCGAGATGCAAACCTCCATACTCAAGGATCTGGTAACAGCCACAAACCCGACAAGTCGCTGGAGCTTTCTCTCATATCTTGTTGCTCACAAACGATTTTACCAGTTCATCAACGCAGAGTACGAGGCCGTACCGCGCAAGGAATTCGCCGATTATCTCGGCTGGGTCGCCCGCGGTTTGGCCTCGCTTCGCTTCGGATCGCGAGTGCGCGACATCCATGCCAATGACGGCCTCTTTTCCGTAGCAACCGATGATGGGACAATCGACGCCCGCAATCTCTCCGTCGGCGTCGGAAAAATTCCGGCCCGCCCCGCCTGGGCCGAACAGTTGGCGAAATCGATGACCTTCCACAGCAGCGAGGCAGCCCAGAGACTTGGAGGCGTTGAAGCTCGGCGCGTCGCCGTCATTGGTGGCGGGCAAAGTGGTGCGGAGATCGTCGATGCGCTTCTGGACCAGAACGGTGTCTCGACCATCCATTGGGTCAGTCGCCGTCCGAATTTCGAACCTCTTGATGCCACGCCATTTACCAATGAGCTTTTCACGCCGAGCTATATGGAGCGCTTCCACGGGCTGCCCGAGGAACTGCGGCTCACCCATACCCGTCGGCAGGTCCTGGCAAGCGACGGTGTCTCCGCCTCGACCTTGAAGAGGCTCTATCGCCGGCTCTACGAGCGCAAACTCGAAACACGAAACGCTCCCGACCAAGGCATATCGCTACGGCCATTTCGCAACGTCATCGCTGCCGTGCAGGATGGCTCCGAGGTCAAACTGACGATGCGCAACGGTTTCGACGACAGCATCGAAACGCTTGCCGTCGACATGATCGTCCTTGCCACCGGCTATCGCTTCGTCCTTCCCGATTTCCTGCAATCGCTCGAACACCGCATCGAACTGAATTCCGTCGGCGAGCCGGTGCTGAACAGCGACTTCTCACTGGCATGGGACGGCCCGGGTGCGAACCGGATCTTCGTCCTGAATGCCGGTCGCAACAGCCATGGCATTGCAGAGCCGCAGCTCAGCCTGGCCGCCTGGCGCAGCGCTGTCATCGCCAATGCGTTGCTCGGTCATGAACACTTCAACGTCGGTCAACTCGATCCTATCGTTCAGTGGGAAACGCAGGTCCATCCATCGGGGCTCTCTTCACACATGGGACAGGCGGCAGAGTAGAGTGGACGCTTTGCAAGCGGGAGGAGACAGGGCGCAGGTTGAGCTTCACTGCCTGCAGGTGCGCGATGGATTTCGTGTCCCGGACCGAATATTGAGCGAACACGAACAACAGCGCGCAGCCGCGTTTCGTTCGACCGAAGCACGGCACCTCTTCACGGCGGGGCGGTTTCTCTGCCGTCATGTCCTCGGGAACCGGCTCGGCTACACGCCTCAAACACTGTCCATTGCCATGACGCCGTCAGGCAGACCGCACCTGACCGACCATCCCGATATCGACTTCAATCTCTCCCACACGCGAGATCGAGTGGCGCTTGCAATCCATTACGGCGGCCGTATCGGCATCGATATCGAGCGACTGGATGCATTTTCGGAGCAGGCGGCGCTCGAAATCATGCCGATGATCCTTTCCGAAGACGAGCTCAATCAAGTAAACCAGTTAGAGCCGCGATCTCACCGCGACATCTTTCTGGCTTGCTGGGTCAAGAAAGAGGCGGCGCTCAAATGTCTAGGAATGGGCTTCCGCATCAACCCGCAGAGCGTGACATTTGCACTCGACAATACAACTTATGGTGAATATCTCCAGACGCCAGAAGGAGTGATTTTCACCCGCTCAGGTCGGTTCGGCGATGTGGAAACCGGCATTTTTGCATGGTCTATCGCGACATCAACGCCGGTCCCGCAACCGATCTGGCATCATCACACGGTGTGAAATTCTCTCCGGAGATTCCTTTGAAATTTAAAGTAAAATCATAGCGATAGGCCATGAATTAGAAGATGCAGAAATTTTCCAATCCTCTATCTTGACTCAGATAATCATGTTTTATAGGGTCCCCTTTCAAAAAGAGGGGCACACCGGAATGCAACTTCGGATTTCAGCGAGAGCCCGACATGATTGCCAACCATTCGCCGTCGACGTCCAATGAGCAACTTCAAGCCGCACTTCATGCCTATCCGAAGCTTCTTTCCGTCGCGCGCAGGGTCACGGGCTGCATGACGTTGGCCGAAGATGTCGTGCAGGAAGTTCTGTTGCAACTGGTCTCCAAGCCGCTGCGGGAAGACATAGAAGCACCCACACCCTATGTGATGCGCATGGTGCGCAACCTGGCGACCGACCACATGCGGCGTCTTCAATATGAACGCGGCCTGTTCGTCGGCGAGGAGGTCGGCGGCAATACCTCAGCCTACGGAAGCCCTGAAGAGCATCTTCACGAGGCAGAGGCTTACAAGGCCTTCCGCTGCACGGTCGAAGCCATGCCCGCCAGAACCCGGAAGTTCTACGAGGAGCATTATTTCGACGACGTCCCCCAGAATATCATCGCCCGGGAGGCCGGCGTGTCCTGTGCGCTTGTCTGCGGCCTTCTTCGTGAAGCCCATTCGCGCTGCCTCGCCGCGATCTCGCTCGAAGCGTCTCAGGATTATGCTGACGCCCGCGATCGGAGAGGCAACCGGCCCGCACGTGTTCGGGAGATGCGTGCGTGAAGAAGGCGCTCCCTGCGCGGGATCCCGCCGAGACGACCATCAGCATGTCAGGAAGCGAAAACGCTTCCGCAGGAACGAAGATGAAAGACGAAACGCCAACCGGGAACGCCCAGCAGCACGCTGCGGTTTTTACAACCGAAGCCGTAAGCTTCGCGGTCGACGGCAAGACTATTCTTCACCCGCTCGATATCAGCTTCAATGCCGGCGAAATTTCCGGCCTGATCGGCCATAACGGCTCCGGCAAGTCCACGTTGATCAAGTTGCTGGCCCGGCAAATTCAGCCGAGCGGCGGGCGTATCCTGTTCGATGGCATTGCTGCCGGTTCGTATGACATACGCGCTTTCGCGCGCGCCGTGGCCTACCTGCCGCAAGACACTTCGTCGGCCGGAGGCATGACCGTCAAGGAGCTGGTCGCCTGTGGACGCTATCCATGGCACGGGGCGCTCGGGCGCTTCACCGATCTCGACCGCGAAAAGGTAGAGACTGCGATGAAACTGACGCATGTCGATACCTTGGCGGCCCGGATGGTGGAGACGCTCTCCGGTGGTGAACGCCAAAGGGTCTGGATCGCCATGCTCGTTGCCCAGGACAGCCGTTGTCTGCTCCTCGATGAACCGACATCGGCACTCGATATTGCCCACCAGATGGAAGTTCTCGGGCTCGTGCGGGAGCTATGCCGGACGAAGGACCTGAGTGCCATCCTCGTCCTGCACGACATCAACATCGCCGCGCATTTCTGCGATCACCTGCATGCGCTGAAGCAGGGACATCTGATTGCCAAGGGTCCTTCACAAAGCCTCTTGGAGGAAGAGACTTTGCATACGATCTACGGCGCCAATATGGGCGTCACCGCGCATCCCGTGCATGGAACGCCGCTTGCCTATGTCATCTGAACACATCCTCGAAAATGTCAGGCTATCGCGCCGCACGCTTCTTGCCGCCGCGGCGCTTTTTGCCGTTCCCCAAGCAGGAATAGGCGCCGAAGCCATATCCGGCCCGATCGTTTCCCTCGATTATGGCCTGGCCTCCACACTGCTAGCCCTTGGTGTTGCCCCTGCCGCGATCGCCTCCCTTGCCGATTGGGACATGTGGGTCGTCGAGCCGAAAATGCCCTCCGGTGTCATCGATCTCGGCACCACCAGCGAGATCAATCTCGAAGTCCTCGCCAGCATCAAACCGGCACTGATCCTGACGACACCTTATCTTGCTCCACTGAAGCCTCAGTTGGAGGCGATTTCCCAGGTCATGGAATTGACGATTTACGCTGAAGGAGGCGACGCCCTGCCGCGCTCCATCGAAGCAACACGTTTGCTCGGAGATGCAATCGGCCGCCGATTGCAGGCCGATGCTTTCCTGGCGCGGTCTGAGCGCTTCTTCGATGATTATGCGGAGCGGGTGAAGAGACTCAACCCGCCTCCGCTGGCATTGATCAACTTTGTCGACCAACGCCACGCGCGCATCTATTGCGGCGCTGGCCTCTATCAGAATGTCATGACCAGGATCGGCCTCAGAAATGCATGGGCAGGGGCCGGCGATTATTGGGGTTTCGAAACGATTGGCCTGGAGCAATTGGCGACGCTCGATCAGAGCCTGCGGTTGATCGCCTTCGAACCGCTTTTGCCGCCTAACGTTCTCGACACTCTGCGGGATAGTCCGCTTTGGACCAGCCTCCCCTTCGTTCAGGCCGAGCGCGTCTCCGTGCTGCCAGGCACCCTGATGTTCGGCATGGTGCAGGAAGCTGAGCGCTTCGCACGTATCCTGCTCGACCACCTGGAAAAGCTCGCATGAACCGCATTGAAGCAAACAATCGCTACGGCGCGCCCGCCGTGGCATTGACGCTGCTGGCGCTCGCCGGCCTGCTGACCTGGCATCAACTGTATCCCGATTTGTCGCGACTGCTGAACGAGGAAGCCGGCTACGACCCGCAGCGCCTGCTGCTGCTCTATTCGACCTTGCCGAGGATCGCCACCGCATTGCTGGCCGGCGCCGCCCTCTCACTGTCGGGGAGCTTGCTGCAGCAGGTGCTGCGCAATCCGCTGGCCTCCCCATCGACGCTTGGCATTTCCGCCGGCGCCAACTTGGCGCTGGTTGCTGTCATGCTTGCCTTCCCAGCCCTTCAGGGGCTCAGCCGCGATGCGGTCGCCCTGTTCGGCAGCGCGGCTGCGGCCACCGTCGTTTTCCTCATCGGCGCAAGGCGCGGCTTCTCACCTTTAGCGCTCGTCCTTGCCGGGTTGGTCGTCGGCGTTTGGTGCGGTGCACTTGCCGCCATTCTGGTGCTCATGAACGAACGCTATCTGTCCGGCCTGTTCATCTGGGGCGCCGGTTCGCTGGCACAGCAAAGCTGGACCATTCCTGTATCGCTTCTGCCGAAAATCACCATTCTTGCCATCGCGGCCTTGCTGATGGTGCGGCCGTTGTCGCTCATGGAACTGGGCGATCGCGGCGCGAGCGGACTTGGCCTTTCAGTCAAGCGCACCCGTATCACGGCAGTCTGTATTGCAATTGCGCTTGCGGCAATCGTCACCAGTGCGGTCGGCGTCATCGGCTTCATTGGCCTGATCGCTCCGCGCATCGCCCAGCTTGCCGGCGCTCGGCACATGAAGAGCCAACTCATCTGGTCACCACTTATCGGTGCAGGCTTGCTGCTGCTAACGGATGAAGCGCTATTGTTCTTTTCCGGGGCGTCTTCGACATTTCTTCCAACGGGTGCCATCACCGCTCTGATCGGCGCCCCGCTGCTCCTATTGATGCTGCCCCGTTTGAATGCGATGCGAGGCAACGCTCCGAAGTCGATGCAAAATGCGACCCACGCCATGCACACTTCGAGGACACTGCTGTACGCATCGATCCCCGCTCTCGTCCTTCTTCTGATCGGTGCGGTCTTCTTAGGCCGCACACCAGAAGGCGCTTGGACCATGCTGAGCATTCAGCACTGGCCAGATGTGCTGCCCTATCGCCTGCCCCGCATCGTCGGCGCCTTCGCCGCCGGTACGATGCTCGGGGTCGTCGGCGCCATCCTGCAACGCCTCTCCGGCAACGAGATGGCAAGCCCGGAAGTGCTCGGCATCTCGGCCGGCGCCACCCTTGGTGTTACCGCCGCACTGTTCATCCTGCCCGCCCCCGGCATGATCGCGCAGCTCGGTTTCGGCGGCCTCGGTGCATTCGCGGTTCTTATCGCCATGTTCCTGTTCGGCATCCGATCCGGGTTTGCGCCGGAGCGCGTGCTTCTGACGGGCATCGCGCTCGGCGCCATGCTCGATGCCTTCATCAGTGTGCTTGCCGCAAGCGGCGATCCACGCGCAATGATCGTCATACAATGGATGAGCGGCTCGACCTATCTTGTCGACGCACCCAAGGCAATCGCGGCAACGACTGCCGCAGCGGCAGGCCTCGCGCTTGCCTTTATGGCGTATCGCTGGCTGGATCTACTGCCGCTCGGTCCACAGGCCGCACAGGCGATCGGCATCCGCGTCAATCAGGCTCGCGCCAGCCTTTTTGCTCTTGCCGCGGCCATGACGGCCGCTGCCACCCTCATCGTCGGCCCCTTGAGCTTCATTGGCCTGATGGGTCCACATCTTGCCCGGGAACTTGGATTACGCCGGGCCGCGCCGCAGCTTGCAGGTGCAGCATTTGCCGGAGGCGGCCTCATGGTGCTTGCGGATTGGTTCGGCAGAATGATTGCCTTTCCCTATCAGATGCCCGCAGGCCTAGTGTCAGCTCTCGTCGGCGCGCCATTGCTGTTGCTCTTGCTGATGAAACGACGCAGAGCGACCTAATCGGCTCATGCGTAATGCAGCCCTCAAAGGCGCAACGGTAGCCGACGAGACGATGATGGAAGCAGGCCATCCGTCCAAGGCGGAGGAGCCAGCCACGGCTCGCGCCCTTTAGACGGCATTCGGCAAAATACATGCGCGCCCCTTGCCCGTTTTCCAAGCAAGCCTCGCGGAAGAGACGATCGAGCGGAGTTCGAAAGAAGCGGGAGGGAAGGTTCCGAGATAGAGCTGTCTCGCTTGGCAAGCGCTCGATAAAGAAACGCAGGCGCCGTGTAAGGACGACGCCTGCGGGGAGCTTACCAGCGATACTTCAAGGAAGCAGTAACGTTACGGCCCTGCCCAAGATAGCAATAGCCTTCGTTGCACACCGTGAGGCGCCGGTTGGCGATGTTGCGGACATCAATCGATGCGGTCAGGCCCTTGTATTTCTGATCGATCGCACCGAAGTCGTAAGACAGGGCCGCGTCGAGATAGACGCTCGCATCATTCTTAGCCGTATTTGCCGTGCTGGTGTAATTCTCGCCCGTATAGCGAATACCAGCGCCGACGGTTAGACCCTTCGCGGCGGAATCCTCCTGGAAGGTATAGTTCGACCATAGGCTGGCGATGCTCTGCGGCGTCACCGCCGGCGCATTGCCTTCATTGTCACCGCGCGTGATTTCGGAATGGTTATAGGCGTAGGCCGCAACGACATCCCAGCCATCGGTGATATTGGCCCTTGCCTCCAGCTCGATACCCTTGTTGGTCACTTCGCCGAGAGACGCATAGATGCCTGTCAGCGGGTCGATCAGAACCGGCTTGTTCTTCTCGGCAAGATGATAGGCGACGGCCGAGAGAAGGATGTCGGTGCCCGGCGGCTGATACTTCACGCCGAGCTCAAACTGCTCGCCCTTCGCAGGATTGAGGATGCTGCCGGATGCGGATCTCTGCGTGACCGGATTGAAGGAAGTCGAATAGCTCGCGAAGGGCGCAACCCCGTTGTCGAAGAGATAAAGCGCCCCGGCTTGCGTTGAAAACGCGCTTTTGTTGAGACTGCTATTCGTTGTCGTATCGGAAGAGACATCCGTTGTATCGGTCGACTGCTTGACCCAGGTCTGGCGACCACCGAGCGTGAAACGCCATTTGTCGAGTTCGATCTGATCAAGCGCATAGGCGCCAAACTGCTGGAGGCTCGCGTTGACTCGGCTGTTATTGTAGTCCGGCGTCGGGCCCGATACTCCATAGGTCGGGTTGGTGATATCGAAGTCATAGGCCGGGCTTGTTGTCGCATCCAGTCCGTATGCGTAGGAATCCTTCATATGCGTGTAATCCAGGCCGAACAGCATGGTATGTGCGGCCGGACCGGTGTTGAATTTGGACTCGAGCTGGTTGTCGACCTGGAAGACGTTCATTCTGTCGGCAATTGCCGACGCGCCGCGATTGGCGACGTTTCCGGTCCAGCCGAGGGTGCTGAGATAGCGCGCCTTTAGATCGAGGTGAGAGAAGCGAAGGTTCTGGCGGAAGGTGAAACCACCGTCGAACTCATGTTCGAACTGATAGCCGACCTGCTGCTGCTTGGTCTTTTGATAATCATAGTCGGGATCGCTGTCCCGAAAATTGAGAACATTGCCGTCAGGGCCTTTCATGGCGCCGGGGTTGGCATCCGACGTTGTCGATTGCGCCGATCCGTAGATCGTGAACTTCGTCGCGTTGTCGGGCTTCCAGGTCAAGGACGGCTGAATGAGATAGCGGTCGTCGGCTATGTCGAAGTTGGTATCGCCCTTCCGCGCAAGGCCGGTGATCCGATACAGCATGCTATCGTCGTCGTTGTTGACCGGCCCGCTGAAGTCGAACATCGTCTGCGCGCGATCAGATGTTCCGTAAAGGATACCGACCTCTCTGATCGTCTCCTCAGTCGGCAGCTTCGATACCTTGTTGACGATACCACCCGGAGAACCAGCACCGTAGAGCACGGATACCGGTCCCTTGATGATCTCCACGCGGTCGAGCGCATAGGGATCGGTTCGAAACATCGCGTAGTTCATATAGGGCTGCCGCAGCCCGTCGCGATAGTCGCCGTCTGTGGTGACGTCGTTGCCGCGGATGTAGATCTGGTCGAAGCGCGGATCAAAGCCGTAGGAGCCGGTTTGGACGCCTGCGGAATAGCGCACAGCCTCGACGACGTCCTGGGCACCGCGTTCCTCGAGCTCTTTTCGAGTGATTACCGATACGGAGCGTGGCGTTTCGAGCACGGGCGTATCGATCTTGGTGGCGCCGCCACTCTTTTTTGCCGCAACAGTCGCATTGTCACTTGCATCACCCGACTGGCCGCTGACGATGATCGGCGCGAGTTGGGTGGCATTTGCACTGTTCGCATTGCCAGACGTGTCCTGCGCAAGGGCTGCTCCGCTTAGCGCAAACAGCGTCGCTAGCGCTGTGGCGCCACCGGCAGAATGGAATCTCTTGCGCGGCAAATTATTGATATAGTTATATGATTCCGGCCTCATCAGCTTTTCGCCCACCCGTTTTTACAATGGATGGCGCAAGTTAGTTCCCCGCTATGGCCGGCGTCAATAATAGATGAGTAAAAGAGTCATATTATTGACGGATTTCGTTCTCGCGTTGCAGAATGGTTCCGCCATCCCGCATAGCCTGGCGAACTCGACGCAAAATTGCCGGCGAGACTATCGACGACCGGGCATCTGTTCCGCTTGCCAGATCGCACTTCAAATAATATGAGTTTGAAAGTCATCTTATCGTTTTGCAGCACGGATTGTTCGCCTGCTGCACATTTTTCATATGCCGGAGACGCCATGTGTCACTCGCCCACAGATTATGCGGCCGCAGCGCCTGCACCTGTCGCTCTTGCCGGCTGCACATTCGCAGATCTGAAGTTTGACAATGCCGATCAGCCGCACCGGATCTTTCTCTACCGACCCAATAAGCCAGCGCCACCAGAGGGTTGGCCGATCCTTTATCTGACCGATGGCAACGCCTGTTTCGCAACCGCTGTCGATGCATTGAAGGTGCAAGCAAGCTACCCCAATGGCACCGACGTGGCCGAGGGCGTAATCGTCGCAATCGGCTATCAAACCGAAGAACCCTATGACCCGCTTCGCCGCTCCTGGGATCTGAGCCCCCCGCCGGGACGGATCTATCCGCCGTTCTACCCCGACACGCCAGATGTCAGAACCGGCGGCGCCGAGCGTTTCCTGGCGCTCATCGAGAACGAGCTCAAACCGTGGATACAGCGGCAGGCTCCAATCGACCGATCGCGCCAGTCACTTTTCGGCCATTCGTTCGGAGGTCTGTTCGCACTCTATGCGCTGTTCAAGAAACCGCAGGCCTTCCGCCACTGGATTTCCGCAAGCCCGGCGATCTACTGGGAAGACGAAGCAATTCTCGAGGTGGAGCGGGAATTCACGGAGGAGAACGATAGCTTCCTTGAGGGCGAATTACATCTTTCCGCGGGGCAATACGAAGGCGAAACCCTAGCACCCTTTCACAAGGGCACTGCCGAAGAGCAGAAACGGCAGGAGCACGCCAAGGAAACGCGCACAATAGAACTCGCCCGCGACATGGCATTCCGATTGGCCAAGCAGACGTCACCTGCGTCGACGATCACATTCGAGGAATATGCCGGGGAAAACCACATGTCCGTCCTTCCGGTAGCATTAAACAGGGCGGTCCAGATCGCATTCCGCAGACCGAAATAGATATACGCCGTCAATCTATGGCTTGGCGATCGGACATCACCCGGCCTAGCTAAGCGCACAAGCGGGAGCGTTCCATCTTAGATAAACATGGCCGCGATCGGTAGCGAACGATGGATTTTCGACCATGGTACGGCATGTGCAAGTTTAGGCTCGCCAAGCACAGCGTAGCTGTGAGCGGCGAGCCAGTTATTAGCCCAGGTGATCGCTGAATCCATGGTGAGACTACAGCTCAAGAGGCCACCGTTGATGTGCGTGCATAACGGTTAGGATCTCGATGTCCTGCCCGACGCGATAGGGAATGATATAGGGAATATCCGCGAGCACCACTTCACGTGTGCCCTTGATGCGGCCGGCGCGCCCCGTCGCCGGAAACTCCGCCAGCATATCAACAGCCGACACAATGCGCGCAATCACACGCGCTGCGGCATCCGGGTTGTCTTTCTGGATATACTCGCCAATCTGATCAAGCCGCCGCAACGCTCGCAGCGTCCAGCGGATGCGTTTCCTGCTCATGATTGGCGAGCGGACTTGACGTATTTCCCGACAACCTTGGCCACGTCGTCGTCGCTGGCGAATTCACCCCGGTTGGCTTCAGCCAACCCGGCTTCGATCTCGGCAAGCTGCCACTCCTGCTGCTCAACGAACGCCTCGATGGCCTCAGCAGCCATGTACGCGCGGGAGCGATCCAGCTTTTCCGCGATCTGATTAAGCTTGTCCGCGGTTTCATCCGAAACCCGCACGGTAAATGCAGCAGTCATGGCACCTAACTTTCCTTGGTTCACTATAATTATTAGTTAACCAATATGGTTCGTCAAGGTTCTGCTCATGTAAGAAGGCTTTCGATTGATAATAGATTCCGGTCATCGGGCTTTCTGGACCGGTGACCGGACAGGGACTTTTCCCTCTTTAAGGCCCGCCAAGCGGGCTGACAAATCGGCAAGCGATTTGTGACGACACTCGTTCGGGTGTCTTTACCGGACCCTGCGAACCCGGCTTTCGTGGTAGGACGGCGGTCCCGCCGTCCTGGGCACCTTCCGTCCGCGACTGCCACGCTTAGGCCTTCGGGAATTGATGAACGCGGCATCAAGCGAGGTCTTGATGTGCGCCGCGTAGAGTTTTTCAATCATTTCGGCGCTGGTGCGACAATTTTTGGCAATCGCATAAACATCAGCACCTTCCATGAGACGAAGGCAAATATAGGTATGACGTAGGCTGTAGGCTGTTCGCGGCTTACCATTCCGGTCCAGCTTCAGGTTCTGCGCTTCAAGTAGGTCATTGAACATCTTGAGATAATTGCCGAGAAGGAGAAGATCGGTCGGCTGCGGAGCCTTGACGATGGTTTCGCTGCTTTGCTTGTCCTTCCCGCAAACCGGTCTTATCCGGTCGCGCAAGCGTTCATAGGGCTTCACCGCACCTGGCATGGATTTGCGCCAGCCGATCCCCCAAGTGCCGCGCACCTCGATTTCAAGGATGCTCTCGCGGCTCTCGGGATCTTCGATAATGGTCACATCACGATGCTAAAGCTCTATCGCCTCATCCGGGCGCAAGCCCATCTTGCCCATGAACAAGATGATCTCCGAAAGCCCCATCTTTCCGAAGAAGGGGATCAGGTGGAGGCGCAAGCGAATGCTGTCACCCTCCACCCATTTAGGGCGACGCTCACCTTCCGTATCGGGACAGCGAATCACACCAGCAAGGGACACTTCAAATCATGGGGGCCCGTTTGTGCTAGGGGTAAAAACGACTTCGGCTTCCACTTCGGAGGCCGATAAAGTCTTGATATTGGGTCAAACTATTGGTTTCGGTGGCCGGATTTTGTGGTTTTCAGTGCGACTGCGTCGTCTTTGGCTGTTTGGGGTCCTGTGAGGAGGCGTTAAATCGTCGAGGCTTTACCAAATAGAAAAAGCCCGCTAGACGCGGGCCTTTTTGTAATTGGTTGCGGGGGCAGGATTTGAACCTGCGGCCTTCAGGTTATGAGCCTGACGAGCTACCGGGCTGCTCCACCCCGCGTCACCAGCGCAAATCCGGAGGATTTGTCGCTTCAGCGTAAACCA